>JAMLIH010000011.1 GCA_023954255.1 Phyllobacteriaceae bacterium | reverse complement strand
TGTCATCTGACAAGGTGCTGCCCGCAGGCAAGCCCCTTGGCAGGGCGAGCCAAACCGTCTAGAGCATTTCAGGTTTTTTGCCAAAGTCGGAAAACCTGAATGCGCAACCAGGGCCAGCGGGCCTGATCATTGTCCCGTTTCTGCCGAAACGTGAAATGATTTGGATGGGCCTCCGGTCAAAAAAACCGAAAAAAAACGATGAATGCGGCCGGTGAAGGGCCGGAAACCGGGGCGGCCTTGCCCGGTTAAAAGGGGTAAAAATCATGGAACAACTGGAACAACTCGTCGGTATTCGCGATGCGGCCGAAAAGCGGCTGGAAGCTGCCCGCGCGGCAATCGAGCGCAGCCCGGACGCCAAGCTCGTGGCTTCGCTCACCCTGCTGATCGACGACCTCAGGAAGTCTTTTGCAGCAGAAGGTGCGGTGGCTGAAGCTGCACCTGCCGCCGAAGCGGTTGTCGAGGAAGCGCCGCAGGCCGAAGTCGCTGCGGAAGAAAGCCCGGTTGAAACCAACTCCGAGGTTCAGCGTGGCGCGGAAGCGGAAGTCGAAACTGTAGAGGCTGCACCCGCAGCCGAGGAGTTCTCGCTGGAAGACAGCCTGGAAGCTGAACTTCTCAGCGTCGATGACGGTTCTTCGAAATCCTGAACTGCTTAAATTACAAAGAACTAGAGAATTTTCCTGAAGTACGTTATCAGATTCCGCCGCATCCCGGACACCACGCCGGGGCGGTGGAATCGGTTCGTGTGCGTCAGCTTTCCGCCAGGGCCGAGCGGATTTTCTCCGCATGTTCGGCAAGCACGGCCTGATCGGCCATCGAACCTGTATGAGGCCTCAGGCTCACCCCTTCGAAGCGCGGAATGACATGCACATGCAGGTGGAAGACGACCTGGCCGCCGGCCGGTTCGTTGAACTGCTGCACCGTTACCCCGTCGGCACCGAAGGCCTTGACGACGGTTCTCGCCATCTTCGCCGTGGTCCGCGCCACCGCCTCGGCGATCCCGTCGCCGGCATCCAGCAGGTTGCGGGCGGCCCCCTTGGGCAGAACCAGACAATGTCCGTCGCCGCGCGGCATGATGTCCATGATCACCAGTGTTTCGTCGTCTTCATAGACCTTGTGGCTGGGTAGTTCGCCGCGCAGGATCTTGGCGAAAATATTGTCGTTGTCATAGGCTTCCGGCATGAATGTTCCTTCGTGGAATGCGCTGTTTTCCAGCCGCCACTATGGGCAGAAGCGCCAGCCGGTTCAAGCTTGGCCCGCCATGCGCCGAGGCATTAATCGCCGTTTTGCTCGCGGAAGGGCAAATGGTCGCGCAGGATTTCCTGCTCCATCTCCACATGACGGCGTTCCGACTGCAGATAGTCGGCCACCGCCCGGCGCAGGCTCGCATTGGCGATGTAGTGGGCCGAATGGGTGGTTACCGGCTCATAGCCGCGCGCCAGCTTGTGCTCGCCCTGGGCGCCGGCCTCAACGCGGCCAAGCCCGTGCGCGATCGCGTAGTCGATGGCCTGATAATAGCACAGCTCGAAATGCAGAAAGGGATGGTTCTCGGTGCAGCCCCAGTGGCGGCCATAGAGGCAGTCGCCGCCGATGAAGTTGAGCGCGCCGGCAATGTAGCGGCCATCGCGCTTTGCCATCACCAGCAGGATGCTGTCCGCCATGCGTTCGCTGACCAGCGAAAAGAACGCCCGCGTCAGATAGGGGCTTCCCCATTTGCGCGATCCGGTATCCATGTAGAAGGCAAAGAACGCGTCCCACGCGGCTTCGCTCAGCGCGTTGCCGGTAAGCTGCTCGATCTCGATTCCGTCCACTGAAAGCGCTGTCTGGCGTTCCTTGCGGATGTTCTTGCGCTTGCGCGAGGAAAGCGCCTCGAGAAACGCATCGAAGGATGCATAGCCGCGATTGAACCAGTGAAACTGACGGTCGGTGCGCGCCAGCAGGCCGGCCTCGCGCGCCAGGTGCCATTCTGCTTCCCGCATGAAGGTGATGTGGGCCGACGAGGCTCCGAGCCTCCCGGTCAGTTGTTCCAGCCCGTTGAGCAGGGCAAGGGTCAGCGCCTCGCGGTTTTGCGCGTCGCCGGTCAGAAAGCGCGGGCCGGTTGCCGGGGTGAACGGCACGCTGCACTGCAGTTTGGGGTAATATTCCCCACCCGCCCGGTAGAACGCATCCGCCCAGCCATGGTCGAAGACATATTCGCCCTGGCTGTGGTTCTTCAGATAGCAGGGCAGGGCGGCCAGCGCTGTTCCGCCATCATCCTCCAGCACCAGATGCTGGCCGAGCCAGCCGGTCTCGGCCACCGCTGAGCCTGAATCCTCCAGTGCCAAGAGAAACCCGTGGGAGACGAACGGATTGTGGCGCGCCGCATCGTCGCCATCCCCAACGGCAGCCAGCCGGTCCCATGTGGCGGCATCGATCTCGTTGATCGAGGTGTTTACCCGGATACGAAAGCTGGTCTGGCTGTCCATGAGCCCGGTCAGTCTACCGCCTGTTCAGCTTCCGGCAAAGGCGGCAAAAAGCCCTCAAAGGTGATCTGGTCGGCATACAGCGCGCTTTTTGCGGCAGCCTCCGGCGAGCGCACCGTCCAGGTGATCACCGGCCTGCCGGTTTCGTGGAATTCCCGCACGAAATCATTGGGCAGGTCGTCGATCCCGTAAGACACGAAGTCGGGTTGATAGGCAGCCATCGCCTCGCGGTGAACGCCGTTGAGCTTGTCATCGCCCTCGGCGGTCAGGCCGACGGGGATTGTTGCGCCAAGCTTGCGGGCGTCGGCAAGCAGCCAGTGGTTGAACGACATGATCGCAACCGGCCCGTCATAGTCTTCAAGCACCGAAAGCACCGCCGCGACAAAGCCGTCATCCTCGCCTGCGATGCCCTTGAGTTCCAGCACCAGACCGCTTCGGCCGCCGGTCAGATCGAGCAGTTGCGCCAGGGTGGGAACGCGGTCGGCGGAGCCGCCGATCCCAATCGAGGCCAGTTCGCCGGCGCTGCGGTCGCGCACATTGCCGCTCTCCTGCGTCAGCCGGTTGAGCGTGTTGTCGTGAAACACCATCGGCACGCCATCCCTCGAAGGATGCAGGTCGACTTCGATGGCGTAGCCGTGTTCGATCGCAGCCTTCGCCGCCGACAGCGTGTTTTCGAAGATGCCGCGCGAAACGTCGTGCAGGCCGCGATGGGCGATGGGGCGTTCCGAGATCCATCGGGTTGCGCCGGGATTGTCCCGTATCTTCGCCGTCACAGCGGAAACCTCGTACCGGATCGGGTGCAAAAAAATGAAACCGACATGCCGCTCTTGTGTTTACCAGGATTGCGTTTGCCTCAGGATTGACGGAGAAACCCGTTGTACGCAACCCAATTTTGCCACATCCTGAAGGCTCTATGGACGGGAAGGGGCCAAGCGGCGGTATTTGATGAAAAACACAGGCATGCCACACGGAAAACCAGTATTCACCTCGGCCAGCATGGCCATTGCCACCGCTCTGGCCGGCATGTTCGCCGCTGCTCCGGCCGGTGCCGTCGGCTTTGAAATCCTCAAACCCCACCGCGCCGTCTACGAGATCGAGTTGGAGAAGGCGAGCGACCGCTCCGGCATCAATTCCATGAGCGGGCGCATCGTCTACGAAATGAAGGGTGACGAATGCGACGGCATTTCCGTCAACTACCGCTTCGTTTCCCGGGTCAACGCCAATGGCGATATCTTCACCACCGACCAGCAGACGGCCTCTCATGAAACGCCCGATGGCGGGGAATACTCCTTCCTGACGAAGTCCTTCGTCGACGACCAACTCGACCGGACTGTAAAGGGCGTTGCCGTCAATGGCCGTGATGCCATGATGGTCAGCCTTTCCTCGCCCCAGGTCCGCGAGGTTGAACTGCCGGTGGCCAATTTCATCTCCAGCCATCTGGTCAAGGTGATCGAGGGCGCGCGGGAAGGCCGCCATTTCTTCAGCATCGATGTTTTCGACGGCGGCGATGACGCCGATGAAGTGCTCAAGACCACCAATATCGTCGGCGAGGCAAAGGCCTATACCGACCCGCTGCCGGGCGAAAAGGCCAAGGCCATCGAAGAACTGGCCGACGATCCTGCCTGGCCCGTGACCATCGGCTATTTCAAGCAGAACCGCACGGATTCGACCGAGCAGACGCCGGTCTACGAGGTCTCCTTCCTGCTTTACGAAGGCGGTATCTCGCGCAAGCTCGTCATGCGCTATCCGGATTATTCCCTGCGCGGCTCGCTGGTGGCGCTCGAATTCCTCGACGACGGCGACTGCAGCATCCGCAACTGAGTTTTATTGCGCCGGGGGCGGCTTGCGCCGGTCTCGGAAGGTCAGGCCGAGTTCCACCGCCCTGTCGCCGAACTTGCGCCTTATGTGATCCATGGCGTGTTCGGCCTTGGCCCGCTGTGCTGCTCCCGTGTCCACCAGGTCTTGCGGGTCCGCCGTCTCGTCGCTCACAAGCGTCGTCACCCCGACGCCGATCAGGCGGAAGCGTGTGCCGTCGGCTTCCTTTTCCAGCAGGCGGGAAGCTGCCCGGAATATCCGGTCGGCAAGCTGCGTCGGGTCGGGCAGGGAGCGGTTGCGCGTGCGAAGCTTGAAATCCGCCGTCTTGAGCTTGAGCATGATCGTTTGACCGGCAAGATGCTTGTCCTTGAGCCGTGCCGAAACCTTTTCCGACAGCCGCCTTGCAATGCGTGTCAGTTCGGCCTTGTCGGATATGTCGGTATTGAACGTCGTTTCCGTGCTGATGCTCTTTGCCGCCATGTCGGTGGAAATGGTGCGTGCGTCGCGGCCATGGGCAAGGCGTGCCATGCGCTGGCCGATCGAGCCGTAGCGCCGCACCAGCTCGCTCTCCTCCATGTCCTGAACGGTGGCGATGTCGGTAATGCCGTCGCGCGCCAGCATCTTCTGGGTCTGCTTGCCCACGCCCCAGAACAGCGACACCGGTTGCCGGCGCAGGAAATCGTAGGCTTCCGCCTCGCCGATCACTGAAAACCCTTTCGGTTTCTCGAGATCGGAGGCGACCTTGGCGAGAAACTTGCAGTAGGAAAGCCCGACGCTGACCGTCAGGTTGAGTTCGTCCTCCACCCGCTTGGCAAAGCGCGCCAGCGTCAGCGCCGGAGTGGCCTTGTGAAGCTTCTCGGTGCCGGAAAGGTCGAGAAACGCCTCGTCGATCGACAGCGGTTCGACCAGCGGGGTCAGTTCGCGCATCATGTCGCGGATCTGCCGCCCGACCCGGACATATTTTTCCATGTCGGGCTTGATCACGACCGCATCGGGGCAGGCGGCAAGCGCCTTGAACATCGGCATGGCCGAGCGCACGCCGCGAATGCGCGCCACATAGCAGCAGGTCGACACAACCCCGCGCGTGCCGCCGCCGACGATGACGGGCAGCGGCGCCAGTTCCGGATTGTCGCGTTTTTCCACCGAGGCATAGAAGGCATCGCAGTCGATATGGGCGATATGCAGGCGGTGCAACTCGGGATGGCGCACAAGCCGAGGGCTGCCGCAATGGCTGCAGCGGCGGGCTTGCGGTACCATTTCCCGGGACAGTGGTGTCAGGCAGTCGCGGCAGAACCCGGAACTGCCGGCAAAGGGCTTGCCCTCAGCCCCGTGAGGGGCGCGCGTGAACGTTGTCTTGGTCTTTGGCGTGGTCACCGCAGTTTCCTCAACAGCGCTCTGGCAGGATGCCGCATGCTACCATGCTTCCGGCGGCCCTCCCAGCACATGGCGTGCCCTGGCCACGCGCTCGGGCGCTATTTCCGCAGCCTCGGCGAATTGCAGCAGCGCAGGCTCGAAACCGAGAAAAAAGTCCAGCACGCCGGCAAGAAAGGCCGGATCCTGCGCTGCGGCTCGGATATCGCCCGGATCGACGCCGGTCAGGGCCAGAAAGCGGCCAAGTTGCGCCTCATCCGCCGCGATGTAGGACAGGCCGCTAACGGCGATATCGCGGGCTTCTTCCTCGGTCATCAGGTGGGGCTTTCGGGCTGGTCGGCTTGGCGGTGGATATCGGATTTTCCGGTGCCGCAAGTGGCGTTTGTTTCCATTTCGTCAATACTATTGCTCTAGCCTTGAACGGATCAATGGCACAATGATCAAAGTCAGGATCTCCAAAGCAGTGAGTGGTCGGGAGATCGGGGAACCGCAAGCGGGTTTGGCATGACAAAAACAGTGATGATTGTTGAGGACAATGAACTCAACATGAAGCTCTTCAACGACCTGCTGGAGGCCAAGGGCTACAGCACGATCCAGACCCGTAACGGCATGGAAGCGCTGGAACTTGCCCGCCAGCACAAGCCGGACCTCATCCTGATGGATATCCAGCTGCCGGAGGTATCCGGGCTGGAAGTCACCAAATGGCTGAAAGAGGAAAACGAGCTGCATGCCATTCCGGTCATCGCGGTGACGGCCTTCGCCATGAAGGGGGACGAGGAGCGCATCCGCCAGGGCGGCTGCGAGGCCTACATCTCCAAGCCGATCTCCGTGAACACCTTCCTTGCCACCATAGAGACCTATCTTAACCGGGACTGAGTCCTGAAAGTTATGAGTAAGCGGACAGTAGAGACCCCAGCGCATGTCAGGCAGAATTCTGGTTGTTGACGATATCGAGGCCAATGTCAGGCTGCTGGAAGCCCGGCTGATGGCGGAGTATTTCCAGGTCCTGACCGCTTCCAACGGCCGCGACGCGCTCGAAATCTGCGCCAGTGGCGAATGTGACGTCGTGCTGCTCGATGTGATGATGCCGGAAATGGACGGCTTCGAGGTCTGCCGCCGCCTGAAGGCAGACCCTCGCACCATGCATCTTCCCGTCGTCATGGTAACCGCGCTCGACCAGGTCGAGGACCGGGTGCAGGGGCTCAACGCCGGCGCCGACGATTTTCTGACCAAGCCGGTCAACGATCTTGCCCTCGTGACGCGGGTCAAGAGTCTGGTGCGGCTGAAAATGCTGACCGACGAACTCCGGCTGCGGGCGACCACCGGCCAGGAACTCAGCGTTCAGGAACTGATGGCGCAGTCGCTTCGCAACGCCGAGGCCGAAAAGGCCAGGGTTCTCGTTGTCGACGACAAGCCGTCCTCCTACGAGCGCATCGTCAAATACCTGTCGGCGGAAAACCGCATCACGCTGGTTTCCGATCCGCGGGAAGCCTTGCTCAAGGCGGCCGATGGCGACTTCGACACCGCCATCATCTCGCTTTCTCTGGCTGACATGGATGCGCTCAGGCTCTGCGCCCAGCTCAAGTCGCTGGAAAAGACGCGCATGCTGCCGCTGCTCATCGTCAGCGAACTGGAGCAGGAGCAGAAGGTTATTCAGGCCCTCGACATGGGCATCAACGACTATGTCCGCCGGCCTGTCGACCGCAACGAGATCCTCGCCCGGGTCCGCACCCAGGTGCGCCGCAAGCGCTTCAACCTGCTGCTGCGCGATTCGGTGCAGCAGACCATCGAAATGGCGGTGACCGATGCGCTGACCGGCCTCAACAACCGGCGTTATCTCGACAATCACCTGCCGGGCATGATCGAGAAGGCCCAGGCGAGAAACGCGCCGCTTTCGCTGATCATCTGCGATATCGACCACTTCAAGCTGGTCAACGACAATCACGGCCATGACGTGGGCGATGAGGTGATTGCCGAGTTCGCCCGCCGCATCAAGAAGAACGTCCGCAACATCGACCTTGCCTGCCGTTTCGGCGGCGAGGAGTTCGTCGTCGCCATGCCGGACACCGACATGAAGACGGCCCGCATCGTCGCCGAGCGCATCCGCAACGAGGTGTCGGTGCATCCCTTCGTCGTCGACCAGGGCGGCAAGCAACTGGCGATCACCGTAAGCCTTGGCGTTGCAACGCTTCAGGCTGCCGACGACACGCCGGAAAGCCTGCTGAAACGCGCCGATGTCGGCCTCTACCAGGCCAAGCGCGGCGGCCGCAACATGGTGGTTTACGAAGCCGCATAACGCGCTTTTTGCCCGTTATCGGCGGGGTTTCGGCGCTTATCCACAATATGTCATCAAGATGTGTTCTTCCGCCTTTACGCGGGCAATTGCCGGTTTTCCACGGAAAACGGCATGGCGGCGTTAAGGTTGACCCGTAACCATCTTCAACGACTGTCTGGGATATGGTTACGAAATCGTTGATTTTCCTGACAGTTTGTTTCTATATTTCGCCATGTCCGGTGCATTGACCAAATATTGGTTTATCCCGGAAACGAAATGCGCCGAACCTGCAAGTGCCAAATCAGGCTGGAACGGGGGCATGTAAGCCCGGAGCGCATCAAACAGTTTCCCTACGGAGTGCTCAGGTCCGCCGCATCTCCTGGGTCCGTGGGGTTGTCGGTCGGTCACCGGACTATTGGCCTCCTCGTACCATATCCGGCTGACCGGCCGACCCTTTCTCCTCACCTTCATTGCTGCAGTTTCCGGCCTTTGCCGGATGGATTCCGTCTGTTTCGTGGGGCGGAAAACAAAAAGCCCCGCCAGAAAGCGGGGCCTCGTTCGCAAGCCTTGCATGCCCTTGCGGGCAGCGGCTTACTTGATCTTGGTTTCCTTGAAATCCACGTGCTTCTTGGCAACGGGATCGTATTTCCGCTTGACCATTTTCTCGGTCATGGTGCGGCTGTTCTTCTTGGTCACGTAGAAAAAGCCGGTATCGGCCGTGCTCTCAAGCTTGATCTTGATGGTGGTTGCTTTTGCCATGGTGCTGTTCCAGCCCGTTTAACGTGTCGAAATCGGGGAGATTGGTAAAACGCCTTTCCCGAGGAACTCCTTCGTTCCGGGCACCTGTCCAAGGTCCTGGGAGGTGCCTAGGGGTGAGGGCGGCTTGCCGCAATCCAATAAATCGAGGGGCGCAAACGAATTTGTGCCCCTCCGGTCGGCGCGCAACCTACTCATTGGCTGCTGAAAGTCAAGTGGCCGAATTGAAGTGCCGGTTGCAGGGTGCGGCCGCGGCCTCAAACCGCAGCCGGCTTTCTCTGCCGGTAAAAGGCCCGCACGATGCACAGCAGCAGATAGGCGGCAAAAAAGGCTGCAACGCACCAGGCAAAGCCGTGCGGCGGCACGGCTTCCATGGCGATGCCGGAAAGCTGCGGCCCCAGGATCATGCCGATCGTGTAGCAGAAGACGAATGCGGCGTTCGCCTGTGCCAGATCCCCGCCGCTCAGCCGCGATCCGAGATGGGCAAGACCGACCGTATACAGGCCGGAAATCACGCCACCCCAAACGAACAGCACCGTCCAGGCCGGCCAGACTGGGGCGGTCGGGTTTATCACCACCGGCAGCAGCAGCGCGCCGGCGACGCCGATGATCCCGCACAGATACAGGATGACTCGCCGGTCTTTCACGCGGTCGCTGGCGATGCCGAGCGGAATCTGCAGTCCGACATTGCCGGCGGCAAACACCATCAACAGGACCGCCGTGCCAGTCTCGGTGTAGCCCAGCCGCTGGCCGTAGACCGGAACAATCGCCAGGATGGATTGCTCGACGGCCCCGAACACGGCAACCGCGCCGGTCGCCAGCGGCACGATCAGCACGTATTTCAGGAAGCCGCTCGACGAGCCGAGGGAATCACCCAGTACCGGCTCGCGGCGGCGGGCAAACAGCACCGGCAGGCAGGAAACCAGGATGATCGCAGCGCCGATGGCGAAGGGCAGCGCGCCGCCGGAGCCGGTCAGCGCCAGGATTCCCGGTCCGATGCCGAATCCGATGCTGAGCACCGTGGCATAGATTCCCAGCATCAGGCCGCGCTGCCGCTCGGAGGCAGCCGAATTGATCCAGAACTCCGAAAGCACGAAGGAAAGCGTCAGCGCGCCGCTGAAGACGATGCGCAGCGCGAACCAGGCGGCAAGCTGGTCGAAGAGATGGAATCCGATCATGCAGGCAGAAGCGATCACCGCACAGGCGAGCATCGTGTTGATGACGCCGAGGCGGTTCACCATCGGATTGACCAGCCAGACGGCCGCCATGGCCGCCACGCCGGCACTTGCGGCATTGGCGCCGATGATGATTGCCGAATATCCGCGTTGTTCGAGAATGAGGCTCAGCAGCGGAAATGACAGGCCGATAGCGACGCCGATTGACGAAATGGCGATGATGGAGGCGAAAGCCGCGGTAAAATCGGTCTTTCGATCCCCGGCGGCGGCACTTGCATGGGAATGAGTCTGGGACATCGCCAATCCGTAGCCGGGAAGGTCTACCGGTGCAATCGGGATTCACCGCGATGGCGCGCCTGGGCTGCCTCTACATCAGCCGCCGGTGGAAACGGTCGCGGATCGTGGAGTAGCAGGGCGCGGGCCACGCCGGATCGAGATTGGGATCATCCCGCAGCCGGTTCATCAGCTCGACCAGGATCACCCGGGTGATTTCCCGTGTGTCTGCAGACATCGCGGCTTCGGGCGTCAGCCATTTCAGTTCCTCGAGTTCACCCGAGGGCGTAAAGCCGCCCTCTGGCTGCACGTGATACGCGTTGAGCCGGGTCACGAAGAACCAGGTGTCGAAGCGGCGGTGAACGCCGGAAGGCGTGATGGCGCGGCCGAGCAGGCGCAGGCTGTCGAGAGAGGGGGCAAGGCCGTGCTCGGCGTAGGCCTTCCAGTCGGGGTGCGCGGATAGCATGCTGCTCTTGCGGCCGATCAGATGGCCGGTTTCCTCGTGAAGTTCCCTCAGCGCGGCGATGCCCAGCGCATGGGCACTGGCCTCTCCGGGGCGTCCGCGCAGGTTCTCCAGCAGCTTGGCGCGCACTTCCGGCCGCAGCGGGTCGGCGGCGGGGACGCGCCAGTCGCCGCGGTCTACGCGACCGCCGGGAAACACCATGGCGCCGGGCATGAATTTCAGGTTGCGGTTGCGCCGGCCCATCACCAGTTCCTCGCGGCCGGGTTCGCCGCGCAGCAGAATGATGGTGGCGGCGTTTTTCGGCGTAACGCGTGCGCCGCTTGCCAGCGCTTTCTGGCGCATGCGTCGCATCGGCGCCGAACTGATCATCTCCTGGACGCGCGCGATTTCTGCGGAAACCTTGTTTTCCGCGTCAGTCGTCATGCCCGCCGAAACCGTGCATCCTGAGCGCCCACTGGGTGCCGACCACCATGCCCTTGAGCGGCTGCATCAGCGCCCAGGCGGCAAGGATCGCCACCGCCATGGTGATGAACATCGTCGTCCACATGCCGAAAAATTCCCATTTCATCAGCACCATCATGGCGCCGAGCACCACATGGCCGACGACGAGGATGTTGAGATAGGCCGGCAGATCATCGGCGCGGTGGTGGTGCAATTCCTCGCCGCAGCTTTCGCACACCGGCCGAACCTTGAGAAAACCCTCGAACAGTTCGCCTTTGCCGCAGGCCGGGCATTTCTTGGCAAAACCGCGCCGGGCGGCCTGCATCAGCGGGCGGTGCGACTCGTTGTCCTCGCCGCCGTAAACGGCGGTTTCACTGAACTGCTGCATGTCTTCTTCCCTCATTTGCGGCCGGATCTGCCGCGATGCTTCCTGTTATGCGCCTTGCCGCCGCCACGCTTCGGACCGCTTCCAGGCCCGAAACTGCGGCTGCCCCGGCTGGCATGGCCGGTGCGGCGCGAACGCGGAAGGCCACCAACGGGTTTTCCTTCGCTCAGCATGTCGAACCGGAGTGCGCCGGCGACGGGGGCTGCCTCTGCGAGGCGGACTTCCACATCCATACCGATCTGATAGGCCAGACCGCTCTTGTCGCCAATGAGCGATTGGGTCGCAGCGTCATAGACGTAGTATTCGTCGGAAATCTTTGAAATCGGGATGAAACCTTCTGCGCCGGTATCGTTGAGCGTGACGAACAGGCCGGCCTTGGTAACGCCGTTTATTCGGCCGTTGAAGCGCTCGCCGATGCGTTCGGACAGGAAACCTGCAATCAGCCGGTCCTTGGTTTCGCGTTCCGCCGCCATGGCGCGGCGTTCGGTCATGGATATGTCGGCTGCGACCGCATCGAGGTTCTTTTCCTCTTCCGCCGTGATGCCGCCGGGCCCCAGCCCCAGCGCCTTGACCAGCGCACGGTGGACGATCAGGTCGGCATAGCGGCGGATCGGCGAGGTGAAATGGGCGTATTTGCGCAGGTTGAGGCCGAAATGGCCGATATTGTCCGGGCTGTATTCGGCCTGCGATTGCGAGCGCAGCACCACCTGGTTGACCAGTTCCTCGTTTTCACCGCCCTCGACGGCGGAAAGAATGCCGTTGAAATGCTCGGCCCTCAGATTGCCCGCGCGCGACAGGCTCAAATTGAGGCTCGAGAGGAATTCGCGCAGGGTTTCCAGCTTGTCCAGCGAGGGACTGTCGTGAATGCGGTAGATCAGCGCCTGGTGTTTTGCCTCGAGTGCTTCAGCGGCCGCCACATTGGCCTGGATCATGAACTCCTCGACCAGCTTGTGGGCGTCGAGCCGGTCGGGAACGATGACCCGGTCGACCGTACCGTCCTCCTTGAGCAGGATCTTGCGCTCGGGCAGGTCGAGTTCCAGCGGTCCGCGGGCATTCCTGCCGCGTCTCAGGCAGTCATAGCCTTCCCATAACGGCTTCAGAATGGTGTCGAGCAACGGCCGGCACTTGTCGTTCGGCTGGCCGTCGATCGCCGCCTGGGCTTCCACATAGGCAAGCTTGGCGTGGCTGCGCATGACGATGCGGTGGAAGCTGTGGCGGACCTTGCGGCCCTCGCGGTCGAACCACATGCGCACGGCGAGGGAAGGGCGGTCCTCCTCTTCGCGCAGCGAACAAAGATCGTTGGAAATACGTTCCGGCAGCATCGGCACCACCCGGTCGGGGAAATAGACCGAGTTGCCGCGCTTTTCCGCTTCCCGGTCCATGGCACTGCCGGGCCGCACGTAATAGCTCACATCGGCAATGGCGACCGTGACGATGTATCCGCCTTCGGTGTCGGGGTCGGCCATGGCGTGAATCGCATCGTCATGGTCCTTGGCATCGGCCGGGTCGATGGTGATCAGCGGCAGATCGCGCCAATCCTCATGGGTCTCGGCAGCATTGTCCTTGCCCTTCAATGCCAGCGGTTTTGCCGCGCCTGCCTCGGCCAGCGCAGCATCGGGGAAGATGTGCGGAATGTCATTGGCATGGATGGCGATCATCGAGGCTGCCTGTTCGGTGATCGCCGAACCCACCACCTGGCGCACCTTGCCGCGTTTCAGTCCGTAGCGGCTGCTGGAGGCCAGCGGTTCGACCTCCACAAGATCGCCGTCCTTTGCATCTCCCAGCGCGTCGGTAGAAATGACCAGTTCCTCCTGCTTGCGCGAAATCGGCTCGATGCGTGCCTCGTTCTCGCCGATGCGCAGAATGCCGAGGGCAGCGCGGCGCTGCTTTTCCAGCACCTTGATGATGCGCCCGTGATAGACGCCGTCGCTGCGCTCGACGCGCGCCAATACCCGCGAACCGATGCCGGCAGCCGTTTCGCCGGCCTTCTGGCGGCGCATGTGGACGACCGGCGCCTTGTCGTCATCGCCGTCGAAGGTTGCCGGTCTTGCCAGCAGCCCGCCCTCGCGGTCGCGGGTGACGATGTCGAGCACGGTCACGCGGGGAAGGTCCCCCGGCCGTGAAAGCCGCTTGCCGCGCCGCTCGATGAGGCCTTCCTCGGCCATCTCCTTCAGCATTGCCTTGAGGTCGATCTTCGCGGCTCCCTTGATGCCGAAGGCGCGCGCGATCTCGCGCTTGCCCGCCATGTCGGGGTTCTCAGCGATATAGTCGAGGATCGCCTCGCGGCTGGGAACGCCGCGCTGCTGGCGGTTGCGGTCCTTCTTCGAGCGGGGCGCGCCGCGTGTCACCGATTTCAGCCCTTGGCCCTGGCGGCAGTCTTCTTCGCCGCCGCCCCGGTCTTGCTGCCACCCTTGCCCCCATCCTTGGCTTTGGCGCCTGCCTTGGCGGCAATCAGCGCAACGGCTTCGTCAAGCGTCACCGATTGCGGGTCCTTGTCCTTGGGCAGTGTCGCATTGACCTTGCCGTGGTTGACATAGGGGCCGTAGCGCCCGTCCTTGACGGCGATCATGCCGCCGAGATCGGGGTGTTCGCCGAGGTCCTTGAGCGATTTGGCCGCACCCCGCCGGCCGCCCTTGGCGGCCTTCTCGGCAATCAGGTCGACGGCACGGTTGAGCCCGACGGTGAAGACCTCCTCGGCGCTTTCGAGATTGGCATAGACGCCCTCATGCAGCACGAAGGGGCCGTAGCGGCCGATGCCGGCGGTAATCACCTTGCCGGTTTCGGGATGCTTGCCCACCTCGCGCGGCAGCGACAGAAGCTGCATCGCGCGTTCATAATCGATATCGGCCGGGTTCCATCCCCGCGGGATCGAGCCGCGTGCGGCATCCTTGCCTTCGCCGCGTTGCACATAGGGGCCGAAACGGCCGCTGCGCACGGTGATTTCCTCGTCGGTATCGGGATCCCGGCCCAGCACTTTCGGACCGTTTTCCTCGGCATCCGCCTCTTCGCCGGCACCGAGCTGGCGGGTGAAATTGCATTCGGGATAGTTGGAGCAGCCGACAAAGGCGCCGAAGCGGCCAACCTTCAGCGACAGCTGGCCATTGCCGCATTTCGGGCAGGCGCGCGGGTTGGAGCCGTCCTCCCTCGGCGGAAAGGCGAGATAGGCCAGTTCCTCGTTGAGCATGTCGAGAACCTGCGAGACGCGCAGGTCCTTGATGTCCTCGATGCTGGCCGAAAACTGCTTCCAGAAATCGCGCAGCAGATCCTTCCAGGCGAGTTCGCCCGCCGAGATGCGGTCGAGCCTTTCCTCGAGATCGGCAGTGAAATCGTATTCCACATAGCGCTTGAAGAAGCTTTCGAGAAAGCTGGTGACGACGCGGCCCTTGGAGGCCGGCGTGAAGCGCCGCTTTTCAAGCGTCACGTAGTCGCGGTCCTGCAGGGTGGAAAGCACCGAGGCATAGGTCGACGGCCGGCCGATGCCGAGTTCTTCCATCTTGCGGATCAGCGAAGCCTCCGAATAGCGCGGCGGCGGCTCGGTGAAATGCTGCTTTGCCTCGATGGCGTCGCGCGCCACCGCTTCGCCCTCGGCGAGGGCCGGCAGACGCTTTGCGTCCTCGTCCTCTTCTCCGGGGGTGGTGGGAGCCTGGGTCTCGTAGGCGGCGAGGAAGCCGTCGAAACGCACCACCGAGCCGGTTGCCCTCAAAACCGCCTTCCTGCCGCCGGCGGAGGCCGTGATATCGACGCTGGTGCGTTCGATTTCGGCAGATTCCATCTGCGAGGCGATGGTGCGCCGCCAGATCAGCTCATAGAGCTTCATCTGTTCGTCGTTGAGGAAACCCGCCATCTCTTTCGGCGTGCGGCTGATATCGGTCGGGCGGATCGCCTCATGCGCTTCCTGGGCGTTTTTCGCCTTGGTGGAATAATGACGCGGTTTTTCCGGCACGTATCGTTCGCCGTACTGGGCCCCGATCTGCGCGCGCAGGGAAGGCACGGCCTCCGGCGCGATCTGCACGCCGTCGGTACGCATATAGGTAATGAGGCCTACCGTTTCGCCGCCGAGATCGATGCCTTCATACAAGCGCTGGGCGATCTGCATGGTGCGGCTTGCCGAAAAGCCGAGGCGACGGTTGGCATCCTGCTGCAGGGTCGAGGTGGTGAACGGCGCATAGGGGTTGCGCCGTGTCGGTTTGGATTCGACACGGGTGACGGCAAGGTCCGCGGCCTCCAGCATCGCCTTGATGGTTTCGGCCTGCGCCTGGGAGGTAATGTCGAGGCGCTGCAGCTTCTCGCCGTCGAATTCGGCGATCCGCGCCTCGAAGGCCTCTCCCGCGCCGTTCTTCAGCATCGCGGTTATCGACCAGTATTCCTGCGGCTTGAACGCCTCGATTTCGGCTTCCCGGTCGCAGATCAGCCGCAGGGCGACCGACTGTACCCGGCCCGCCGATCGCGCGCCCGGCAGTTTGCGCCAGAGCACGGGCGAAAGCGAAAACCCGACGAGGTAGTCGAGCGCCCGGCGCGCGAGATAGGCATCCACCAGATCGCCGTCGATGTCGCGCGGATGGGCCATCGCGTCGAGCACGGACTGCTTGGTGATGGCGTTGAAGACCACGCGCTGGATCTGCTTGTCCTTGAGCAGTTTCTTTTCGTTCAGCACCTGCAGCACATGCCAGGAAATGGCCTCGCCCTCGCGGTCGGGGTCGGTGGCGAGAATCAGCCGTTCGGCCGATTTCAGCGCCGTGGCGATGTCGTTGAGCCGAGTCTTCGACTTCGAATCGACCGCCCAGGACATGGTGAAGTCCTCTTCCGGCAGCACGGAGCCTTCCTTGGGCGGCAGGTCGCGCACATGGCCGTAGGAGGCAAGGACGGTATAGTCCGGGCCCAGATACTTGTTGATGGTTTTCGCCTTGGCAGGCGATTCGACGACTACGACACTCTGGCCCATACGACACTTTGGCTTGTTATATTTGACGAATGTGAGGCTTGCCGGCACCGCCAGGCAGCACGCCATACAGCTGTGACCGGGCCGTTGACTTGGCGGTACAAAGGCGATCCGTCAAGGGTGGTGGGCATTTTTCCTGTCGTCTGACTGGCAATCCGGTGCAAAAAACAATTATTAATTGCATTGATGCAATATACACGTTAAAATTTTAGCCGTTGACCAACCGCACCAAAGTGGCGAGCAGGGGAGCCGGTTGGCAGGGTCGAAAATGCGGTCGGGCAAGGCACCAAAAAGGGCGGTGAACAGGGAACCTGGGAGTGGCCCATGACCGCTGGCAAGCCGTCGACGCATTCATATCTGCAATCCGGGGATCGCCAGTCCGATGAAGAAACCGCCTCCGGGCAGAAAGCCGACTCCGGGGGAAAAATTGTACAGGGACAGGACATCTTTCACCCTGACGATCCCGCAGTTGCCGAAAGCCGCATGGCGGCCGTGGTGGAAAACACCCATGTCAGCAGCGATCTCAAGCTCGAAAAGCTCTCCTATGTGCATGAAATGCTGGCCGAGTTGAAGAACCTCGCCGCCTCTATCGGCGAACCCATGGTTTCCTATCTGATCGACATGGCGCTGATCGAAACGGCAAGCGCCCTTCAGATCGGCCAGTTCAAGAGCGAGCTGGGATGGCCGGAGGACTAGAGCATTTGCCGGTCATGCCGGCAAACCGGGTCAGGCGCCGCGTATAAGACTCACCCGGTTGCCGCCGTGGCGCTCGATGCGGCCTGCAAGATCAAGCTCGATCAGCACCAGTTGAACCTGACCGGCGGTTGCGCCGGTAAACCGGATGAGGTCGTCAACCTCCACCGGCTCCGGCCCCAGCGCGTCGAGAATTCTGCCGCGCGCATCGTCGGCTGCGGTAACGGCGGGCAGGGCGGTATCCTCCTCTGTCTCGCCGCTCCAGAACGCATTGCCTGCCGGCGGCAGGGAATCGGCCAGATCGGCGATGATGTCGTCTGCCCCGGTGACCAGCATCGCTCCCTGCTTGATCAGCCAGTTGGTGCCTTCATGGCGCGGATCGAGCGGCGAACCCGGTACCGCGTAGACCGGGCGGCCGCTTTCATTGGCAAGACGCGCAGAGATCAGCGAACCCGAACGCCGCGCCGCTTCCACCACCAGCAGCCCGTGCGCGATCCCCGCCACCAGCCGGTTGCGGCGTGGAAAATCCTTCGAGCGAGGCTTCCAGCCCATCGGCATTTCCGAAACGAAGGCGCCGCCATTGTCGATGATTTCACCGGCAAGCTGTGCGTTTTCCTCCGGGAACACGATGTCCACGCCGCCGGCGAAGACGGCAATCGTGCCGGTCTCCAGGCTGTGCTTGTGAGCGATGGCATCGATGCCACGGGCAAGGCCGGAAACGATGGCATATCCCGCCAGGCCCAGTTCCGAGGCGAGGCGGCCTGTCAGCCGCATGCCGTTCACCGAAGCATTGCGCGAGCCGACGATCGCCACCGCATTCTGGGTCAGTACACCCGGATTTCCTTTGACGCAGATGAGCGGCGGGGGATAGTCGATGCTGCGCAGCGCAGGGGGATAGTCCGGTTCGCCCATGCCGATGAAACAGGCTTTTTCGCGGGCTGCCCGTTCCATCTCCCGTTCCGCCATGTCGCGGGTGGCAATGCGGATGCGGCCCGCCGCGCCACCGCGCGCGATCAGTTCCGGCAGCGCCTCGAGGGCAGCGGCGGCAGAACGGAAATGGTTGATCAGGTCGCGAAAGGTCGCAGGCCCTACATTTTCGCTGCGCAGCAGTTGCAGCCATGCAAGCCGCTGTTCGTCATTGAGCGCGATCGCCCCCGATTGCGTTCCGGCACGCATGGCGGACGGGGAGACGGCGGGTTTCTTGCGCTTCTCCTCGTCCACGAAGCCTATCCCTTGCCGCCGATCCTGCTTTCGCTTCCCGAAAGCAGCCGGGCTATGTTCTGGCGATGAAACAGCCAGACGAGGGCGGACATCAGCACGAACAACTCCGCCACCTGGATTTCGCCCATCCAGTAGAGCGCCAGCGGCACCGCAAGCGTGGCGACCAGCGCCGACAGCGAGGAATAGCGGCTGATCGCTGCGACCGCGAGCCACACGCCGGCAAAGACCAGTGCTGCCTTCCAGGCAAGCGCAAGCAGAACGCCGACATAGGTTGCAACCCCCTTGCCGCCCTTGAATTTGAGCCAGACGGGGAAACAGTGGCCGAGAAACGCGCCGAGACCCGCAATGATCGCCGGGTCCGGTCCGTAGCGCCCGGCAAGCCAGGCTGCCAGCGTTCCCTTCAGCATGTCGGCAAGAAGCGTCAGCGCGGCGATCCCCTTGCGGCCCGAACGCAGCACATTGGTCGCCCCGATATTGCCGGAGCCGATCTTTCGGATGTCACCAAGGCCTGCCATCCTCGCAAAGATCAGCCCGAAGGGGATCGAGCCCAGCAGATAGCCGAAGGCAAGTGCGGCCAGATAATAGGGCAGGGCATGAGACCAGCTGATCGGATCGGGCATGAAATTCCTCCGCCATCCATTCCGCCATCAATGGGCAGCGTCGCGGCGGCCCGGCAATCGCGGGCGCTACGCGCTATGCGTGAATATTGTGCGTCCGCCCACCAGCGTTTGCAATACCCGGCCGGAAAACCGTGCGCCCTCGAACGGTGTGTTCTTCGACAGCGAGCGGATCGCCTCTTCTCCGTAAATCCACGGCGCATCGCAATCAACCAGCGCCAGATCGGCGGGCTGGCCTGCTTTCAGCGATCCGGCCTCAAGGCCAAGCAGTCGGGCGGGTTTCGTCGACAGCGCATCGATCAGCCGCATCATCGGCACTTCACCGTTGTGGTGCAGCCGTAGCGCCGCCGCCAGCAGGGTTTCAAGCCCGATGGCGCCATCGGCTGCCTCCGCAAACGGATGCCGCTTGGTATCGACATCCTGCGGGTCGTGCGAGGAGACGATGACGTCGATGATGCCGTCGCGCAGCGCTGCGATCATCGCCTGGCGGTCTTCCTCTGCCCTGAGTGGCGGGGAAAGGCGGAAGAAGGTGCGGTAGCGCCCGATGTCGTTTTCGTTGAGCGACAGATGGTTGATCGACACGCCCGCCGAGACATCGGCGCCGGCCTGCTTGTAGCGGGCGATTGCGTCGGCGGCATCGCTGGTCGAGATCTTGGCGGCGAGATAGCGGCCCCGGGCAAGCTGGGCGATGCGAAGATCGCGTTCCAGCGCGATGATTTCGGCTTCCCTCGGAATGCCGGCAAGGCCGAGATGGCTCGCCGTCAGCCCCTCGTTCATCACCCCGTTCGAGGCAAGGTCGCGGTCCTGGGTCTCCTTTGCGATCAGCAGGCCGAAATCGCGTGCATAGGTCAGTGCACGCCTGAGCGTCAGCGCCGAACGGATCGAGTGCTTGCCCTCGCTGAGCATCACCGCGCCTGCTTCCTTCAGCAGGCCGAATTCGGTCAGTTCCCTGCCTTCGAAGCCCCTGGTCACGGCGGCACAGGGATAGACATGCACTTTTGCATTGTCGCGTGCAGCGCGCCGCACATAGTCGACCAGCGAAACCTCGTCGATCACCGGGCTGGTATCGGGCATCATGACGAAACTCGTCACCCCGCCACTTGCCGCCGCCGCCGAGGCCGACGCAATCGTCTCGCGGTATTCGCTGCCCGGTTCGCCGAGATGGACGCGCATGTCGACCAGACCCGGAATGACAAGGTTTTCCCGCGCGTTAAGCGTTTCGGCGCCTTCGGGCGCGGCCATCTTGCTGGCCGATTTTTCGACCGCTGCAATCCTGCCGTCCTCGATCAGTAGCGAGGCCGGGCCATCGTAATCCTGCGACGGGTCGACGAGCCGGGCTCTGGTGATCAGGAGCGGCTTCATGCCTTTGCTCCTTTACCGGGTTTTGCATCCTTGCGCCGCTGGTCGAGCCGGTCGGCGGTCTCGATCAGGGTTTCGATGACCGCCATGCGCAGCGCGACGCCCATTTCCACCTGTTCCTGGATGACGCTTTGCGGCCCGTCGGCAACGTCGGAAGCGATTTCGACGCCCCGGTTCATCGGTCCCGGATGCATCACCAGCGCACCCTTGTTGGCGAGCTTCAGCTTTTCCCGGTCGAGGCCGAAATAGCGGAAATATTCGCGCACCGAGGGGATCAGCGCGCCTTCCATGCGCTCGCGCTGCAGCCGCAGCATCATCACCACGTCGCAGCCGGGAAGCCCGTCCTCCATGCGGTTGAAGACCTCGACGCCGAGATCGCCGATCCCGGCAGGCAGCAGCGTCGAGGGCGCGATGACGCGCACCCGCGCGCCAAGCGCGTTGAGCAGGATGATGTTCGAGCGCGCCACGCGCGAATGCAGGATATCGCCGCAGATCGCCACCGTGCGCCGGGCGATGCCGCCCAGATGCCGCCGCATGGTCAGCGCGTCGAGCAGGGCTTGCGTTGGATGTTCATGGGCCCCGTCGCCGGCATTGATCACCGAACATCCGACCTTCTGGGCGAGCAGTTCGACGGCGCCGGCCGAATGATGGCGCACGACAAGCAGGTCCGGCTGCATCGCGTTGAGCGTCATCGCCGTGTCGATCAGCGTTTCGCCCTTTTTGACCGAAGATGAGCCGACCGACATGTTCATCACATCGGCGCCGAGGCGCTTTCCGGCAAGTTCGAACGAGGACTGTGTGCGGGTGGAGGCCTCGAAAAACAGGTTGATCTGGGTGCGCCCGCGCAAGGCGACCTTCTTCTTTTCGACCGCGCGGGAGACCGACACCGCATCGTCGGCGCGTTCCAGCAGAAACTCGATGTCGTGGGGGGAAAGATCGGCGATCCCCAGCAGGTGGCGGTGGGGAAAGGCGTAGCCGGGAATTTCCGGCATTCGTTCGGACTTTTTCGCGCTCATTAAAACGGCTGCTATAGGGGGGAAACGCCAAGGCCACAAGGGGGAGGGGGAAGGAAAGGTGGGGAAGGCGTTTGGTTTTGGCGCGATAAGTTTGAGTTGGTTGTCGGCCGCGATAACTTGAGACCGGCGGCTGACGCTAAATCGTTATGTCAACCTAGCAGGAACACTTTGCGGAAGGTTGTCGTCTTGTAGCCACCATCGCATCACAGACTAATAGCCCGAACGCTTTTTTGACCCTCCAACAGCCAGAAAAATCGATGCGTGGAGCACTCCATGGATGATCATAAGGAAACGTTTTTCAAGCGATATGCCCTGCCTGCAATTTTCCTGATCTGCCTTCCGATAATTGGTTTTCTAGCCGTCTTAGCAGTTATTGCTCCTTTCCTAATTGTGAAAAGCCGCGAAACTGACAAAGAGTTCTCGCAGAGAATACCCTCTTCCGACACTGATCGTATTATTGCGATTGCAGAAGCTGAGCTTTTCCAAAGTTGGGATTTTCGCAATCACAAGAAAAAACCAACCCCCTACAATTGCGGCGTATCACATGATCAGAAGTGGAAGGAACTCCGGCGGGATTTCGAATTTGATCATATAGTTGTGTGCAAAATACCCATCAACTGCAGTGACGGATACCGATACAACAAGGTTGGTGTCTATTACATTATGGGTACCCGGCGCCAGGGAGACTGGGGATATATCTCCCAATACGAGGAAGCCGATGGGTCAGATGTAGACCGGTCAAAAATGAAACACTGCCCGTAGCCTACTGCCTCACCGAAAACCACCGCCAACCCAGCCAAAGACTTCAATGTTCATCGGTGGTTTTTCCCGCTAAACTCCCCCTATGGCAGATTCCCCCGATATCCCCTTCGACACGCACGAGGTTTTCAACCAGTCGCCGGTTTTCGGTGGGATCAACACCTGGGAGGGCGATCCGCTGCTGCAGCGCATCGCCTCCGCGCTGCCTGCCGATACCAAGGCGGGCTTTGCCCAATACGGTGCCTGGCTGGGGGCTGCCGACACGCTGGAACTGGCCAGGCTTGCCAATCGCCATCTGCCGCAATTGAAGACCCATGACGCGAAGGGCAACCGGATCGATCTCGTCGAGTTCCATCCCGCCTATCACGCCTTCATGCGCAAATCGGCGAGCCTTGGCCTGCACGCCTCGCTGTGGGAGGAAAACTCGACCGAAACGGGCCACAGGCATGTGGCGCGCGGCGTGCGCTTCTACATGACGGGCGGCGTGGAGCAGGGCCATCTCTGCCCGATCACCATGACGAGCGCCTGCGTTGCCGCCATGGGCAATTCGCCCGATATCGCCGCCGAATGGCTGCCGCTGATCACCTCGCGCAAATACGATCCCTCCAACCGGCCGCCGGTGCAGAAATCGGGCATCACCATCGGCATGGGCATGACGGAAAAGCAGGGCGGCACCGATGTGCGCGCCAACACCACGCTGGCGCGGCCGGCAGGCGACGGGCTGTGGCAGTTGATCGGCCACAAATGGTTTTTCTCCGCCCCCATGTGCGATGCCTTTCTCATCCTCGCGCAGATCGAGGATGGCGGCAACAAGACCGGGCAATCTCAGGGACTGGGTTGCTTTCTGGTGCCGCGCAGGCTCTCCGACGGCCGCCAGAACGGGCTGCGCATCCAGCGGCTGAAGGACAAGCTCGGCAACCGCTCCAACGCGTCCGGCGAAATCGAGATCTGCGGTGCTTACGGCCAGTTGATCGGCGAGCCGGGCAGGGGTGTGCAGACCATCATCCAGATGGTGACGCTGACAAGGCTCGACTGTTCGCTGGGTTCTGCCGGCCTGATGCGCATGGCGCTGTGGGAGGCGGTCGAACATGCCCGCCACCGCACCGTCATGGGCGCCAGACTGATCGACCAACCGCTGATGCAGCGCGTGCTGGCCGACATGGCGCTCGATGTTGCCGGCGCGACGGCGCTTGCCTTCCGGCTTGCGCAGAGCTTCGACCGGGCCTCGGCCAATCCGGCGGAGGCGGCCTATGCGCGGCTGATGACCCCGGTCATCAAGTACTGGACCTGCAAGATCGCTTCCCCGCTCGTCTACGAGGCGATGGAGTGTCTCGGCGGCAATGGCTATGTCGAGGACGGCAATCTCGCCCGGCATTACCGCGAGGCGCCGCTCAACGGCATCTGGGAAGGGTCCGGCAATGTCATGTGCCTCGACGTGCTGCGCGTGCTGGAGAAGGAGACCGAGAGCCTCGATATCGTGCTTGCCTCGCTGGAACGCGATCTCGGTGGTGAAAAGGCTGCCAAGACCGTCGACGTGATCCGTACCGCGGCGCGCATGGCGCTCTCGGATCCGGGGTCTTCGCGCATCCTCACCGAACAACTGGCATTGACAGCTGCCGCCGCCGAACTGCGCCGCATCGGCCTTGCCGACCTTGCCGAGGCCTTTGTCGAAACCCGCCTCGGTGGGCTGTGGCGCAATACCTACGGCATGCTGGACAGCCGCCAGAACGCGCCGGCCATCATCGAAATGCTTTATCCGGCCAGATAGGTCGCCGTCAGCACCACCAGCGGAATGGTGAAGAAGGCGGCGATGGTCTGCATCGTCACGATGGCCGCATAAAGCGGCGCATCGCCGCCAAGGTCGCGCGCCACCAGATAGCCGTTCATGGCCGTGGGAACCGAGCCGGCAATGGCGAGCGAGATCAGTTCCTCGCCGCGCAGTCCCAGCGCATAGGCGGCGCTGGCGTAGACCAGCGGCACCATCGCAAGCTTCAATACGCAGGTTGCCGCAGCCGCTGCCATCGCCCGACGCGGCATGATGAGCCGCAGCCCCGCACCCACCAGGATCAGTCCGATCGGCAGTGACACGCGTGAGCACAGTTCGATCGCCTGGGCGAAGGGCGCATAAAGCGTGACACCGGAAAAATTGAGCGCAAGGCCGATCGCCGTGCCGATGACCAGCGGATTGCGCGAGACCAGCCGCAGGGTTCCGCCGGTTTCGCCCGAACGGCTGCCCAGCCGGGCGACAACCGAAACCGAGGCGATGTTGATCGGGATCGCCAGAACCGCAATGCCGAGCGCAATGACAGTGAACATTGCCGGGCTGCCGACCTTTTCGGCGATTGCCAGGCCCACAAAGGCGTTCCAGCGCAGAAACCCTTGCGCCACGCTTGAATAGGACGGGTCATCGATGCCGAACAGCTTGCGGAAAGGCACACGCAGCAACAGCGCCAGCGACAGAATGACCACAAGGCCGATGCAGAAGGCCAGCACGGCACGGCTCGCAGGGATGGTGGCGAAATCGGTATTGTAGAGCGTGTGCACCAGCAGGCTGGGAAAAAACACGAAATAGCTGATGCGTTCGACGCCGGTCCAGTGCGACTCCTCGATCAGGCGCGCCGACTTCAGCCCCGCACCCAGTGCGATCAGCAGAAATACGGGCAGCAGGCTTTCGAAAATGGCGAGCAAGGGCAGGGCGCTCCGGACGGGATCAAAGGCTTTGAGGACGGGCGAACATGTCCGGTGCGGGGGAGCGGCACCGGCCGGTTCCTGCTGCAATAGCGGAATTGTATCCGCCCGTCATCACCACTGTTGCGCCGTGCCCGGCACGGTGCAGCCTCCTTCCAAAGTCCACGGAGTGGGGCGGCGCGCGACTGCGAATGCGCAGCACGAGGCAGAGCGGGCGGGGGTAACCATTCCCGGGCCGGGTTTTCCTTGCTCGCGGTTGCTCGCAACCCTCACCCTGTAACCTTCCCCACAAGAGGGAGGGAGGATTTCTTCGGCATGCCGCAGCTTCGGGATGGGTGGAAAACTTCCGCCGCGTTCGCCACCCCGCCCGTTAACCTTAACAAAGGGTTTACGTTGCAGGGCCGCCCGCTTTCACCCATGCTGACCGTCAACGAAAGGCGGTCACCTTGCGGGTTCTATTGTTTCTCTGGTTTACCCCCCTGGCATTGTTCTGGGGCTGGTTTGCGTTAAGCGTCAACGACTGGTCGTTCGGCTTCATCATGCTGTCGCGCGAATTGCATGACGTCGTCTTCGGCATCTACGCCCGCACGCTGGGTGTCGAGCGCGAGGCGCTGCCCGGCATGATTGCCGGTGCCTGCGCCCTCGATACCGCGCTGATCATGGCGATCGCCGCCTTCCGCTGGCGCGCATCCTGGCTGCCCCATGCCCGCGAAATGCTGGTTTCCTACTGGCAGGACGAAACGGCCGGTGACCACGACAGGGATTATTCCGACGGCTTCGACGGCGATTTCACAACTGCCGCAACCGTTCCAGTACGCCCTGCAGAATAATCGACGCCGCCGCGGCGTCGATCTTTTCGGCTCTTTTCTTTCTCGACAGATCCGCTTCCAGCATGGCCCGTTCGGCGGCCACGGTGGAAAGCCGCTCATCCCACAGCAGTACCGGCAGGTCGGTATGCGCAGCCAGATTGCGCACGAAGGCGCGGGTCGCCTGGACTCTCGGTCCCTCGCTGCCATCCATGTTGAGCGGCAGGCCGATGACGAGGCCGAAGACGCCTTCCTTTCCGGCTATTTCCAGCAGCTCGGCCACATCCCTGGAAAACTTCGTGCGCCGGATCGTGTGAAAGGCCGATGCGATGGTCAGCAACCCGTCGGAAATTGCCAGTCCGATCGTCTTGGTGCCGAGATCGAGCCCGAGCAGCCGCTTGCCCGGCTGGTGCAGCGCTTTCAGCGCCTCGACGGAGATGATGTTGCCTGTTGTCATGAAGCCTCTATGATCGCCTGAACCGTTAAATGCAACGCGCAAGGCCGCGCCGGCGGCTTGCCGGGAGGAAAACGATGAAAATCACCTGGTATGGCCATTCGGCCTTCGGCGTCGAAATCGGAAAGTCCAAAATCCTGATCGACCCGTTCTTTTTCGGCCCCTTCGCCGATGAGGCGAAGAAGAGCAGCGCCATCGCCGGCACCACCCATGTGCTGCTCACCCACGGCCATGACGACCACATCGGCGATTCGCTCGGCATCTGCCAGCAAACCGGCGCCATGCTGGTCGCCAATTTCGAGATCTGCATGTATCAGGTCGGCAACGGACTTTCCGACAAGCAGATCAATCCCGGCAATGTCGGTGGCACGGTCGATTGCGGCGGTTTCACCACCACCTTCGTGCGTGCCGATCATTCCTCCTCGAAACAGACCGGCGAAGGCGGCAACAACGTCTATCTCGGCAATCCGGCCGGGCTGATCCTGCATGCCGCCGGTGAAAAGACGCTCTATCACATGGGCGATACCGACATTTTCGGCGACATGGCGCTGATCAACGAGTTGCACAGGCCGGATATCGGGATTGTGCCCATCGGCGACCGCTTCACCATGGGCGGCGCGGTGGCGGCACTTGCCTGTCGCCGGTATTTCGGCTTCGAGACCATTCTGCCCTGCCACTATGCCTCCTTCCCGGTCATCGACCGGACAGCCGACAAGTTCATCGCGGCGATGGAGGGCGACGCCGGCAAGGTGAAGGTGCTGGAGGTTGGCGGTTCGATCGAGGTCTGAATCCGTCCGCAGTCTCGCCACGTCTGGAAAAGCGCGATTTTGCCGAGTGCCATTGAACCGGCGCGATGCTGCGGCTATAGGCTGTTACCAAGTTGGTAATTCAGTTAGGCACCTCCCATGTCCGTTGATCTTGCTACCGTCAAGCGCGTCGCCAGGCTTGCCCGCATCGCCGTTTCCCAGGAGGAGGCCGAGAAGATGCAGGGCGAACTCAACACGATTCTCGGCTTCGTCGAACAGTTGGACGAGGTCGATGTCTCCGGCGTCGAGCCGATGACCTCGGTCGTCTCCATGGAGATGAAGAAGCGCGAGGATGTCGTCAACGACGGCAACAAGGCCGCCGATATCGTCGCCAACGCACCGCTGACGGAAGACAATTTCTTCATGGTGCCCAAGGTGGTCGAATAGGGCGCTTCCGATGATCGCGATTGCCGCCGAAACGCCGCTGCAGGATGATGTGCGCGCCATGATCGGGGAACTGAACGCCGTCATGATGCCGCTGACGCCGCGCGAGTTTCAGTTCCAGATGACGGCTGAACAGATCGCCGAAAGCGCCACCACCCTGTTCGTTGCCCGCGACGGAGAGGGCAACGCCCTCGGGATGGGCGCGCTGAAGGTGCATGACGGCGAACTGGGCGAGGTCAAGCGCATGTACACCCGCCCGGTGGCGCGGGGTAAGGGGATCGGCTGGCAGTTGTTGCAGCAGGTCGAGGCATTGGCCCGCGACAAGGGGCTGAAGGAATTGAAGCTCGAAACCGGCGAGGCGCCGGGCTTCGAGGAAGCCTGGAAGGTTTACGAGCGCAGCGGCTATACCGTGTGCGGCGCATTTCTCGACTATCCGGATTCCGGTTGGTCGAGATTCTACATGAAGAAACTTGGATAAATGACTGATCTTACGAAACTGACCATCGCGGAAGCGCGCGAGAAAATGGCCGCGAAGGAATTCACCTCGGCCGAGTTGACCGATGCCTATCTGACGGCGATCGACGGCGCCAATGGTGCGCTCAACGCCTATGTTACCGTCACCCACGACAAGGCGCGGGCCATGGCGAAGGCTTCCGACGAGCGCCGCGCCAGGGGCGATGCCGGCGCACTCGAAGGCATTCCGATGGGCATCAAGGACCTGTTCGGGACCCGCGATGTCCATACGCAGGCCTGCTCCCACGTGCTCGACGGCTTCAAGCCGAAATACGAATCCACCGTGACGCAGAACCTGTGGAACGATGGCGCCGTCATGCTCGGCAAGCTCAACATGGACGAGTTCGCCATGGGCTCCTCCAACGAGACCTCCTATTACGGCCCGGTGGTGAACCCCTGGCGGGCGAAGGGCTCCAACAAGGACCTCGTCCCCGGCGGCTCGTCCGGCGGCTCGGCAGCAGCCGTGGCGGCCCGCCTCTGCGCCGGCGCGACGGCGACCGATACCGGCGGTTCGATCCGCCAGCCTGCGGCACTTACCGGCACGGTCGGCATCAAGCCCACCTATGGCCGCTGCTCGCGCTGGGGCATCGTCGCCTTTGCCTCATCGCTCGATCAGGCAGGTCCGATTGCCCGCGACGTGCGCGATGCGGCGATCCTGCTGCAGTCGATGGCAAGCGTCGACGACAAGGACACCACTTCCGTTCCCTTGCCCGAGGCCCACTATGAGGCTGCCATCGGCAAGTCGGTAAAGGGCATGAAGATCGGCATTCCCGCCGAATACCGCATGGACGGCATGCCGGAAGAGATCGAGGCGCTGTGGCAGCAGGGCATCGACTGGTACCGTGCCGCGGGTGCCGAGATCGTCGACATCTCCCTGCCGCATACCAAATACGCGTTGCCGGCCTATTACATCGTCGCGCCCGCCGAAGCCTCCTCGAACCTGGCGCGCTATGACGGTGTGCGCTACGGCCTGCGGGTAGACGGCAGGGACATCGTCGAGATGTACGAGAACACCCGTGCTGCCGGTTTCGGTGCCGAGGTCAAGCGCCGCGTCATGATCGGCACCTATGTGCTGTCGGCAGGCTATTACGATGCCTACTACCTCAAGGCCCAGAAGGTGCGCACGCTGATCAAGAAGGATTTCGAGGATGCCTTCGCTCAGGGTGTCGACGCCATCCTGACGCCGGCAACCCCGTCTGCAGCCTTCGGCATCGCCGATCAGGAAATGAACGCCGACCCGGTGAAGATGTATCTCAACGATATCTTCACCGTCACCGTCAACATGGCGGGGCTTCCGGGCATTGCCGTTCCCGCCGGGACGGATCATCAGGGCCTGCCGCTCGGCCTGCAGTTGATCGGCAAGCCGTTCGAGGAGGAAACCCTGTTTCAGGCAGCCCACGTCATCGAGGATGCTGCCGGACGGTTCGAGCCGGAGAAGTGGTGGTAGGGACTGCCTGCAACGCCGGTAAGACCTCGACCGCAAGTATCTTGTCGAAAACCCGCGAGAGAGGCCCCGTATGTTCCGCTGTTTTCTGGTTTCAAGCCTGCTGCTGACCGCTGCGCCTGCCGCAGCGGCACAAATCGACTGGCCGCAGCAGATTGCCGGTCTCGACGGCGTCACCGTCGGCTGTTCCAACGCCAACAAGGAAAAATACGCAGCGAAGCTGTGCAGCGACATGACCGGCCATGTAATGGCGGAGCTTCAAAAGGCGAACATCGCCGCTGACGATCTCGGCGCCTGGTATTCCCATGACGAGGAGGAGCCGGCAAAGCCCGGTACGATGACAACGCCGCTCAAGGTGACCATCTTCGTGCGCGGCACAAACAGCGGCGGCACCTATGCCATCAACCTGCGCAGCCGGCTGTCGGTCGATTACGAGAAGGCCGTCGAGGCAGGCAGCGAAGGCCCCGTCAGAAAAGGCGAACTCGTCCTGTGGGAAGGGTCAACCACCGGCTCCGGCCCGCGTGATGCCCTTGCCAGGGCAATCGCCGGGGCGGCCACCGAAAAGCTCGATGCAGAGCTGAAACAGGTGATTGAAGCCTGGCCCGCCGCGAACTAGAACGCTTCACGTTTCTTCAGAAACGGGACAATGATTTCATCCGTTGATTATGTTTAAGCATTCAGGTTTTTCCGATTCCGTCAAAATCTGAATTGCCCTAGGATTTGCGCAACCGTTTTGCCGGGACGATTACCCTGCTGGCGCGCAAGCAACGGAGAGCCGACGTGACACCGCATGTTTCCAGCCGATACCCGATTGCCGATCCTGCCTTTCGCAGCGAATGCAAGACTGCCTTCGATGAGGCCGGCGCCCTGGTGTTGCACGGGTTCCTGACCCCTGAAGCAGTCGAGGCGGTGCGCCGCGACGGGGAAAACAAGATCGCGCACGCCTATTTCTGCGCCTCCAGCCACAATGTCTACCTGACGCCGAAGGATACCGGCCTGCCGGACGATCATCCCTTCAACCGTCAGGTGATTTCCTCCAAGGGGCTGATCGCGGACGACCAGATCGATGCTGCTTCGCCGCTGAAGGAGGTCTACAACGATGCCGATTTCAGGTCATTCGTCAGCCATGTGGTCGGGGAGGGAGCGATCCATCCCTACGCCGATGCGTTGTCGGCGGTGAACCTGCATTTTGCCAAAGCCGGTCAGGAACTCGGCTGGCATTTCGACAATTCCTCCTTTGCCACCACCATCCTGATCCAGAAGCCGCAGGCCGGCGGCCGGTTCGAATACGTTCGCGATCTCAGGGATTCAGCCGGTGGCGACATGAACTTCGACGGTGTCGGTTCGGTGCTCGACGGCACCACACGCCCCGACATGCTCGAAGCCGGACCGGGCACGCTGATGCTGTTTCGCGGCCGCGATTCCCTCCACCGGGTAACGCCGACGGAAGGGGAGACCACGCGCATGCTGGCGGTGCTCGCCTACAATTCGCAACCCGGCATCTCGCTGTCGGAAAGCGCGATGCGGACCTTTTACGGCCGCACCGCGTGATTTCCGACTGCCTCACCGGTTGTCCAACTGGCTGCGCACCAGTTCGAGCCCGCGCCGGGTGATGCGATAAGGCCCGCTCTTGTGCGAGGCGATGGCACGCCGCCGCTTCAGTTTGCGGAAGAGCTCGAGATCGAGCCCGCCATAGCGCCAGCCCTCGCGGGTGAAGCACGTCGTTTGGGTGATCTTCTTTTCGTGTTTGATGATTTCGATGCGCCCGCCCTGGGCAAGCAGATGCAGGATACGCTGTTCGTCGCGTGAAATATCCATTTCGGGAGTTCCGTTGAAACACTGGATGCGTTTCACCGGGCCGCCTTGTGGGGCAGCCGGTGGGTTCAGTGTTTGCCCCGCCGGTTCACCGGCCGGGGCTTCAACGGGTCTCGTTGGAAATGGACATAAAAACTCCGTCTGGACCACCGTGCATATGGCAGCCCGGCCGCATTGTCAAAGCAGAGAAGACGCAGTGTAAACAGGCAAGCCCCGGACGGATAATTTACCGGCTGTTTACCATAAGACTGGCAAAATCCTCCGACTGACGAATCCTGTTTTGCCTTGGAGGGGGCCATGGGCAACGGCACCTCGCGCCTGCACCTCTCGCACACCATCCTGATTGCCACCGCCTTCGCGCTGCTGCTGACGCTGGTGCCGGTATTCGCATGGCACATCTATTCCCAGCGCTCGCAGATCGAGGAAACGGCCACCGATCAGGCCGAATCCGTCCTCGACATGCTGGAAGCCGTACACATCAACTCGATGCTGAACCGCCGGCAGACCGAGGACAACGATCCAGCCGTCGATACGTTGAACGGAACCATGGAGCAGTTCAGCGAACGCTCCGACGGGGTCAGCGTATGGCTGGTGATGGGCCGCAAGGTGATGGATTTCCAGCTTGCCAACAAGCAGACGGAAATCGAGGGCCCGCTCGACGGGATCGACGAACAGGTGCTGGCGACGGCCGAGCCCGTGCATGTGATGAAGGGTTCGGTCCTGCGGTTGTCGCGGCCCGTCGTTCTGGGCGAGGGGCCGGCAGCACACGAAAAATGCGCGGCCTGCCACACCGGCCTGATGGGCATCGAACCGGGCGAGCCGATCGGTGCCTACAGCGCCAAGGTCGACCTCGCAGCGCCGATTGCCGCCATGAACCGGGAGATATGGCGCGATGCCATCCTCGGCGCCGCCATCGTGGCGCTTGTCCTGCTGACGATCCTTTCCCTGCTGCATCTGACCGTCGTGTCTCCGCTGAACCGGCTGGCTGCCGTGGCGGGCAAGGTGGCGCAGGGCGATGAAGCCGAGGCCATCCCCTTCGTTGCCCAGCGCGATGTGCTCGGAACCATGGCCCGCGCCCTGGTGCGTTTCCGCGCCGCCATGGCCGAACAGCAGGTGCTGGAGATCAGCCGCATCCGGGCCGAGGAGGTTGCCGAGGCGGCTGAAGTCTCGTCGAAGGCGAAGTCCGAATTTCTTGCCAATATGAGCCACGAAATCCGCACGCCGATGAACGGCGTCATGGGAATGGCCGAACTGCTGCAGAAGACCGACCTCGATCCCCGCCAGAAAATGTATGCCGATGTCATCGTGCGGTCGGGCGCGTCGCTGCTATCGATCATCAACGACATCCTCGATTTCTCCAAGATCGATGCAGGCGAAATCCAGCTCAACCCCAGGCCGTTCAATCTTTCAGATGCCATTTCGGACGTTGCCTCGCTGATGTCCGTGCGGGTCGCCGAGAAGGATCTGGAACTGGCGGTGCGCATCGAGCCCGGTCTTCCCTGCCATTACGAGGGCGATGTGGGAAGGCTGCGGCAGGTCCTGACGAACCTGATCGGTAATGCGGTGAAGTTCACCGAGCACGGGCATGTCCTTGTCGAGGTGAAGGACCATTCGGGGCATGATGGCAAGGGCGACAGCAGAAGGCTGCGCATCGAGGTTACCGATACCGGTGCCGGCATCCCGCCTGAAAAGCACGCCCACATCTTCGAAAAGTTCTCGCAGGTCGATGCCAGCAACACCCGCCGGCACGAGGGAACGGGACTGGGCCTCGCCATTTCCCGCGCCCTGGTGGAGATAATGGGCGGCGCCATCGGCGTCGACAGCGAACCGGGCAGGGGCTCTACCTTCTGGTTCGAGGTGGACCTGCCGGTCTGCACCGGGCAGGTTCTCGCCGCCGGCAGGCTCAAGAGCCTTTCGGGAACAAGGGTGCTGGTGGTCGACGACAACACCATCAACCGCTCGATCCTGAGCGAACAGCTTGCCTCATGGGATGTCGACAATGCTGCCGCCCGATCCGGCAGCGAGGCCCTCATACTGCTGCGCGAGGCGGCCGGCAGGGGCATTCCCATCGATGCAGTGGTGATGGACTATCACATGCCGCAGATGAACGGCGCCGAGGTGGTGCGCTGCATGAAGGCCGAACCCGGCCTCGCTCCGGTGCCCGTCATCATGCTGACCTCGGTCGACCAGATGGAGGACGGCACTTCCTTCCTAAACCTGGGCATAGAAGCGCAAATCACCAAGCCCGTGCGGGCGAAGGAACTCAACGACTGTCTGGTCGACATCATCTCCCGCCAGCGGAAATACCCGCCGGCCGAAACATCGGCCGAAGCGCCGGCACCCGACGGCGCCCCGGGTTCATCCGGTACCCGGCACAAACCGGCATCCGGCAACGCCAGTGCCGCCACCGGCAACAACCCGTGGATACTGGTTGCAGAGGACAATGAGGTAAACCGGGTCGTCATCCGGCAGTCGCTTTCGCGCCACGGATACAGCTGCGAACTGGTCGAAAACGGCCTTGAGGCGGTACAGCGCTGCCGCGAACACTGGCCGGACCTCATCCTGATGGATGTTTCCATGCCGCAGATGGACGGGTTTCAGGCGACAAAGGAAATCCGCGCCATCGAGGCGGAGCAGGGCAGGCCGCCCGTTCCGATCATTGCCATCACCGCCCATGCCCTTGTCGGCGACATGGAGCGCTGCCTCGAAGCCGGCATGGACGGCTATGTCTCGAAGCCGATTTCGCCGGAGCAACTGGCGGAAAAGCTCGAAGGCTGGCTCGGCAGCCGCAACGCGGAAGTCGCCTGACGCTGCCGGGCTGCATGCCGGACCAGCGGTTTCTTCGACACTTTATCCCAAGGAGCGATCTGCGACCCGGATTGCCGCATTTGGCAGCTTGTCAGGCACCGTCTTCTCGACCAGCTTCGGCCTGCCGACACGCGGCTGGCTGATTCACCTTGCCGGCATCGCGGGCTGCCGGCGTGACAATCGCAGGCAGCATTCATGGTTCAGCGCCGCATTCCGCTTACCGTATACCAGCCGGCCCGGGCAGGGGTGCAGGCCTTTGCCATTCTGGCGGCCTTCGAGGCCGCTGCCCGCGGCGTCATCATCTCGGTCTTTCCCGTGCTGCTCTACCGCAGCCTCGGCAATGCGCAGGCCGTTTCCGAGGTCTATTTCGGCGCCGGTCTGGTTTCCCTGGTAGTGGCGCTCTTTACCCCCTGGCTGGCGGGCCACATGGCGCGGCGCCATCTTTATACCGGCGCCATCGTGCTGATGATTGCCTCCAACATCGCTGCCGCCCTGCTGGGCACGCCGGCCGCACCCGCGGCCCTGATCGGCAATGCGGTTGCGCTGGTCGTCATGACGGTCTGTTTCAACGCCTATGTCATGGACTACATCGACCGCACCTCGATGGGGAAAAACGAGACAGCACGGCTGCTCTATTCCGGCCTCGCCTGGGCGCTGGGGCCTTATCTCGGCGTGCTGCTGATGGATGTCTGGCCACAGGGTCCGTTCTGGCTCGCCATCTTCTTCTGCCTCGGCATGCTGGCCTTCTTCTGGTACTTGCGGCTTGGCGACGGCAAGGTGATCACCCGCGCCCGCTCGAAGCCCGCCCGGCCGCTGGCCTATTTGAAGCGCTTCGCCGTCCAGCCGCTGCTGGTGGCAGGATGGGCGTTTTCCTGCCTGCGCTCGGTCGGTTGGCAGGTCTATATCGTCTACCTGCCGATTTTCGCCGTCGAAAACGGCCTGGGCGACCAGCTTGGCGGGCTCATGCTGTCGTTTTCCAACGCATTGCTGTTTCTGGCACCGCTGATACTGCGCTTTCTGGTCGCCCGCAGCGTGCGCTATGCCATCCGGATCGGCTTCGGCTTCAGCGCGCTGTTCTTTTTCGCGGCGGTGGGGCTTTCGACCCTGCCATACAATGCGGCGGCGTGGGCAACGGTGATGGCGCTGTTTCTGTCGACCATCTTCCTCGTCGTGCTCGATGTCGCGGCGGGCCTTCCCTTCCTGATGAGCGTCAAGCCCTCCGAGCGCACCGAGATGGCAGCCGTCTATTCGACCTTCCGCGACGTTTCGGCCGTGGTAACGCCCGGTGCGGCAAGGCTGATCCTTGCCTTTGGGCCGCTTACGGCGGTTTTTGCCGCCACGGGGGCAAGCCTGCTTGCCTGCTGGCTGGCGGCCGGCAAGCTCAACCCGCGGCTCGGCAAACGCCGCGCGGCACCTGCCTGACCGCTGCCGGACGGGTTGCCGCCAATTCTCCTTGACCTGCCAGCGGCAAGCCGCCATTAGGGTCTGAAATCCCTTTTCACTCCCGCAAAACCCGTCATGACCATCATCGATACCCGCACGCCCGAACCCAAACGCTTCATCCCCGGCGCCACCGGCGACTGGGAAGTCATCATCGGCCTCGAGGTCCACGCCCAGGTGACCTCCAACGCCAAGCTGTTTTCCGGTGCCTCGACCGAATTCGGCGCCGAGCCCAACCAGAACGTCTCGCTGGTCGATGCGGCCATGCCCGGCATGCTGCCGGTCATCAACAAGGAGTGCGTTGCCCAGGCCATTCGAACGGGATTGGGGTTGAAAGCGCAGATCAACCTCAAAAGCGTGTTTGACCGGAAGAATTATTTCTATCCCGATCTGCCGCAGGGTTATCAGATCTCGCAGTACAAGCAGCCGATCGTCGGTGAAGGCGAGATTGAGATCGAGATTGATGGTGGCGCCAAGACGGTAGGTATCGAGCGTCTGCATCTGGAACAGGACGCGGGCAAGTCAATCCACGACCAGCATCCCGAGTTTTCCTATGTCGATCTTAATCGCTCAGGCGTTGCCTTGATGGAGATCGTTTCGCGGCCCGATCTGCGATCGGCAAAGGAAGCACAAGCCTACGTCACCAAGCTCCGCACGATCCTTCGGTATCTTGGAACCTGCGATGGTGACATGGAAAAAGGAAATCTGCGCGCGGACGTGAACGTTTCGGTGCGCCGTCCGGGCGATGAATTCGGAACGCGCTGCGAGATCAAGAACGTCAATTCAATCCGCTTCATTGGTCAGGCTGTGGAAGTGGAGGCGCGCCGCCAGATCGACATCATCGAAGACGGTGGCACCATCGACCAGGAAACGCGGCTGTTTGATTCAGCCAAGGGCGAGACACGCTCCATGCGGTCGAAGGAAGATGCACACGACTACCGCTATTTCCCCGATCCCGACCTGCTGCCGCTCGAGTTCGAGCAGGCCTGGGTGGAAGAACTGGCGCAGCATCTGCCGGAACTGCCGGACGACAAGAAGAACCGCCTGATCGCCGAAATGGGGCTGTCGGCCTACGATGCCTCCATCCTTGTCTCCGACAAGGTGATTGCCGACTATTTCGAAGCCGTGGCCAAAGGCCGTGACGGCAAGCAGGCCGCCAACTGGGTCATCAACAACCTGCTCGGCAAGCTCAACGAGACCGGACAGGACATCGATGAAAGCCCGGTTTCCCCGGCCCAGCTCGGCGCCATTCTCGATCTGATCAAATCGGGCGACATTTCCGGCCAGATCGCCAAGGAACTGTTCGAGATCGTCTGGGCGGAAGGCGGCGACCCGGCAAAGATTGTCGAGGAACGCGGCATGAAGCAGGTCACCGACACCGGCGCCATCGAGGCCGCCGTCGATGAGGTGATCGCCGCCAATCCCGACAAGGCCGAGCAGGCCAGGGAAAAGCCCAACATGGCAGGCTGGTTTGTCGGTCAGGTGATGAAGGCAACCGGCGGCAAGGCCAACCCGCAGGCCGTCAACCAGCTGGTGCGCGAAAAGCTCGGCATCGAGGGCTAGGCCGGGGGTGTTGAAGTGGCCGAAGCCTTCATCCGCACGGCGATGCGCGCCGATCTTGACGCCGTAAAACATCTGCTGGCCGAGACCTGGCATGCCACCTACGATCCGCTCATAGGCGCTGAAAAGGTCGGTGAGATCACCGGCCGCTGGCACTCGCGCGAGGCCCTTGAAAGCCGTCTGTCTGCACCCAATTCGGAGTTTCTGGTCGCCGATACCGGCAGCGGGATCGCCGGCATGGCGTTTGCCAGCCAGAACGGCAGGGAAATCACCCTTCATCAGCTCTATGTCGCCCCCGCGCATCAGGGCGAGGGCGTCGGCACGAAGCTTGTCGGCGAACTGCTGACCTGTTTCATCGGCGCCGAGACCATGCGTGTCGAGGTCGCAAGCGCCAATGCCAACGCGCTTGCCTTCTATCGCGCCTGCGGCTTTGCAAGTGACGGCAGCGATCCGGTGACCGAGGAAACGACGGGTATGGACCATGTGACGCTGGTGCTCGACATTCCCGAACAGCACCGCTGGAACGCGCTGTAGGCTGGCTGCGCCCCGGCGCAATCACGCCCCGCTCACGCATTTGCCATCGCCAATTGAGTTGCAACTTGCGTTTCGCCACAATAGGGCAGGTGCGTTACCCCCAAACTCCCGGAGCTTCCGCCATGATTCGCTTCCTCAAGATTGCCATTCCCGTCTTTGTGCTTGGCTTCATTGCCGGCAATGCCTTCTGGTATCTGTTCTCGCCGCTGTGGATCGACCGGACGGTTTCCGAAAGCCTGCCGGCGGAACTGCAGCTGACGGCGCTCAAGAGCGGCAATTTCGTCGATGCCGACGGCGCCCACAAGGGTTCGGGCAAGGCGGAGATCCTTCAGGGCGGGGCAGGCACCACGCTGCTGCGCCTGACCGACTTCCGCGTCACCAACGGCCCCGATCTGGAGGTCTGGCTGGTCAAGGCGCCGGAACCCAAATCATCCTCCGACGTCACCGCCTCCGAATGGCTGTCGCTCGGCGCGCTGAAGGGCAATGTCGGCGACCAGACCTATGTCATCCCAGAAGGCACCGATATTTCCGCCTATGGTTCGGTGGTGATCTGGTGTGAGCAGTTCGGGGTGCTGTTTTCCCCGGCAACGCTGAAACCGGGTGCCTGAGCCCGCAGCATTCGTTTCCGCCATCTGGTACCAGAACATCGCAAGTCGTCGTCCACCCGTTCCCGCAGGGCACGGGTGGTAGCGGTCGCCGCGTTTCCGTGCTTATTACAGGCTTGGATATCCACCGTTTGCAGCGTTCGAAGGTGCCCGATGATCAAGACACCGTATCTTCTCTTTCTCGGCGATGCGCCGGATCAGCTTGCCGCAAAGGTTGCCCGCGGCATCCGTGACTGGCGGCCCGAGAACGTAGTGGGCCAGTTTCGGCTGGATGGCTGCAAGGCCGATGTCGGCGTGCCCGACATGAGTCTCGAAGAGGCCTGGGAGCAGGGTGCCCGCACCCTCGTCATCGGCGTCGCCAACCGTGGCGGCATCATTTCGCAGGGCTGGAAGGCCGTTCTCCATCAGGCGCTCGACATGGGCTATGATCTAGCCTCCGGCCTGCACAACCTGCTGCGCGACGAGGAAGACCTCGTGGCGGTGTCGAAATCGGCCGGCCGCACCCTGCACGATGTGCGCATTCCGTCGGTCAAATATCCGATTGCAAGCGGCGTCAGACGCACTGGCAAGCGCTGTCTGGCAGTGGGCACGGACTGCTCCGTCGGCAAGATGTACACCGCACTCTGCATGGAAAAGGCGATGCGCGAGAAGGGCATGAACGCGACCTTCCGCGCCACCGGCCAGACCGGCATTCTGATCACCGGCGATGGCGTGCCGCTCGATGCGGTGATTGCCGATTTCATGGCCGGCTCCATCGAATACCTCACCCCGGACAACGACCCCGGTCACTGGGACCTGATCGAGGGGCAAGGCAGCCTGTTTCACGCCTCCTATTCCGGCGTCACCATGGCGCTGGTCCATGGCGGCCAGCCCGATGCGCTGATCCTGTGTGATGAACCGGGAAGACCGCATATGCGCGGCCTGCCGGACTACAAGCTGCCGTCGCTGGAACAGGTTCGCGACATGGCCCTTTCGCTTGCCCGCATCGTCAACCCGGCCTGCCAGGTGGTGGGCGTGTCGCTGAACACGTCTGCAATGGGCGAGGACGAGGCAGTCGAATATTGCCGCATGGTTGAAAAGCGCCTCGGCCTGCCGACTACCGACCCCTTTCGCCATGGCGCACACAGGCTTGCCGACGCGCTGCAAGCCCTTTGAAACAAAGGCTTTTACGGCGCGGCGGCCAAGCCGCTGAAATCCGGGTGGTATTCACAAATTTGTACACTTGCCGGTTTAAACTTTCGTCGTAGTGTGACAGGCTAATTTTTAGTCACAGCACCGAGGGAGGAGATTCGGCGTGTCGTCCAACAACCGCAAGGAACCCAGTTTTCGCGAAAGCGTGGATACCCTGTATAACCGGGCGATCCGGCACATGAACATTTCGGAAGGGTTGGCGGAAAAAATCCGCGTCTGCAATTCCACCTATACCGTGCGGTTCGGCGTCAAGCTGCGCGGCGACTTCCATACCTTCACCGGCTATCGCTCGGTGCATTCCGAACATGCAGAGCCCGTCAAGGGCGGCATCCGCTATGCGATGAGTGTCAACCAGGACGAGGTCGAGGCACTTGCCGCGCTGATGACCTACAAATGCGCCGTGGTCGAGGTGCCCTTCGGCGGCTCCAAGGGCGGCCTGCGCATCAACCCGCGCGACTGGAGCGAGGAGGAACTCGAGCGCATCACCCGCCGCTTCGCCTTCGAACTGATCAAGCGCGACCTGATAAACCCGTCGCAGAACGTGCCGGCGCCCGACATGGGCACGGGCGAAAAGGAGATGGCCTGGATCGCCGACCAGTACAAGCGCATGAACACCACCGATATCGACGCGCGCGCCTGTGTTACCGGCAAGCCGCTCAATGCCGGCGGCATCCGCGGCAGGACCGAGGCGACGGGCCGCGGCATCCAGTACGCGCTGCGCGATTTCTTCCGTTATCCCGAGGATGTCAGGGCTTCGGGGCTGAAGGGCGACCTGAAGGGCAAGCGCGTCATCGTTCAGGGTTTCGGCAATGTGGGCTATCACGCCGCCAAGTTCCTCCAGGAGGAGGACGACGTGAAGATCACCCATATCCTCGAATACAATGGCGGGCTGGTGAACCCCAAGGGCATCAAGGTACAGGAAGCCAAGGACTGGTTTACCCATCACGGCTCGTTCAAGGGTTGCGGGCTCGGCGAGTTCGTCGAAAACACCGCACCGCTGTTCGAGGCCGAATGCGACATTCTGATCCCGGCGGCGATGGAAGGGGTCATCAACCTCGATAACGCAGACCGGATCGACGCCAACCTGATCATCGAGGCGGCAAACGGCCCCGTGACGGCGGGTGCCGACGAAATCCTGCGCAAGAAGGGCACCGTCATCATCCCCGACATGTATGCCAATGCCGGCGGCGTGACGGTCTCCTATTTCGAATGGGTCAAGAACCTCTCGCACATCCGCTTCGGCCGCATGCAGCGCCGCGAGGAGGAAGCCCGCCACCGCATGCTGATCGAGGAGATCGAGCGGGCAACCAACAACAAGCTGTCGAAAGCCTTCAAGGAACGCTACATCAAGGGTGCCGACGAACTGACGCTGGTACGCTCCGGCCTCGACGACACCATGCGTGGCGCCTATTCCAGCATGCGCGATACCTGGCATGCCAAGCGCAAGGACGATCCCGATTTCGATCTGCGCACGGCAGCCTACATGATCGCCATCCAGCGCGTTGCCGACAGCTATACGGCGCTGGGGCTGTAGAACCGCATAACAGGGAAAAGAAAAGCACCGCTGCAGAAATGCAGCGGTGCTTTTGATGTTCTGCAGGGGTGTGCGGCCGCGTTCAGCGCAGCAGCATGGTTTCCTCGACGCCGCCCTCGATCAGCCCGAGCCGCTTGTCGAGATAGGTGCCGCAACGCTCGATCAGTTCTTCCTCGTGTTCGCTGAAGAAATGGTTGGCGTCCTCGATGGTTTCCTGGGTGATCTTGATGCCCTTCTGCGTCTTCAGCTTGTCGACCAGTCCCTGAACATCGCTGGAGGGGGCTACCCGGTCCATGCCGCCATGGATGATCAGGCCGGAAGACGGGCAGGGCGCGAGGAAGGAAAAGTCATACAGGTTTGCCTGCGGGGCGACCGAAATGAACCCCTCGATCTCCGGCCGCCGCATCAGCAACTGCATGCCGATCCATGCGCCGAAGGAAAAACCGGCCACCCAGCAGCCGCGCGAATCGGGATGCAGGCTCTGCACCCAGTCGAGTGCCGCGGCAGCATCGGAAAGCTCGCCCTGGCCGTGGTCGAATTCGCCCTGGCTGCGCCCGACGCCGCGGAAATTGAACCGCAGCGTGGTGAAATTGCGCTCCACGAACATGTAGAAAAGATCGTAGACGATCTTGTTGTTCATGGTGCCGCCGAACTTCGGATGCGGGTGGGGATGCAGCACGATGGCGATCGGTGCCGTCTTGTCCTCGGAAGGCTGGTAGCGGCCCTCGAGCCGGCCGCTCGGGCCATTGAAAATCACTTCTGGCATCATCACTCCTGATCGGGCCCGCCATGGCGTCGCGCATCGTCGTGAAACGGCGCACCGGCTCGCCCCTGGATACTTGACCTTGGATATCGGGCCGTCTAAGACCATTTAGAACTATTCTAAATGGGTAAACATTGCAGACGGGCCCGCCTGCAGGCAATTCATGTGGGCGCTTCTTTAGACAATTGAGGGTGCCGAATACAAGAAAAATGCGGCACGGGCTGTAAAATCGGCCCTTGCTCGGAAAACGGCCGGCAAGGGCCGCAATCGGCGGACAGGACCCGCAGACAGGATCGGAAGGCGGAAAACAGGTGAGAGCCTATCTCGACCACAATGCCAGCGCCCCCCTCGGGGCTGAAGCGCGCGACGCCATGCTCGCCGCGCTCGGCATGTGCGGCAATGCCTCTTCCGTCCATGCCGAGGGCAGGGCAGCGCGCGCCATTGTCGAAAAGGCCCGCCGCCAGTTGGCGGAAGCGGTCGGGGTTTCTGCCGGTCAGGTTGTCTTCACCTCCGGCGCCAGTGAGGCTGCAGCGCACGCGCTTTCGCCGCTTCTGCGCGTTAGCGGCAATGAAATTCCCGTTTCCAGGCTCTATGTCGGCGCAACGGAGCATGCCTGTGTGCTTGCCGGTGGCCGCTTTTCGCCTGAGGCCGTCGAAATCCTGCCGGTGGATGCTTCCGGCATGCTGGATCTTGCAGCGCTTGAGCGCGCGCTGGCAGCGCACGACGCGACCGCCGGATCGCCCATGGTCGCCGTCCAGCTTGCCAACAACGAGACCGGCGTCATTCAGCCGATGGAAAAAATCGCCGGACTGGTGCACGCCCATGACGGCTTTTTGGTTGTCGACGCGGTGCAGGCCCTTGGCCGGATACCGTTTTCGCCGCGCGAGCTCGGTGCCCATTTCGTGCTGCTTTCAAGCCACAAGATCGGCGGGCCGCAGGGAGCCGGCGCGCTGATTCTCGCCAATGGCACGATTTCACCCGTTCCGCTCATCAGGGGCGGCGGACAGGAGAGTTTCAACCGCGCCGGCACCGAAAACGTCGCCGCGATCGCCGGATTCGGCGCTGCTGCGGCCGTTGCGGCGCAAAGTGCCGGTGAAATGGGCGCAATTGCCATGCTCCGGGACTCGATTGAAACGGGCATAACCACTATATGCGGGGAAGCCGGCAACAAGGCTGGCGCGCCCGTCTTTTTCGGCCGCGATGCGGCAGGCGGCAGGCTTGCCAACACCAGCTGTTTTGCCGTGCCGGGCATCAAGGCGGAAACGGCACTGATATCGCTCGACCTTGCGGGCATTGCCGTTTCCTCCGGATCGGCCTGTTCCTCGGGAAAGGTGAAAAAGTCCCATGTGCTGGAAGCCATGGGCGTGGATGATGAACTGGCTGCCTGCGCGCTGCGTGTCAGCACCGGTTCGCAAACGACTGGAAGCGATGCCGAGGCATTTCTCGGCGCCTTCCGCAACATAGTGACCCGGATAGCCGCCTGAGGCGGTGCCGGGTCAGGTGATACCAACTGGCGGGAAGTTGAACCCGCAAAGGATGGAGACAGCCAATGCCTGCTGTGCAGGAGACGGTGGATGCCGTCGCCCAACTTGACGTTGACAAATACAAGTACGGTTTTTCCACCGACATCGAATCCGACAAGGCTCCCAAGGGCCTGAACGAGGAGGTGATCGCCTTCATCTCGGCCAAAAAGGAAGAGCCGGAATGGATGCTGGAGTGGCGGCTGGAAGCGTTCCGCCGCTGGCAGCAGATGACCGAGCCCAAATGGGCACGCGTCGACTATCCGGAAATCGACTTCCAGGACATCTACTACTACGCCGCGCCGAAGAATTTCGGCGATGGCCCCAAATCGCTCGACGAGGTCGATCCCGAACTGCTGGCGACCTATGAAAAGCTCGGCATTCCGCTCAAGGAGCAGGAAATCCTTGCCGGTGTCCGCAAGCCGGGCGAGGCCTCCACGCTGGATGAAGACGGCGGCGACAATGTCTACAAGTCGGGCCGCGTTGCTGTCGATGCGGTGTTCGACTCGGTGTCTGTCGTTACCACCTTCAAGGACGAACTGGCCAAGGCAGGCGTCATCTTCTGTTCGATTTCGGAAGCAATCCGCAACCATCCGGATCTGGTGAAGAAGTATCTCGCCTCCGTCGTGCCGGTCACCGACAACTATTATGCAACGCTCAATTCGGCGGTCTTCACCGACGGTTCCTTCGTCTACGTGCCGGAAGGCGTGCGCTGCCCGATGGAACTGTCGACCTATTTCCGCATCAACGAGATGAACACCGGCCAGTTCGAGCGCACGCTGATCATCGCCGAGAAAGGCGCCTACGTTTCCTATCTCGAAGGCTGTACCGCGCCCCAGCGCGACGAGAACCAGTTGCATGCCGCCGTGGTCGAGCTGATCGCCATGGAAGATGCCGAGATCAAGTATTCGACGGTGCAGAACTGGTATCCGGGCGATTCCGAAGGCAAGGGCGGCATCTACAACTTCGTTACCAAGCGTGGCGACTGCCGAGGCGCCAATTCGAAGATTTCCTGGACCCAGGTCGAGACCGGCTCGGCAATCACCTGGAAATATCCAAGCTGCATCCTGCGCGGTGACGGCTCTCGTGGTGAATTCTACTCGATTGCCGTGTCGAACGGTGCCCAGCAGGTCGATTCCGGCACCAAGATGCTGCATCTCGGCAAGAACACGACGAGCCGCATCATCTCCAAGGGCATTTCCGCCGGCCGCTCCAACAACACCTATCGCGGTCAGGTTTCCGTCCACCGCAAGGCAGCCGATGCGCGCAACTTCACCCAGTGCGACTCGCTGCTGATCGGCGACCAGTGCGGCGCCCATACCGTGCCCTATATAGAGGCGAACGCCGGCCAGCTGGAGCACGAGGCCACGACCTCGAAGATTTCCGACGACCAGCTTTTCTATTGCCTGGCAAGAGGCATTCCCGAGGAGGAGGCAATAGCGCTGATCGTCAACGGCTTCGTCAAGGAAGTGATCCAGGAACTGCCGATGGAATTCGCCGTCGAGGCGCAGAAGCTGATCGGCATCTCGCTGGAGGGGAGTGTGGGGTGAGTACAACTACACTCTATCGGCCGGTTGGGGCAGAGGAATTAGCTTTGATCAGACAGTCGAGATGGACGGCATTTCCTCCGCGCCTTCCCGAACAGCCTATTTTTTATCCAGTTACCAATGAAGGCTATGCAATCCAGATCGCCCGCGATTGGAATGCTCGCCACAACTCCGGCGGCAAGGGGTTCGTTACCCGGTTTGAAGTGGATACCTTGTTTCTGGACCGCTTCGAAAGGAAAGTTGTCGGCGGGCGCGAACATGAGGAATACTGGATTCCGGCAGAGGATCTCGCTGAGTTTAATTCGCAGATTATTGGCCAGATCGAAGTCATCCATTCCTTTTCAAAAGATGAGGTGACTGAATGATCGATAGCACCGCCATCGTCTGGTATGCCGCTATCTGCGGCGCGCTGGCAGCCTTTGCGCCATCGCTTGGCGGGCGGGGCGTTCGTATCGTCATCGGTGCGGTGGTCGGCATCATTGCCGCGAGCATTCTGCCCTTTCTCAAGAGCATGATGGGATATTGAGATGAAACCGGTCATCAACATCGACGAACTGGAAATGCGCGAAACCGGCAATGGCGCGGGCTTTGCGGCGAAGGTCGCCTCCTTCGGGCCGCAGATTGGATCGACCGGCATCGGCGTCATGCTGCATGTGGTCGAGCCGGGCAAGAAGGCGTTTCCCTTCCATGTCCACCATCAGCTTCACGAACTGTTTGTGATCCTCGAAGGCGAGGGCACCTACCGCTTTGGCGACAAGGAATATCCCGTCAGGGCAGGTGATGTCTGCGCCGCCCCCACCGGGGGAGCGGAAAATGCCCACCAGCTGATCAACACGGGCAAGGACACGCTCAAATATCTCGGCATTTCGACCATGGCCGGGACCGAGGTCGTCGAATATCCCGATTCCGGAAAGATATCCGTCATCAGCCGCTTTGACTGGTCGACCATGAGCGGCGGCGTGCGCCACATTTTCCGCCCGGGCGAGCCGCTCAACTATTTCGACGGAGAGGAATGAGGCCGGCGTGCCCGTCTCCGAACAGGAATTCAGAAGGAAGTAAAAATGATCGAAATCAGGAACCTGCACGTCAAAATCGCCGACACCGACACGATGATCCTCAACGGGGTCGATCTGACCGTCAAGGCGGGCGAAGTCGCGGCAATCATGGGGCCGAACGGCTCGGGAAAATCGACGCTGTCCTATGTCATGGCCGGCAAGGAGGACTACGAGGTCACCGAGGGTGACATCCTGCTCAATGGTGAGAGCATTCTGGAGATGGAACCGGACGAACGCGCAGCCGCCGGCCTGTTTCTCGCCTTCCAGTACCCGGTGGAAATTCCAGGCGTGCCGACCATGAACTTCCTCAAGGCTGCCATGAACTCCCAGCGCAAGGCGCGTGGCCAGGACGAGTTCACGACGCCTGAATTCATCAAGAAGGTGAAGGACGCGGCCGGCCGTCTCGGCATTTCGATGGACATGCTGAAGCGTTCGCTCAACACCGGCTTTTCCGGTGGCGAGAAGAAACGCGCCGAAATCCTGCAGATGTCGCTGCTCGAGCCGAAATTCTGTGTCATGGACGAAACCGATTCAGGCCTCGACATCGACGCGCTGAAGGTGGTCTCCGACGGCGTCAATGCGCTCAGGTCGCCCGAGCGCGCCTTCCTCGTCATCACCCACTACCAGCGCCTGCTCGAGCACATCGTGCCCGACAGCGTGCACGTGCTCTACAAGGGCCGCATCATCCAGTCGGGCGGCAAGGAACTGGCGCTGCAGCTTGAGGAACAGGGCTATGCCGACATCATCGCGAAAGCTGCCTGAGGGCAGTTTTGAAAGCGGCCGGAAAGCGGCATGAGGTAAGACATGAACATGCAGACCCCAATAACCCACACGGCGGCCGAAGAAGCGCTGATCGCAGCGCTCGGCAAGGTCGACAGCGTGGCGAAGGAGGCGGCCGCCAGGGCGCTGGCCGGGATAGAAAAGTCCGGCCTGCCGACGCGCCGCGTCGAAGCCTGGCACTATACCGACCTCAGAAACCTGCTGCGTGACTACCCCAAGCCGCCGCGCGCCATTCAGAGCGAGTTTTCATCCGAAAGCCTGGTCGACCTGCCGCCGCTGGTCGAGGGCTACACGCTCGGTTTTTCCAACACTTTCCATGTTATCGGCCATCTTGCCGGCATGCCGGAGGGGCTTTCCGGCACGGTGGGCGAGGAAGCGTTAACAACCACCCATGGCGTGCCGGTAGAGGCCGACACGATCGGGCTGATCAATGCCGGCCTTGCCGAAACCGGCGTCGTGCTCGCGGTACAAGCAGGGGTGAAACTGGCGGAGCCGGTCATTCTGGCCCATACCTGCGCCGACGAAACCGCCTCCAACCTGCGCCATTCGGTTCGCTTCGGCGAAGGCGCACAGGCAACCTTCATCGAGCGGCATCATTCCTCGATCACCGGCAATTTCCAGAGCGTCGTCTGCAACCTGGTGCTTGAAAAGGGTGCAAAGGCCGTCTGGGTGATCGATCAGGAACTGGGTGTCGAGACAACGCGGCTCGGCCAGTTGAACGTGGAACTGGCGGAAGATACCGATCTGACGATCCTGATCCTCAACGCCGGCGGCAGGCTGGTGCGCCAGGAGGTTCATGTCGCCGTCAATGGCGAGAACGCCAATCTGGCCATCAAGGGCGTCAATCTGGTCGGCAACGACTCGCATGTCGATGTGACGACGACGCTGACTCACAACGTTCCCAATACGGTTGCCACGGAACTGTTCCGCAACGTGGTTCCCGGTTCGGGCAAGGGCGTCTTCCAGGGCCAGATCCGCGTCGCGCAGCCGGCCCAGAAGACCGATGCGCAGATGGCCTGCAACACGCTGCTGCTGTCCGACGAAGCCGATTTCTCCGCCAAGCCGGAGCTGGAAATCTTTGCCGATGACGTCGTCTGTGCCCATGGCGCGACGGTGGCCGACATCGAGGACGAACAGCTGTTCTACCTGCGCGCCCGCGGCATTCCCGAGCGCGATGCAAGGGCGCTGCTGGTCAAGGCCTTCGTCGAGGAGGTCTTCGAGGATTTCGAGGATACGGAACTGGCCGGAGCGCTGGTCGACCGTATCGAAAGCTGGCTCGACATCAATGGATAAGCCCGTCTACGACATCGCCAAAATCCGCGCCGACTTTCCGATCCTGTCGCGGGAGGTCTACGGCAAGCCGCTGGTCTATCTCGACAACGGTGCCTCGGCCCAGAAGCCCAGGGCGGTGATCGATGCGGTCAACCACGTCTACAGCCACGAATATGCCAATGTGCATCGCGGCCTGCATTTCTTGTCGAATGCCGCGACCGACGCCTATGAAAAGGCGCGCGAGACGGTGCGCCGTTTCCTGAACGCGGAAAAGGTTGAGGAGATCGTCTTCACTTCCGGCGCCACCGATTCGATCAATCTCGTTGCCTATGGCTGGGCGATGAAACACCTGAGGGAGGGCGACGAGATCATCGTCTCCCAGATGGAGCATCATTCCAACATCGTTCCCTGGCATTTCCTGCGCGAGCGCATGGGCGTCAAGCTGGTCTGGGCGCCGGTCGAGGCCGATGGCGGCTTCGATCTCGAAAAGTTCAGGGCCTGCTTCACGGATCGAACGAAGCTGGTCGCCATCACCCACATGTCCAACGTCCTTGGCACCATCGTGCCGTTGAAGGAAGTCGCGGCAATCGCGCACGGGCACGGCGCGCTGGTGATGGCAGACGGCAGCCAGGGCGCCGTTCACCTGCCGGTCGACGTGCAGGCGCTCGATGTCGATTTCTACTGCATTACCGGCCACAAGCTCTATGGCCCCTCGGGCATCGGCGCATTGTACGGCAGGATGGAACACCTAAAGGCCATGCAGCCCTTCAAGGGCGGTGGCGAGATGATCCTCGACGTTACCGAGGACGAGGTCACCTATGGCGAGCCGCCGCACCGTTTCGAGGCGGGAACCCCGCCCATTGCCCAGGCGATCGGCCTCGGCGCAGCGATGGACTATGTCGCGGCTGTCGGTCGCGAGGCGATCCTGGCGCATGAAAACGATCTGCGCGATTACGCCACCGAGCAACTGTCGAAGATCAATTCGTTGCGGCTTTTCGGCACCACGCCGGACAAGGGCGCGATCTTCTCCTTCGAGCTTCAGGGCATCCACGCCCATGACGTTTCCATGGTGATCGACCGCCAGGGCGTTGCCGTCCGGGCAGGGACCCATTGCGCCCAGCCGCTGATGCAGCGCTTCGGCATCACCTCCACCTGCCGCGCCTCCTTCGGCATGTACAATACCCGCGCAGAGGTGGACGCGCTGGTCGATGCGCTTGAAAAGGCGCGCAAATTCTTTACCTGAAGGGCATGGAACCGATGAGCGACGCTGCAAAGACCGATATGCCCGCAAACAGCGATGCTGCCGACGGGCCCGATCTGGCCGAAAGCCTGAACGGGCCGAATGCGGCCGCCTTTTCCGGCAGCGCGATTCCGGCGGAAGAACTCGAGCGCATCACCACCGACATTATTGCTGCGCTCAAGACGGTCTACGATCCGGAGATTCCCGCCGACATCTACGAACTCGGCCTGATCTACAAGGTCGATATCGAGGACGACCGGACGGTCAAGATCGACATGACACTGACGGCGCCGGGCTGTCCTGTCGCCGGCGAAATGCCCGGCTGGGTGCAGAACGCTGTTGCCGGTGTCGAAGGCGTCATGGATGTTGAGGTCGACATGGTTTTCGATCCGCCCTGGACGCCCGAGCGCATGAGCGAGGAAGCCCAGATCGCCGTGGGGCTATGGTGAGGCGGCTTGCGTTTTGACGGGTAAACACCCACATTCAGGATACACGATTCATTCTGCGGGCCTTTACCCCGCCGGCAATGGAGAACGAAATGGCTTTTGAAGTCATCACCGTCAATGAGGCGGCGCAGAGCCGTCTCGGCGAAATTCTCGCCAAACACCCGCAAGCCGACGGCATCCGCATCGGCGTCAAGAATGCCGGTTGCGCCGGCATGGAATATACCGTCGATCTGGTGACCGAGCCCGATTCCGCCGACGACAAGGTGGCAACGCCCGCCGGCAATGTCTATGTCGATCCCAAGGCGACACTGTTTCTGCTCGGCACCGAACTGGGCTTCGAGGTGACGAAGCTCAAGACCGGCTTCACCTTCAACAATCCTAACCAGACATCGGCCTGCGGTTGCGGCGAATCGGTGGAGTTGAAGCCCGCCGAAATGACGCCCGAGCTTTTGCGCGAACGCGAAATGCGCAGCAGTTGAGACTCTCCTGACATTACACTGTCAGGAGGAGCCGCCACGCCACATTGACCTTCGCCTGCCGCGGCGCAATCTTCTGCACACCGGCAAGGAGGAGAGTCCATGGAATCCCCGTCCATCATGTCCCACGTTTCCATCGGGACGAATGATTACCCGCGCGCCACGGCATTTTATGACGCTGTCATGCCAACCATTGGAGCAAAACGCGTGTTCGAGCCTGAAGGCATGCCGGAGGGCGCCCATGCGGTCGCCTATGGCAGGCAGTTTCCCGAATTCTGGGTGCAGACGCCCCATGATGGCCACCCGGCGCAAACCGCCAATGGCGTCCATTTCGCCTTTCTGGCACCCTCCAAAGAGGCGGTTCACTCCTTCTGGGAAGCGGCTGTAAAGGCAGGCGGCACGCCTGACGGCGAACCCGGTCCAAGACCGCATTACGGCGCACCGTATTATGGATGTTTTCTGCGCGATCCCGACGGCCACAAGATCGAGGCCATGTTCTGGGACTTCGAACTGGCGGCAGCATCTGAAAACCCGCACGGCTAGGGGCGATCAATGGCGGTTACCAAGGAGTTTGCTTCCTACCTTGAAGACCTGTTCTCGGTACTGCCGGGGTCGCACGCCAGGCGCATGTTCGGCGGCGTCGGCATTTTCCGCCACGGCCTGATGTATGCCCTGGCGCTGGAGGACGGCAAGATCTGCCTCAAGGCGGATGAGGACACCCAGGGCGACTTCCGGGCCGAAGACTGCAAGCCGTGGATATACGAACGCGACGGCAGGAAGATGGACATGGGCTATTGGCAGATGCCGGAGCGTCTGATGGACGATGCGGACGAGTTGCGCCTGTGGGCGGAGAAGGCCTTTCAGGTCGCCATGCAGGCAGATGCGCGCAAACCGCCCAAACAGCGCAAATATGCCGGCTGAGCCATCACGCCAGCCCGTGCTCGATCAGGCTCTCGGCAGAAGCCTTCAGGGCTTCGCGCGGTGAGATGAACTCGATACCGAGCGCCTTGCGTGTGCGGTCATTGTGCATTTTCCAGTCGAGCCCGAGATCCGGGATTACCGTCTTTGCGGCAGGGTCTATCAGTCCGATTGCCTTGATCATGAAGTCCGGCAGTTCGAATTTCGGCGCCTTTCGCGCTTTTGCGCCGAAATCCTCTCGCAGCATGCGCGCCATTTCGATCATCCATATGTCGCCGCAAATCCCGATATAGCGGCCGCCGGAAGGTTCTCCGGTTTCCATCGCCAGCCGGTGCATCCTGGCGATGTCGCGCACATCGACCACCAGCAGTTTGAGCCTGGGCGCGCCGGGGTATTTCCCCGCAAGGAACATGCGAACGACCTCGACCGACGAACCGATATCGCGGTCGAGCGCGGGACCCCAGACAAGGCCCGGATTGACGGTGGCGTAGTGCATCTTGCCGCCGTGGTCTGCCATGAACTCGCGTCCGGCCTTTTCGGCCAGGGTCTTCGATTTCTGGTAGGCGGTAATTCCGGGAGCGGAGAGGTTGGACCAGTCATCCTCGGTAAAGGTGGTTTTCGAATGCGGGTGACCGTGGACTACCGCGACAGCGGAGGAGGTCTGGACAAAGCGTTTCACGCCGGCTGCTTTTGCAGCCTTGAGAACCCTCAGGGTTCCTTCCACCGCCGGCCGTATCAGCTCGCTCTCGTCCTTTGGCTGGGCGAGCGGAAATGGCGAGGCGAGATGGGCAACGCAATCACAGCCCTTGACCGCCTGCTCCCAGCCGGCATCCGAACCGAGATCGGCCTCGGCAAATTCCAGTTTCGAGATGTCGCCGTGTTTTTGCAGGACCGCGGCGATCGCGTCGCCCTTTGAGGCGCTGCGCACCGTACCGCGAACATGATAGCCCGCCTTGAGAAACTCCAGCGCCGTATGGCCTGCGATAAAACCGGAAACCCCGGTGATGAGAACGCGCTTGCCTGCCATGATCCTTCCCTCCGACGGAACAGTGGCTGTCGCCCGGAGGGAATGCTAGCATCAAGGCCGATCGGCGAAAACCGCCTCAGCGCAGAAAAGCGGGGATGTGTTCCTCGCCGCCAAAGGCATGGTCGCGATCGCTTGCAACCAGGTCCTTCTGCCGGTCGTCCTGCCTTTTTCCACCGCGTTCCGGCCCTCTTCCTTGGCGGGTTTCGCCACGGTCGGCGCGGCCGCTTTCCCGGGCGGGCCGGTCACGGCCAGGGCGCGTGTCTGAAGAGCGCTCGCCGGACCGATCACTGCGGTCTCTGCTTTCGCCCTTTTTCTCGCCGCGTGCGGACTTTTCGGGCCGTTCCGCACGTTCGGGCCGGCTGGATTTGCCGCGTCCCCGTCCGCGCCTGCCGGCACGGGCGTCCCATTCGACCTTTTCGCCCTGCCATTCGATGGTTTCGCCGATGAGTTCCTCGATTGCCTCGAAACCCTTCTGGTCGGCCGGCGTGACGATCATGAAGGCAGCGCCAGCGCGTCCGGCGCGTCCGGTGCGGCCGATGCGGTGGACATAGTCTTCCGCATTGACTGAAACGTCGAAGTTGAAGACATGCGAGACTTCAGGAATATCGAGCCCCCGTGCGGCAACATCGGAGGCGACCAGAATCTTGATCTTGCCGTCCTTGAAGGCCTTCAGCGTCGCGGTGCGCGAGGTCTGGTCCATGTCGCCATGCAGGGCGCCGGCCGAGTAGCCGTGCCGGTCGAGCGACTTCCACAGATTGGCAACATCGACCTTGCGGTTGCAGAAGATGATGGCGTTCTGCAATTCCTTCGCTTCGTCGATCAGGCTGCGCAGCACGGCGCGCTTTTCCCAGTCCTCGACGGGGGCGGAAACCGCGCGCTGGGTGATCGTTTTCGATGCGGAGGCAGGCTTGGCGACTTCCACCGAAACCGGGTTCTGCAGAAAGCGTTTGGCAAGATCGTCGATCTCCGGCGGCATGGTGGCCGAGAAGAACAGCGTCTGGCGGGTAAACGGCAGCAGTTTGACGATGCGCTCGATGTCGGGGATGAAGCCCATGTCGAGCATGCGGTCGGCCTCGTCGATGACGAGAATTTCAACGCCGGTCATCAGCAGCCGTCCGCGCTCGAAATGATCGAGCAGGCGGCCGGGCGTGGCGATCAGCACGTCGGCGCCGCGATCGAGGATCTTGTTCTGCTCGTCGAAGGAAACACCGCCGATCAGCAGTGCCACGGAGAGCTTGTGGTTCTGGCCGTATTTGACGAAATTCTCGTGCACCTGGGCAGCGAGTTCGCGCGTCGGTTCCAGAATGAGGGTGCGCGGCATGCGCGCCCTTGCGCGGCCCTTTTCCAGCAGCGAAAGCATCGGCAGCACGAAGCCTGCCGTCTTTCCGGTGCCGGTCTGGGCAATGCCCAGCACGTCGCGGTGCTGCAGCACGTGCGGGATGGCCTGTTCCTGAATGGGGGTGGGGATGGTGTAACCGGATGCCTCAACAGCCTTGAGGACTTTTTTGCTCAGTCCGAGCGATTCAAATGTCATGTGCGGGCAGTTCTTTTTGTTCGATTTGTTGGTTGCTGGCGCCGTCGGTCGGGCCTGACTGCCCGAAACGTCTACATGTAAACCCGATTTCGCTTGTTTCCCGTATTGGCTTTGGCGAAAACCGGCGCTGCTTATGCCGCACTGCAGAATGCAATGCTTGCCTGCACATAGGTGCAATAAAGCGAAAAGTCAATGTGACATCCGTTCCGCCATCTGCGCCAACGCCTTGTCAGATACTGGCGAATTGGTCATGCTCGCCTTCGCGTGGTAACCCCGCGGACGAAAACGATGGAGCGTAGTCATGTTCAGAGAAATTGCGGTTGCCGGTGCATTGCTGGCCTGCGCAACAGGCGCCTTGGCGGAAACCTGCGAGGAGAAGTTCGTTCGGCTGCTTGGCGAAGGAAAACCCGACAGCGGCCCCGTCCGCCTGCACATATTCCAGGAATTGAAGGGGTATCCCAAATCGGAGAACTATTATTACTCGATGGGCAACGATGTCATGGCCGGCATGCAGGAGCCGATCGAACCGAAGAACGGGATGTGGACCCTGTTTCTGGACAACAAGATGTATACGTCCATGGATGGAAAGGCGTGGACCTTCGGGCGTGTGCTTGATGCCCAGAGCGATCCCGAGGCTGTAAGGGAAACCCAGCGCAAGGACGCCAAGACCAGCGTCAACATCGTCTGCGGGGAAGAGGACCTGGACGGCGTGCCGCACGAGACGCTTGAAGGCGACTACAATTCAAGCGGTCTGCAGGGCGCCGTCGTTCACACCAAGTACTGGATCAACCGCGAAACCCAGTGGATGAGCAAGAACTACATTCAGTCCAATGCAAACGGGATTGAAAGCCACTGGACTGAAATCATCGAGCCCTGGCCCGATCTGGTCCTGCCGAATCCCGAACAGTAAGTACGCCTGTAAAAACGCCGGTCAAACGTCCAGCAGTTCTTCCGAGGCAAACTCGGCATTTTCCTGGATGAACCTGAAGCGCGCTTCCGGCTTGTTGCCCATCAGTTGGTCGACGGTCTTGCCGGTGGCGGCTTCCGGGCTTTCATCCACCACAATGCGCAGCAGCGTGCGCTTTGCCGGATCCATGGTGGTTTCCTTCAACTGCCCTGGCATCATCTCGCCCAGCCCCTTGAAGCGGGTGATCTCCACCTTGCCGCGCCCGGAAAACACCGTCTCCAGCAGTTCCTGGCGGTGCAGTTCGTCGCGCGCATAGGCGGTTTTGCCGCCCTGGGAGAGTTTGAACAGCGGTGGTACGGCCATGTAGAGATGCCCGCCGCGGATGATCTCCGGCATTTCCTGATAGAAGAAGGTGATCAGCAGCGAGGCGATGTGGGCGCCGTCCACATCGGCATCGGTCATGATGATGACGCGGTCATAGCGCAGGTCGTCCTCGCGGTACTTCGACCGCGTGCCGCAGCCGAGCGCCTGGATGAGATCGGCAATCTGCTGGTTGGCGGCCAGCTTGTCGCGGCCGGCCGAGGCCACGTTGAGAATCTTGCCCCTCAGCGGCAGGATCGCCTGGTTGACGCGGTTGCGCGCCTGCTTGGCAGAACCGCCGGCCGAATCGCCCTCGACGATGAAGAGTTCCGTGCCGCCGGTCGCATTGGCGGAACAGTCGGCAAGCTTGCCCGGCAGCCGCAGCTTGCGCGTCGCCGTCTTGCGGTTGATTTCCTTTTCCTTGCGCCTGCGCAGCCGCTCCTCGGCCCGGTCTATCACCCATTCGATCAGCTTGGCGGCCTGTGCCGGAGAACCGGCAAGCCAGTGATCGAACGGGTCGCGAATGGCGTTTTCGACGATACGCTGGGCTTCCACCGTTGCCAGCCGGTCCTTGGTCTGGCCGACGAATTCCGGCTCGCGCACGAACACCGACAGCATGGCGGCGGCCGATGTCATCACGTCATCGGTGGTGATCACCGAAACCTTCTTGTTTCCGATCATCTCGCCATAGGCCTTCAGCCCGCGCGTCAGCGCGATGCGGAAACCGGCCTCATGGGTGCCGCCCTCGGGCGTCGGGATCGTGTTGCAGTAGGAATTGACGAAACCGTCATCGCCGTGCCAGGCAACCGCCCACTCCACCGTACCATTGCGTCCGGTGTTTTCCGAACGGCCGGAGAAGGGTTCTGAAGTGACCTTGTGCTGGTTGCCGAGCGAGGCTTCGAGATAGTCGCGCAACCCGCCGGGAAAGTGAAATGTCGCTTTCTGCGGAGTTTCGTCCTTTTCGGCGAGCAGCGAGGGATCGCACACCCAGCGGATTTCCACCCCGCCGAAAAGATAGGCCTTGGAACGGGCCATCTTGAACAGCCGGGCAGGGGAGAATTTGCAGCCCTTGCCGAAGATTTCGGGATCGGGCAGGAAGCGAACCCTGGTGCCGCGCCGGTTGTGAACCTCGCCGGCTTCCCTCAGCTTGCCTTTCGGCTTGCCGCGCTCGAATTCCTGCACATAGAGCCTGCGGTTCCTGGCAACCTCCACCAGCAGGTGCTCCGACAGGGCGTTGACCACCGACACGCCGACGCCGTGCAGGCCGCCGGAGGTCTCATATGCCTTGCCGTCGAACTTGCCGCCGGCATGCAGGATGGTCATCACCACCTCGACGGTGGACTTGTCCTTGAACTTGGGATGCGGCTCGACGGGGATGCCGCGGCCGTTGTCGTTGACGGAAAGATAGCCGTCCTTGTCGAGTTCGACCTCGATCCAGGTGGCGTGCCCCGCCACCGCCTCGTCCATGGAGTTGTCGATCACCTCGGCAAACAGGTGATGCATCGCCTTTTCGTCGGTGCCGCCGATGTACATGCCTGGCCGCTTGCGCACCGGCTCGAGGCCTTCGAGAACGGAAATCGCATCGGCGCCGTAGTCGCTGCCACTGGAACTGTTGCCGGCGGAACCGCTGCCGTTTCTGGCGCTCTTGTCCTTGCTTGCGCTGGAGGCCGTGCCCGTCTCGGGCGGATGCTTGCCGCCGCCCGTCTCCGGCCCGCCAAACAGATCGTTCGTATTGTCCATGTCGCCCGTGTTTTTGTGCCGCATCAAACGCTGTCGAATCAGTGCCGGAACAATAGCTGCTAGACCTGCCGGTGGCGAGTGCCCGGATCGGCATGAAATCTGCACCCGGCCTGCAAACGCCCTGGAAACGGCCCTCAAAACGGCCCCCAAAACGGCCCCCAAAACGGCAAGACCCGGCTGCCGTTTCCGGCAACCGGGCCTGCCCTGCGTCGAGGCGTGCTAGTGCCGCCTGTGAAGGGAAGTGGGGTCTTACTTCACGACGCAGAAGTGATCGAGCCCGTCATAGCCGCGATAGGTGCCCTTGGAGGCATTGAAGCTGCGGTAGTTGGCTCGGCACCAGTCGTACCATTCCGGCGACCAGGGCTCATAGGAAGCGCCGACAGAGTTTTCATAGGTGATCACACGCGGCGTGCTGTGGGAAGGATAGACCGGTTGCGGCGCCACATAGCGCGGCTGCGGCTGGACATAGACCACATTCGGCTGGCGATAGCGGATGGTCTGGTCGGCAATGATCGCGCCCACCGCGAGGCCGACGATACCGGCTGCCAGGGCATCGCCGCCGTCATACCGGCGGTGCTTTTTGTATTTTTTCACATAGACGACCTTGGGAGCATGATGATGCTTCCAGTGTTGTTTGTGTCCGGCCTCTGCCGTGGCGACCGGCAGAAGCGCGGTTGCGAGAAAGGCGGCAGCAAGGCCCGTGACGGCGGCTTTCTTCACCGGCTGACATATCGTGTTGGTCATCGTTCTCTCCTGATCTCGGTAGCGGGCGTTTCCCGCCTTTCCCGCACCATCGCAAAACCTGTCTGAACGCAAGCTGAACAGGCTTCGTTAACCATGTTTGCGGTAGAACCGGGTAGCAAGGCGGGGATGCCGACACATTTCGGCCACCTCAGATGGGATAGTGTTCGCCGCCGCAAACTGCTCCGCGGCACGCAGGATGCAGCACGGATGATGCGCAAGAGATGATGCACGCATGAAGGGTTACGCCGGTCACAGGGTTTTTCCGAGGGTTCGCAGGGCTGTCACCGCCCTGTTGTCGGCCTTTGCCGGTTTTCTTGCTCTTTGTGCCGTCCTGCCGGGCCAGGCTGCCGCCCAGACGGCGTTGTGCGCCTCGCTGCAGGCCGAGCTTGCCGCCGTGGAAACGGGCAGGGGAGCCGGAAGTTCCGCCCGCTACAAGGAATATGACCGGGCAGTCCAGCAGCAGGAACTTCAGATTCGCAAGACCGAGAATGCCGCCCGGCGCAACGGTTGCCATGCCCGCCGGTCCAATGTCTGCCAGCGCATCAATTCAAGCCTTGCCGCCATGGTTGCCAATCTGGAGAGCCTTCGCCGCCAGCGCGACCGGCTGGCACCCAGAAAGGCCACCAGCCGTGATCGCGAACGCATCATCCGCTCGATGCGCAACAATGGCTGCCTTGCAGGCGACCGCAGCACGGTGACCCTGCGCCAGGAGCAGCAATCCGACCGTTCCGGCCGCAGAACGCTGCTGGAACAGATATTCGGCACCAAGACCTATTCCGACACGGGTGCCTATGGCGAGTCCGATCCCGCGCTGCAGCGCCGCTTCGGCACCTTCAGGACCCTATGTGTGAGAACCTGCGACGGCTACTATTTCCCGATCAGCTTTTCGACCACTTCGGACCACTTCTCCGCCGACGAAGCCCAGTGCGAGAAGATGTGCCCGGGCACCGAGACGGCGCTTTATTTCCATCCCATGCCAAATGGCGATGCCGAGCAATCGATCTCTTTTCGCAACGGCGAGCCCTATCAGAGCCTTGCCAACGCCTTCGCCTACCGCAAGAACGTCGACACCGCCTGCTCCTGCCGCCGTCCCTTGCGCGAGTTCGAGGAAATCGCCGGTACCGAACCCGACCCTGCGGCGCAAAACGAGCGCAGCATTCCCGTTCCCGCCTTCCGCATTGACAGGGACCTCGATCTCGACGGGCTTGCGCTTGCCAATGGCAGACTGCCTGCCGACCGGCTGATGGCGCTTGCCAACCGGCACGAGAGCGAGCCCGCCGCCCGCGGCAGCTCGCGCATCAGGATAGTCGGGCCAGAGTTCTTTCCCGTCCAATAAGCGGCAGCAGTGCTGCAAGCTCCGGACCGTGGCTTTCGCCCGTCAGCGCCTTTCTGAGCGGCATGAACAGGCCCTTGCCCTTGCGCCCGGTGGCTTCCTTGACGGCCGCGGTCCATACGCCCCAGGTAGTCTCGTCCCAGGGTTCTTCCGGTAGCAGTCCTGCCGCAGACTGGATGAATTCGGCATCCTCGGCATCGATCTGCGGTGTGGCGCTCTCGATCCTGTGCCACCAGAAGGCGGCATCCTCCACCTTGTCGAGATTGCCGCGCACGGCAAGCCAGAAGGCCTCGCCGCCGCCGGCACCCGCCGCGCCAAGGCGGGTTGCGACGGTTTCGTAAGCCAGTTCGTGCACCAGTTTGGCGTTGAGCTTGTCGAGTTCGCCAACATCGAACTTGGCGGCCGACTTGGTGACACTGCCGATATCAAAGCGGGAAACCAGTTCCTCCATGGTGGCGACAGCTTCCACCGCGCCCGACGTGCCGATCAGCGTTGCGAGCGAGGCAACGGCCATCGGCTCGTAGTGATCTTCCGCCAGCGCCTGAAGCGACAATGAACCCAGCCGTTTGGAAAGCCCTTCGCCGGAAGCTGTCGTCAGCAGGTTGTGATGGCCGAAACCCGGCGCCTTTGCCCCCAGCGCCTCGAAGATTGCAATCTGCACGCCGGTATTGGTGACGTGATCATCACCCCGGATGATATGGGTCACGCCCATGTCGATGTCGTCGACCACGCTCGGTAGCGTATAGAGCCAGCTTCCGTCCTCGCGCACCAGCACGGGGTCGGAGAGCGAGGCGAGATCGACGGTCTGCGGCCCGCGCACCAGATCGTCCCAGTGGATTTCGGTACGTTTGGTCTCGAACGGATCGGTTTCGAAATTGGGCAGCAGAAAGCGCCAGTGCGGCTTGCGGCCTTCTTCCTCGAACCTTGCCAGTTCCTCATCGCTGTAGCGGAGCGCGGCTCGGTTGTAGACCGGCGGCAGGCCGCGCATGGCAAACCGCTTGCGCTGGCGGTCGAGTTCGTCTGCCGTCTCGTAACAGGCATAGAGCAGGCCGGCATCCTTGAGTTTCCGCGTCGCCGCCTCATGGGCATCGGCGCGCTCCGACTGGCGCTCCACCCGGTCGGGCTTGATGCCGAGCCAGGCAAGGTCGCGCGCAATGCCGTCGGCATATTCCTGCTTCGAGCGCGCTTTGTCGGTGTCGTCATAGCGCAGGATGAACTTGCCGCCGTTCTGGCGCGCGTAAATCCAGTTGATCAGCGCGGTCCTGGCATTGCCGATATGGATATTGCCGGTGGGCGAGGGGGCAAAACGGACGGTAACGGTCATGCGGTTTCCAGCGGTTCGGTTCGCGCTCTGGCAATGAGTTTGCGCGCTACAAACAGCATTACGGCGCTGGCCGCAAGACACCACAGCCCCATGACGAAAATCTGTTTCGGATAGGAGATCCCCGCATCGATAAGAAGGCCGCTGATGCCCGGCCCGAGCGCGCTTGATAGCACCATCAGCGCCACGGTGATGGCACGAATGCCGCCCAGATGCTGCGTGCCGTAGATTTCGGGCCACAAGGCGCCGAAGAGTGTCGAGGAAAAGCCGTAGGATATGCCCATCAGCGCCATGAAGCCGAAGATGCCGCGCTCGTCGGCGACAAGGGCAAGCACAAAGCAGGAGCCGGCAAGCGGCAGCAGGAAGAAGGGCAGGATTGCCGGCGCGCCGAAACGGTCGACCAACTGCCCGCAAACGAGCGCGAACAAGACCGTCATTGCCGCCATGACGGCAAAGGCTGCGGCAAAGGCATTGAGCTCCCAGCCGCGCAGTTCGACCAGATAGGCCTGATGGAAGAAGATCGTCGTGCCGATGAAGGCCGGCGCCAGCACGCCGGTCAGCATCACCCAGAACAGCGGGTCGCGCATGACCTCGCCGCGGGTCCAGTCCCGTGCGGTATGGCTTCTTGCGGGGCCGTCTCCTGCCTGTGGCACCCGCTCGGTCCGCATCAGGCCGTAGATGACGGGCAGCGCGGCAAAGATCAGCAATAGCGCAACCGCAAGCCAGGAATGGCGCCAGCCGATGGCGGCAAACATCGAAACCATGGCAATCGGCAGCAGCGCCTCGCCGCCCTGCAGCCCGACCGTGGTCAGGGAAACCGCAGTGCCGCGCCGCGCCGAAAACCACTTGCCCATGGCGGTCATGGCGGTATGCGTCATCATCCCCTGGCCGAACAGCCGCAGCAGATAGAGCGTGACGCCCAGCAGGACGACCGATTGCGACCACGACATCAGGAAACAGGCAAGGCCCAGCACGGGAATGACGATGGCGGTGACCGTGGCAATCGGGAAGTGATCGACGATGCGCCCGAACTGCGTCAGCGTTACGGCGCTCGCCAGCGTCGCCAGCATGTAGAGCGAGCCCCATTCGCCGTTCGACAGCCCGTATTCGGCGCGGATTTCACCGCCCGAAAGCGCGATGAAGAAGGTCTGGCCGAAAGAAGAGAAGAAACACAGCAGAAACCCGCCGGCGATCCAGCGGGCATTGTCGCGGAGGAAGGCGAGGGTGGTCATTCGGAAGCTGACCGGTCAAGCCGCATTTCATGGCCGTCGACGCAGGGCTTGAAGCCGTAGCGCTCATACAGGCTGTGCGCATCGCCGGTGTTGAGGGTCCAGACGGTAACGCTCGCAAGCTCTTCATGCCCCAGCAGGGCTTCGACGAGCATCTTGCCGATCCCGAGCCCGCGAAACCCGGGCCAGACCATGATGTCGGAAATTCTGGCAAAACAGGTGCGATCGCCGCTGGCACGGGCGAACCCCACTTGTTCTCCGCCGATAAGGGCAATTGCGCAGACGGAATTGGCAAATGCCCGGCGATCCATGGCGTCGGTTCTCTGTCCGCCCCAGTAGGACTGCCGGATCAGCGACGACGTGCGCTCGAAATCGATCCGCGCCGGATCGAAGGAGATTTCGACATCCTGCATCGGTTCATCCCCGGTCCCTATACCTATTCGTAATCGGGTAGCGGCGGTCGCGGCCGAACTGCTTGCGGGTGATCTTGACGCCGGGTGCCGACTGCCGCCGCTTGTACTCTGCAATGTAGAGCAGGTGCTCGATGCGGTGCACCGTCGCCTCCTCGTGGCCTCTGGCGACGATTTCCTCCGTCGACATCTCCTTTTCGACCAGACATTCCAGAATGTCGTCCAGCACGGGATAGGGCGGCAGGGAATCCTGGTCGGTCTGGTCGGGGCGCAGCTCCGCCGAAGGTGCCTTGTCGATGATGTTCTGCGGGATCACCATGCCTGTCGGCCCCTTGCAGTCCGGCGGATGGTGCCTGTTGCGCCAGTCTGCCAGCCCGTAGACCCGCATCTTGTAGAGGTCCTTGATCGGGTTGTAGCCGCCGTTCATGTCGCCGTAGAGCGTGGCGTAGCCGACCGACATTTCCGACTTGTTGCCGGTTGTGACCACCATCGAGCCGAACTTGTTGGAAATCGCCATCAGGATGACGCCGCGCGTGCGGCTT
>JAMLIH010000109.1 GCA_023954255.1 Phyllobacteriaceae bacterium | reverse complement strand
CGAAACCCCCATGCGCGCGCTGTCGAGATTGTCGGTATCGATGAAGAACTCGTCCCGCGCCGGTTCACCGCCCCAAAGCCCCCATTTGGCAGGCTTCTCGTTGACCGAGTAGATCTCCTGGATCGTCCAGGTCAAAAGCCACTGGTTTTCCTCGCGCTTCACCTTCTGCAGGATTTTCTCGACCGTCGCGCCATGGCTGGTGATATCGGCATGATAGAAGGGGCCGAGCACGAAGCGGCGCAGCTGCTTGGGGTGCAGATAGTCGAAATCCTTGTCGAGACTGGTGGCGATGGTCGACAGCGTCAGCGAATAGGAGGAGTTCTTGTCGCAGAACTCGTCGAACTGGTTGGCAAGTGCCGGATTGAGCAGCCCCTCCACCGGCAGCGGAATTTCGACATCCTTGTTGAGCTTGCCGTCCTTGGTCACCAGCGTCTTGACCATGTCCTCGCTGGAATCCTCCAGCGCCGCCATGTAGACGAGCGGCAGGTTGACCGAGCCATCGTAATAACCCCAATGGACGATGTAATAGGGCCGGCTGGTTTTCGGATTGACCGAAACACGGATGGTCTTCGGCAGCACCAGCGGCGTGAAATGCTGGCCCTCCTGCACGCTTTCAAGATAACGCCGCTCCGCCATGGCGCGGATCAGCGCATCGGGCATCGCCTTCTTCTTCAGGATGTAGTCGACCATCTCCTGGCGCAGCGTTTCCTCGTCCTGGATTTCGGCAAGCCGCTTCTTCGCCTCGCGGCGGTCGTTTTCCAGTTCAAGAACGTTCTGGAAGGCCGGAAAACCCGATTCCGACTGGGACACCCGGAACTTTTCCGCAAAGGCCAGCCGGTTCTCCCAGCTTGCGAACGAACCGCGCAGCCGTGTCAGGTAGGACGCGACAACCGCGCCTACCAGATCGTGCTGGTAGAGTGGGGAATCCTCTTCCTTCAGATAGGTATCAAGCCCGTCCAGCGCGGCGTGCACCGCGCTGAAATACTTCCGGACCGGCTGTTCGCCTGACGCTTTCTTGCTTGCCGCCTTTGCAGCCATGTTGCGCTATCCCGACCGGCTGTCAGCCGTTGAGATAGTCGGCGGAATTGTGCTTGCGCATCACTTCCTCGAACCGCCGGGCGAAAGCCTCGTCGGCGAGCTTCTTGCGGCGCTGGATGTCCTTGGTGGAAAGCATGTTCTTTTCATGCATTTCCAGCAGATCGCCGATATGCGACTGGGCGGCGGCGCCGATGCCGGCCATGGTTTCTTCCGCTGCCGTGTCGACCTTGTTGCCCAGCGTGTTGATCTTGTGGGCAACGTCCTGCTGCGCTGCGGTTTTCAGCGAATCTTCCAGCGCCTTGTAGAGCACGACGCGCTGTTCGGTATCGATTTCCAGCTTGTTGATCAGCGTCTGCTGGGCGGCGATCTGGTTGTTGAGCGAGTCGACGAAGGTCTGGAACATCGAGGTGTAGCGCTCCAGCGTCTGGCTTTCAGCCAGCAGTTCCTGTTCCTTCGCCTGGGCCTGATTGTATTCGGTCGCCATGTCGGAACGCTGGGCTTCCAGCTTGGTGCGCTCCTTCTGGTTGGTCGTCGCCGAAATCTTGTTCTCCAGATCCAGCAGCAGCGGGTTCAATTCCTCGATCCGCGCCTGCGTCCCCTCGAGCACTTCCATGGTCGACTTGCGGCGTTCCAGAACCTGTTTGAGTGATGTTTCCGAAGACTTGTAGCGGCTTTCAAGCGCCCCCTTCTGCGACTTCAGAATGCCGATGATCTTGTCCGACTTCGAAAGCAATTCCGAAAGGTTGCCGGCAAGCGACATGTTGCGCACGCGCTCCGAGCGCATCCGCTGCATGCGCTGCTTGGAGAAGATGCCGATGAACTTCTCCCAGCCGGTGTAGCTCTTCATGCTCTCGAACTCGGCGCCGAAGACATTCGTCGCGTCTTCCAGCCCGATGATCAGGTCGGCAATATTGCCTTCCATCACCGATTGCTGCTGCAGCACATCCTCGATGCGCGCATTCTCGATATCGAAATCGACCTGGCCGATCGTTTCCGCCTTGGCGAGCTTTTCGAGCACGATGCCCGACTGCTCGAGCTTCGTCTTCATTTCCTCGACGGTCTGGCGCGTCTTCTCGATCTCGGCGTCGAACTTCTGCAAATCGGCCATGTATGATTTCTCCCGGAATATGCGGCGCGATCGACTGATGGCCGCCGCTCAAGATAAGCCCTCGGCAGGTAATATAGACATGCCCTGACGGCATTTGAAGCAGGGAATGGCGGAAAACCGAATTGTCCGCCGGCTACAGCTCGATCGGCTTGCCATGCGGCGTCCGCGCCGCTGCTGCTTGCCACTCATCGGAACGGTGCGAACGTTCCAGTGCAGTGGCCAGCCCGTGCCGCTCTCCCATTTCTTCCAGCGTCTGCCACCACACCTCGTAATAGGAAGCGGGTTCACCGGCCAGCGTATTGGCCTTCAGATTGGCGCCGAAGGTTTCCGCCCATTCGCTCCAGGTAAAGACGCCACGTTCATTGAGATGCACGGCCAGCGCAAAGGCCCGCGCCTCCCACGGTTCGGCAAAGACCGGCTCGCCGCAATCGCGCGGGATGGAGGCAATCTGCGCCAATGCCTCGCGGGCGCTCACCCTGCCGCCCTTTCGAGATACGGTTCCCAGCAGTCGAGCAGAACCTCGTGACTGCCGGAACCGAACAGGTCCCGGGCCTTGAACGCAACCGAATAAAGCCAGTGCGGGTCCTCGCCCTTTCCGCTTGCGTTGGAATCGGGAAAGACATGGAACCCCTGTATGGCGGCGATCACCCCCGGCTTGCCGCGAGCATAGCGCGGCAGGCGGGTATGGCCGGCAGGATGGTTGTTGCGCGTGAGGATGGCATCACCAGCTTTGAAGGCAGGTTCGCCGGAAGCCTCCCGGCTGACCGGACCGCCGGTAGCAAGAATTGTCTTCATGACCGAACGGTCTGCCGCCGGGCGTTTTGTTTCCACTGGCGGGATATCCAGCCTGCCGCCATCAAGCTCGGACCCGGTGACCATGCCCCGCGCCTTCATCAGGCTTTCAAGGCCTGCAAGCCATATCTGGTAGTAGCTCGAGGAAAGATATTGCACCGGCGGCAGGCTTTCGCGGGCAAAGCGCGACTGGTCCAGGTTCCACATGCCGGTTCCGCCCATTGCCACGGTAATCGCCAGCGCCCGCTTCTCCCATTCGCCGTGAAATACCGGTTCGTCTGCTTCCGGCTCCACCGGGCCGTAGCATTGCATGCCGCCCATGTCGTGCGGGCCGTTCATGTTGTTTCATCCGGCGAAAGCGCCAATCCCGTACCGATCATGGAGTCGCGCGTGACGAGTTCGGCAAGCTGCTCCTCGTGCCATCCTTCCGTGCCCGCAGGACGCTCGGGAATGACCAGATAACGCATCTCGGCGGTTGAATCCCATACACGGATCGTCTTGCCTTCCGGCAGCGTGACACCGAACTCCGACAGGACCTTTTCCGGTTCGCTGACCGCGCGGGAGCGGTAAGGCGCGGACTTGTACCAGACCGGCGGAAGGCCAAGCACAGGCCACGGATAGCATGAGCACAACGTGCACACGACCATGTTGTGGATTTGAGGCGTATTCTCGACGATGCGCATGTGCTCGCCCTGACGGCCGGTGAATCCCAGTTCGCCAATCGCCGCGGTGGCATTCTCCCGCAGGCGATCGAGATAGGCAGGGTCGTTCCAGGCTTTCGCCACCACGGCGGCACCGTTGCGCGGGCCGACGCGGGTTTCATAAGTCTCGACGATCTCGTCCAGCGCCCCCGGATCGACATAGCCCTTTTCGACCAGCAACGATTCCAGCGTGCGCACCTTCAACTCCATTCCGTCGAGATGGGAATGATCATGATCGTGGTGTTCGTGGCTGTCGTGGTCACTCATGCGTCGTTTTCCGGCAGCGGGTCATTGCCCGCAGGGCCAAGCTGCTTCCTCGCCCAGTGTTTTCTGCAGAGCGAAACGTACTTGTCTTCACCACCGATGACAATCTGCTCGCCGTCCTCGATGATCCGGCCTTCCCCGTCGAGCCGCACCACCATCGTCGCTTTCGACCCGCACCAGCAGATCGTGCGGATTTCGCGCAACTGGTCGGCAATTGCCAGCAGGATGGCAGAGCCCGGAAACAGCTTGCCCTGAAAATCGGTGCGCAATCCGTAACACATGACGGGAATACCCATCTCGTCGCCGATCCGGGCCAACTGCCAGACCTGTTCCTCGGACAGAAACTGCGCCTCGTCGATGAAAACGCAATCGACCCGGTCGCGCTCGTGTTCGGCAACAATAAAGGCGTGAAGATCGGTATCGGGATGAAAAAGCTCGGCTTCCATGCCGAGACCGATGCGTGAGGCGATGCGCCCCTTGCCCTCGCGGTCGTCGAAGGAGGACGTCAGCAACAGCGTATGCATGCCGCGCTCCCGGTAGTTGTGGGAAGCCTGCAGCAGAATGGTCGATTTACCGGCGTTCATCGCCGAATAGGAGAAATAGAGCTTGGCCATGGCACCGGCGTTTCGTTGCCGGTTTTCATTGCCCCTACTGCCGGGCAGTTTCAAGCGCCGGCGGCAACGTCTCCACAATTACGGGCAGAAATGGCGCCGCTCAGGCGATCTTGGCTTCGCGATCCGATTTGGCGATGCGGCGGAATTCGCGGATATAGCTCATGGTGCGCAGCGCATCCTGCGGCTTGCCGAACAGATAACCCTGGCCGGCATGGCAGCCATAGCGCTTCAGGTTCTCCGCCTGGTCGATTTCCTCGATACCCTCGGCAACCACCATCAGGTCGAGACCGGCGCACATCTCCAGAATGGCGCGCACGATATGCTGCGACGGCCGGTCGTTGGACAGCGCCATGACGAAGGCGCGGTCGATCTTCACCTTGTCGAGTTTCAGGTCCCGCAGCCGGCCAAGGCTGGACTGGCCGGTACCGAAATCGTCCATGGAAACGCGCACACCCGCATCGTGCAGTTCGCCGATCACCCGCTCGGCGGTTTCCGGATCGCTCATCATCGCGGTTTCCGTCACCTCGATCTCGAGCCTGCTCGGCGGCAGGCCGGCACGGTCGATGATTTTCAGGATTTCATACGCGGTGTTGGGATCGACCAGTTGCGCGCTGGAAAGGTTGAAGGACAGGAACAGGTCGTCCGGCCATTCTGCGGCGGTCTTGGCAGCCTTGTAGAGCAGCAGTTCCGTCAGTTGCGCAATGATGCCGCGCTCTTCGGCCAGCGGAACGAATTTGGCCGGAGAAACAAAACCGAGATCAGGATCGATCCAGCGGGCAAGCGCCTCGAAGCCCAGCAGGCTGCCATCCTGCAGCGAAACGATCGGCTGGTAATGCGGCGAGATGATATCGTCGGAAATTGCCCGGCGCAGCGCCTGCTCCAGCATCGCATTCTCGCGCACCGTCTGTTCGATCTCCGGCGAATAGATGGTCAGCCGCCCTCTGCCCCGGCGCTTGGAGTGGTAAAGCGCGGTTTCGATTGCGGCCGTAACCTTTTCGATCGTTGTTCCGGCTTCGGGATAAAGCACGAAGCCGAACGATCCGGACAGACGCACGGGCGAACCGTTGATGTCGAAGGGTGCAGCCAGAACTTCCTGCAGCAGTTTGCCTGTCTGTTCAACCGCCTCGCGATCGGTGGCATTCGACAGGATGAAAGAGAACTCCGCACCCTCGTGGCGGAAGACATAGCCGCTTTCCTCGATCGCGGCGCGAAGACGGTTGGCGCACTGGATCAGCAGCAAATCGCCGCCCGCAACGCCGTAAAGATCGTTGATCGGCTTCATGCCGTCGAGATTGAGCACGCCCACGGCAAAGGACTTGGGGCCATCCCCGGTGGCCAGATTGGCGCTCTGGGAAACCGTCTTGAACTTCTCCAGGAACCGCATCTTGTTGCCGAGGCCGGTGGTCTTGTCGGTGAAGGAGAGCGTCAACACCTTGCCGTCCTCCATCCGCACGGCCTCACCCCTGCCCTGGCGCGGAAGCCGGGCTTCCTCGGATGCCTCCTCCTGCCGCTGGCGGTTCAGCGATTCGCTGGTATCGACGCTCAGCAGCTGGACGATGATGCAGGCAGCAGCGGACGCCATCAGGGCGGCGATCCAGTATTTCGCCGATTGCGGCGACAGCAGCCATTCGGTGGTGAGCGAAATGAAGCCTGAAGCGATAAGGAAGAACGCGGCGGCGATCATGAAGACCCGGTTGTGGTCCTTCACCTGCGCGGCAACGCGGTCAAGATAACGCTTTTTCTTGCGGTCTTCCCTCTGCATTACGGCCTTTCCCTGTTCCCCGGTCAGTTCCCGGAACCATGGGGAAAAAAGGTAAATGCCGTCCTGCCGGCTGCAGCAAATCGCCGATAATGCATCCTTCGGGCATTCAAAAAGGCCAACATGGTTAGCAGAGGGTTAACGGCGCAGACCCGACCGCAATCCGGCGGTCAGCCAATGAAATCCTTGGCCAGCAGGTACAGTTCGACCGAACCCGAGCGCGAGGCTGGCGGTTTGACATGATGAACGGAGCGAAAGCGCCTCTTCATGATGTTGAGCAGTTCGGCCTCCGTGCCTCCCTGAAAGGTCTTGCACAGGAAGTGCCCGCCCGGCTTCAACACCCTGACGGCGAAATCGAGCGCCACTTCCACCAGATGCATGGTGCGCAAATGGTCGGTCTTGCGGTGGCCGGTCGTTGGTGCGGCCATGTCCGAAAGCACGACATCCGGCTGCTCGCCGCCAAGCGCCGCCATCAGCTGCTGCGGCGCATCATCATCGAGAAAATCCTTTTCCAGGATGATCGCGCCGGGAATTTCGATCATCTTCAGATAGTCGATGCCAACAACCAGAACGTTTTCCGGCGTGGAGCCGGTTCGTTCGACGCTGACCTGGGTCCAGCCGCCGGGTGCCGCCCCCAGATCGATGACCCGCTTGCCCATGCCGAGCAGGCCGTGGCGGTCGTCGATCTCCTTCAGCTTGTAGGCGGCGCGCGAAGCGTATCCCTCCGCTTTCGCCTGCTTGACATAGGGATCGTTGAGCTGGCGCTGCAGCCACAAAGTAGACGACAGCTTGCGGCCGCGGGCCGTCTTCACCTTGGTCGTCAGGCTGCGACTCTTGACGCTCTGCCGCCCGCTGCGCCCACTGGGCCCGCGCGCACCTGAAGATGTCCCCTTGCCTGACGTTCCATTGCCGGATGTTCCGCGCCCGCCGGGCGGCTTTCCCTTGCTCATCGCTGTTTCTTTCTCGGCCAGCGCCCCTTTTTCGGCGGCAGCCAGGCATTGTCGGCGCTCATCAGTTGCGTCAGCGCGCCCTCGCGCAGCCCGCGGTCTGCCACCCTCAGTGTCTGGCAGGGCCATGTACGCCGGATCGCTTCCAGAATGGCGCATCCTGCCATCACCAGATCGGCACGTTCCTGACCGATGCAGGGGCTGCGGGCGCGCTGGTCGTAATCCATCGCAATCAGCTGCTGCAGCACGGTATCGACATCGCCCGACTGCATCCACAATCCGTCCACCAGGCGGCGCTCGTAACGCGGCAGGTTGAGGTGAATGCCGGCAAGGGTCGTCACCGTGCCCGAAGTGCCAAGCAGATGCACCCGCCCCTTGCGCCACACCCGTGTGAAACTCTCATTGTCGGCGAACCCGGCAAGATGGCTGCGCACCTCCTCGACCATGCGCTCGAACAGGGCATGATCGACCTCCCTGCCGCCGAACCTTTCGGCAAGCGTTACCACCCCGATCGGCAGCGAGGTCCAGCCGGTGATCTGCTCCGTTATCGGTGCGTTCTTGCGGCCGCGCTTCACCAGCGCCAGTTCCGACGAACCGCCACCGATGTCGAACAGCACGGCTGCCTCTGCCTTGCGGTCGATCAGCGAACCACAGCCCTCGGCGGCCAGATAGGCCTCGGTTCGGCGATCGATGATTTCGAGCTTCATCCCGGTGTGCTCGTAAACCCGGGCCAGGAACGCCTCGCCATTTGCAGCCTGCCGGCAGGCTTCCGTCGCAATCAGCCGGTGCCGGCTGATGTCATGGCTGATCATCTTGCCGGCGCAGATCTTGAGCGCCTCCAGCGCCCGGTCCATCGCCGCCTGCGAAAGCTGGCCGCTTTGGGCCATGCCCTCTCCCA
>JAMLIH010000108.1 GCA_023954255.1 Phyllobacteriaceae bacterium | reverse complement strand
ATGGGGCATGTACCTGATGCTCCCCGCCGCCCGCACCTATGACGAGCTTTGCGCGCGCTTCCGCTGGGAAGTGCCGCAGCGCTACAACATGGGTGCCGATGTCTGCGACAAATGGGCGGAAAGCGAGCCGGATCGAATCGCGATCATCGATCTGACCGGCGCCGAACGCCGGGATATCACCTTCGCGCAACTGCGCGCGAAGGCCGACAAGCTAGCGCGGCATCTGGTTTCCCTCGGCATCGGCCGGGGTGACCGCGTCGGCGTTTACAGAACCCAATCGGTCTGGACAGCGGCGGCCCATATTGCCGTCTGGAAGATCGGTGCGATCTCCATGCCGCTGTTCAAGCTGTTCGGCGAGCAGGCTTTGCTGTCCCGTTTGGCTGACAGCGCGGCAAATGCCGTGATCACCGACCCGGAAGGCGCGATTAAAATCGCGGAGCTACAGCCGCAACTGCCCAATCTTGCCTACATCATCACCCCGGAGAAGACTCCTCTGCCGGAAAGCGCGCCGCTGCAGGCGCTCGATACTGCTGCCGATGACCCGGCGCTGCTGATCTACACTTCCGGCACCACCGGCGCACCCAAGGGGGCGCTCCACGCTCACCGGGTTTTGCCTGGGCATCTGCCGGGTGTCGAGATGAGCCATAATCGTTTTCCAATGGAAAATGACTGCATCTGGACACCGGCGGACTGGGCCTGGATCGGCGGTCTGCTCGATGTGCTGATGCCGGGTCTCCATCACGGCATGCCGGTGGTTGCCTCCCGCATGGACAAGTTTTCCGCCGAAGGTTGCGGCAAAATCATCGAAAAAGGTGGCGTCAAGAATGTCTTCTTTCCGCCCACGGCGCTGAAGATGCTGAAAGCCGCCAATGCTGAACTCCCCGGCCTGCGCACGGTTGCCTGTGGCGGAGAGCCGCTTGGCGCGGAAATGCTGATCTGGGGCAAAGAGGCACTCGGCGTTACCATCAACGAATTCTACGGCCAGACCGAATGCAACATGGTGGTCTCCTCCTGCGCCGAACTGTTCGAGCCGCGGCCGGGGGCCATCGGCAGGCCGGTTCCGGGTCATCAAGTCTCGGTTATCGATGAAACAGGCAAAGCCGCAGCAGGCGAGGGCGACATCGCCATCCGCGAAGGAACGCCGGTGATGATGCTCGAATACTGGAACAATCCTGCTGCCACCAAGGACAAGTTTCGCACCGCGCCGGATGGTTCCCGCTGGCTTCTGACCGGCGACCGGGGCGTGATGGAAGATGGTTTCATCCGTTTTGTCGGTCGCGACGACGATGTCATTACCTCGGCGGGCTACCGCATCGGTCCGGCGGAAATCGAGGACTGCCTGATCACTCATGAGGCGGTCGCCCAGGCCGGTGTTGTCGGCAAGCCCGATCCGCAGCGCACCGAGATCGTCAAGGCCTATGTCGTCCTCAAATCCGGTCACGCGCCGTCGCCGGAACTGGCCGAAAGCCTCCAGAGTCACGTCAAGACGCGGCTGGCGGCCTATGAATACCCGCGCGAGATCGAATTCCTAGACGCTCTGCCGATGACCGTGACCGGCAAGATCATCCGCAAGGAACTGCGCGCCCGCGCCATTGCGGAAACCAATCGACACGATGTTACAGAAACCCGGGAAAGTGCCTGACCATGGCCATCTTGAAATCCGCCATCTCAACCAGTTCCGATGCCTACAAGGCCAACCGAGAAGCCAATCTGGCCGCGCTGAAAACTGCCGAGGAGGCAGCCCTTCTGGCGCAGGCCGGCGGTGGCGAAGCCTCGCGCGAGCGCCATGTTTCGAGAGGCAAGCTGCTGCCGCGTGACCGGGTGCAGGCACTGCTCGACCCCGGCACGCCGTTTCTGGAGATCGGCGCAACCGCAGCCCACGGCATGTATGACGGCGCCTCTCCCTGCGCGTCCATGATTGCCGGTATCGGCCGTGTCGAGGGCCGTGAAGTGATGGTCGTCTGCAACGATGCGACGGTAAAGGGCGGCACCTATTATCCGATGACCGTCAAGAAGCACCTGCGCGCCCAGGAGATTGCCGAGGAAAACCGGCTGCCCTGCATCTATCTGGTCGACAGCGGCGGCGCCAACCTGCCCAATCAGGCCGAGGGCTTTGCCGACAGGAACCATTTCGGCCGCATCTTCTTCAATCAGGCCAACATGTCGGCCAAGGGCATTGCCCAGATCGCGGTCGTCATGGGGTCGTGCACGGCGGGCGGCGCCTATGTGCCGGCGATGAGCGACGAGGCGATCATTGTCAGGGAACAGGGCACGATCTTTCTCGCCGGCCCGCCGCTGGTCAGGGCGGCAACGGGCGAGGTGGTTGAGCCCGAGGAACTGGGCGGCGGAGACGTGCACACGCGGCTTTCCGGCGTTGCCGATCATCTCGCCGACAATGACAGCCATGCGCTTGCACAGGCCCGCCGCATCGTTGCCAATCTCAACACGAAGAAGCCGCAGCAGCTTGATTGCATCGCACCGGAAGAACCGGCCTATGATCCCGATGAAACGCTCGGCGTCGTGCCCGGCGACCTGAAGACACCTTACGATATCCGCGAGGTGATCGCCCGGCTGGTGGACGGTTCGCGCTTCGACGAGTTCAAGGCACGCTATGGCACCACGCTGGTATGCGGCTTCGCCCACGTGATGGGCATGCCGATCGGCATCATCGCCAACAACGGTGTGCTGTTTTCCGAAAGCTCGCTGAAGGCAGCCCACTTCGTCGAGCTTTGCTCGCAGCGGAAAATACCGCTGGTCTTTCTGCAGAACATCACCGGCTTCATGGTCGGCAAGAAATACGAGCAGGGCGGCATCGCCAAGGATGGCGCCAAGCTGGTGACGGCGGTGGCGACGACCTCCGTTCCCAAATTCACCTTTCTGGTCGGCGGCTCCTTCGGCGCCGGCAATTACGGCATGGCGGGCCGGGCATATTCGCCGCGTTTTCTGTGGACCTGGCCCAATTCGCGCATCTCCGTCATGGGCGGCGAACAGGCAGCCGGCGTGCTCGCCACCGTCAAGCGCGATTCAATCGAGCGCAAGGGCGGCACCTGGTCGGCGGAAGAGGAGGCAGCCTTCAAGCAGCCGACGCTGGACATGTTCGAGGAACAGTCCCACCCGCTTTATGCCTCGGCCCGGCTCTGGGACGATGGCATCATCGATCCGCGCAAGACGCGGCAGGTGCTGGCACTTTCGCTCTCGGCAGCCCTCAACGCGCCGATAGAAGACACCCATTTCGGCGTATTCAGGATGTGAGGTAGCACCATGTTCTCCAAGATCCTCATAGCCAATCGCGGCGAGATTGCCTGCCGTGTCATCCGCACCGCCCGCCGCATGGGCATCGAGACGGTTGCCGTCTATTCCGATGCCGATGGAGAACACGGCCCGGCATTGCATGTCCAAATGGCCGACGAAGCCGTGCCCATCGGGCCGCGCGACGCAGAAACCGGACGCGAGCCCTATCTGCTGGCCCGCCGCATCATCGATGCGGCGCTGGCAACCGGCGCCGAGGCGATCCATCCGGGCTACGGTTTTCTTTCCGAGAATCCGGAATTCGTCGAGGCGGTGGACAAGGCAGGGCTGGTCTTCATCGGCCCGTCGGCAAAGTCGATCCGCGCCATGGGGCTCAAGGATGCGGCCAAGGCGCTGATGGAAAAGGCCGGCGTCCCGGTCGTGCCCGGCTATCATGGCGAGCGGCAGGAACCGGAGTTTCTGGCGGAGGAAGCGGAAAAGATCGGCTATCCCGTGCTCATCAAGGCGCGCGCCGGCGGCGGCGGCAAGGGCATGCGCAAGGTCGATGACCCGAAGGAGTTTGCCGCGGCGCTCGAGGGAGCCCAGCGCGAGGGCGAGGCGAGCTTCGGCGACGGCCGCGTGCTGATCGAGAAGTACATTTCAGCCCCGCGCCACATCGAGGTGCAGGTTTTCGGCGACAATCACGGCAATGCGGTGCATCTCTTCGAGCGCGACTGCTCGCTGCAGCGCCGCCACCAGAAGGTGATCGAGGAAGCGCCCGCCCCCGGCATGACGGAGGAAATGCGCACCGCCATGACGTCTGCCGCCGTCACCGCGGCAAAGGCCATCGATTATTCCGGTGCAGGCACCATCGAATTCATCGTTGACGGCTCGAAGGGCCTGAAACCGGACGGGTTCTGGTTCATGGAGATGAACACACGCCTTCAGGTCGAACATCCGGTCACCGAGGAAGTAACCGGCATCGATCTGGTGGAATGGCAATTGCGGGTGGCAGGGGGCGAGGAACTCCCGGCAAAGCAGGAGGACATCCGTCTGGAAGGCCACGGCTTCGAGGCCCGGCTCTATGCCGAGGATGCCGCAAAGGGCTTTCTGCCGGCCATCGGTACGCTGCATCATCTCTCTTTCGCGGAAAACGCCCGCATCGAGACAGGCGTCGAGCAGGGCAGCGTCATTTCCCCCTTTTACGACCCGATGATTGCCAAAGTAATTTCCAAAGGAAACAACCGCGAGGAAGCCCTGCAAATGCTGCACGCCGCACTGCGGCATACTCAGGTGGCGGGGACCGTCACTAACAAGGCCTTCCTCTCCGCTCTTTGTCTGCATGAGGAGTTCGCGGCGGGTAAAGTCGATACCGGCCTGATCGGCCGCGATCTGGAGAAGCTTGTTCCCGAACCTGCTCACTCCGATCAAGCACTTGTTTGTGCAGCACTATTCATGGCAGCGCAGCCTTCATGCCCGAAGGCAGATGACCCGGTTTCAGCGCTGGGAGCCTTTTCGCTTTGGGGCGAGCGCAGTGAAATCATTCATCTGGAACAGGCCGGAGAACGCCATTCCCTGGCGCTTTCGACCACTGATGGGCACAACTGGTCATGCCGCAGCTTGAGTGCGGCATCGGGTGCGGCATGGACCGCAGCACTCCTGTTCACCGACTTTTCCGCGAAGAGATTGCAAATACTTTATGATGGAAAGGAAATTGCTGCAGAGGTTGCCGCCTGGGGTGGCCATCTGGCTGTTTTTATTGGCGATGAAACGCACGAATTTGCCTTGCCGGACCTGCTCGAGGCCGTTGCCGGCGAGGAGGCGGGGGCAGATGCCATCATTGCCCCCATGCCGGGTCTGGTGAAGAAGCTTTCGGCCAAACCGGGGCAGAAAATCACCAGGAACGAACCCCTGATCGTTCTGGAAGCGATGAAGATGGAGCATGTTCTGGCCGCCCCGCGAGACGGCGTGCTTGCCGCTGTCAACGTCGCCGAGGGCGATCAGGTTGTCGATGGTACGGTACTGATCGCCCTGGAAGCCGAGGAGGAGGTCGAGGACGGGGCCAGAAGCGGGGAGGCGCCGGCGTGATCACCCTGCATCACTGCCACGAAGCCCGTTCCATGCGCACGCTTTGGCTGCTGCACGAGATGGAACTCGATTTCGACCTGAAGGTCTATCCCTTCGGCAGGGAACTGCGGACACCCGAATACCTTTCCGTCCACCCTCTTGGGCGTGTTCCCTGCCTTCAGGATGACGGGCTCATTCTCTTCGAGACGGGTGCGATTGCCGAATATCTCGTTGAAAAATATCCCGAAAAGGGTCTGGGCAGGCCACCCGGCGATCCGGAGCGCCCGCACTGGCTGCAGTGGCTGCATTATGCGGAAACCGTGGCCGTGCATGGCGCCACACTGACCCAGCAGCACATCGTCATCTATGAGGACAGGGATCGTTCGCCCCTGCTGATGAAGCTCGAGCGCCGCCGTCTGGAAAAGACGTTGGAAGTGCTCGACAACCACCTGTCGGACGGGCGCGAATACCTGCTGGAGAGCGGATTTTCTGCCATCGACACCAATATGGGCTATTCGGTGCACATTTCGCGCTTTTTTACCCCGCTGGCAGCTTTCCCGCATCTTTCTGCCTATTATGACCGGCTTTCGGCGCGACCGGCCTTTCTGAAAAGCCTGCCGGAAAAACCCGCGATCTATCACAAGCCATTCTACGACCTGCCGCCAGAACCGGCAGGCTGAAAGAAGTTTTCCCGATGCAAGAAAAAGTCACCATTTTCGAGGTTGGTCCCCGCGACGGGCTGCAGAACGAAAAGCGCCTGATTTCGGCTCAAGACAAGATCCGCCTTGTCGATCTGCTCTCGGATTGTGGTTTCACGAAGATCGAGGTGACATCGTTTGTCTCCCCCAAATGGGTGCCGCAAATGGCCGACAACGCCGAGGTGATGGCGGGGATCATCCGCAAGCAGGGCATCTCCTACGCCGTGCTCACCCCCAATCTGAAGGGGTATGAGGCGGCAAAGGCTGCCAAGGCCGATGAAGTGGCGATCTTTGCCTCGGCGTCGGAAGGTTTTTCAAGGGCCAATGTCAACGCGACCATCGCCGAGTCGCTGGAGCGCTTTGCCCCGATCGTCGAGGCTGCCAAAGGCGACGGCATGCCGGTGCGCGGCTACGTTTCCTGCGTCACCGATTGCCCGTTCGACGGGCCGACGCCGCCTGCCATGGTGGCGCGCTCCGTCGCTTGGCTGCGCGATGCGGGCTGTTACGAGGTGTCCTTGGGCGAGACCATCGGCCACGGCACGCCGGAAAGCATCGATGCCATGCTCGATGCCGTGTTGCAGGAAATGCCGGCGGACCGGCTCGCCGGTCACTATCACGATACGAAGGGCCGGGCACTCGACAATATTGCCGTCAGCCTCGAACGCGGGCTGCGCACCTTCGATTCGAGCGCCGGCGGGCTTGGCGGCTGCCCCTATGCGCCGGGCGCTGCCGGCAATGTCGACACCATGCGGGTGGTTGAAATGGTGGAAGAAAGAGGCTTTGACACCGGCATCGACCGTGTCAGGCTGGCGCAAGCGGCAGCCTTCGCGCAGTCGCTTCGCAGTTGAGGAGTAGGGCAGTTGTTTCAGCCGGTGTTGAATGCAGAGGAATTGACGGCCTATGTTCGCGAGGTCTTCAGCGAAGCCGATGTCTATAACTGGCAGGTGAAAGAGATCCGTCCCGGCGGCATCGCCGTTCTGATGCAGACGGATGAGGCCCATATCCGCCCCGGCGGCACGGTTTCCGGTCCGACCATGTTCGCCCTTGCCGACATCACCGCCTATCTGCTGATTCTCGCCCATATCGGCAAGGTGGCGCTTGCCGTCACCACCAACCTGTCGATCAACTTTCTGAGCAAGCCGGAGCCCGGCATGCTGGAGGCCCATGGCCGGCTGGTGAAGCTCGGCAAGCGGCTCGCCGTCTGCGAAATCCACATCTACGGCCCGGATCGCGAAACCATGGTGGCGCAGGCGACAGCCACCTATTCGATCCCGCCGCGCTGATTCTCCCGGCGCACTTCAACGGCCGCACTCCGGCGCTTTCGCCACCGGAACAGGCGGTTTCTCCGCGCGCTGAGTTATTCTTTCTATAATAGAATCAACACGATAAATGGTTACAACAAATCAGATATACAACCTTGACGGGTAACTAAATGTTAATATACAACCCATAGTAATGGGAAGCGGGCGGCGCAACCCGGCGTGGCAGGGGCCAGTAGGACGAGGCTTCCGATGGGTATGAAGAGTGGCGTTTGGAGAAGGATGCGTCAGGCCGCACGCAGGCCTGCCTTGCGGGGCGCCGGCGAAAGGATCGATTCGAAGGCTGGTGACGTCGTTCTTCTGGGCGGTGACGGCGGCCTGTTGTTGCGGGCACTTGAGCCACGCATCCTGCTCGATGCTGCAGTTGCGGAAACCGGCTTCGAACTGGCCGATCACATGGCGGACGAAGACGCAGCCCAGCGCTTTCCGGCAGATGATTGGGCCCAGAGCGGTCATGTTCTCGATTTCGGCGCGGCCACAGGCAATGGCGGCTATCCAGCGGCAGCCGGTGACGGTGAGGCTGCTTCAGTGCAAATCGTGTTCATCGACGGCTCCCTTGAGGACCTCGACACGATCATGGCCGGGATCGGGCCGGGCTACGAGGCTGTCTTTCTCTCCGGCGATGAGGACGGGGTGGAGCAGATTGCACGTTATCTGGCGGACCGAAACGATATCGATGCGATCCATATCCTTGCCCATGGCCGCGCCGGCACGCTGGAACTCGGCAACACCAGGCTGACAGCAGCTTCCATCGGCAGCAGGCATGCGGACGAAATGGCCGTCATCCGGGACGCCCTCTCGCCGGATGCCGACATTCTGATCTATGGCTGCAATTTTGCCGCCGGCACACGCGGGCAGACCGCCGTCGCGGCGTTGATGGAAGCGAGCGGCGCCGATGTTTCGGCTTCCGACGACCTGACAGGTGCTGCCGCGCTGGGCGGCGACTGGGACCTGGAAGTCTCTGAAGGCGAAATCGAA
>JAMLIH010000107.1 GCA_023954255.1 Phyllobacteriaceae bacterium | reverse complement strand
TCAAGATGCCATCGCCAGTTCGAATACGCTCTCAGCCGCTGAACCCGTTTTCGCCTGATGTTCGAAGCAAACATCGGTCCGAACCGAGTCCACCAGAAGCGAACTGTCTCATGGCTGATATCGATGCCGCGTTCATGCAGCAGGTCTTCCACATTACGAAGCGACAACGGAAACCGGACATACATCATCACGGCCAGGCGGATCACTTCGGGTGAGGTCTTGAAGTAGCGAAAAGGGCTGATCTGGGTCATCCACAAACGCTATGAGCCTGCTGTCGCCTGATCAACCGGTTTCTTCTGACAAGACCCGTCTCTGACGTGTTCCTCGTAGAAGGACAGCGTGTCGCTCAGCTTGACCGGGTCGTCCACCGCTCCGAACAAAGCGTCGAAATGCACCCCCTCTGGGCGCCCAGCTTGATCCCAAAGCGCAAAACGCTTGAGGAAGTCTCGCGGGTCATTCCGCCGGATCATCTCCGCCGCCGCCAGGTAGTCCATGCCATGGCTACCTGCAACGCCCCTCAACTGCTCCAGTTCGGGCATTAGCTGCGGGTTGTAGGGAATCCCCTGCCGCAGCTGCAGTATTGCCCTTTCGTATTTGGAGTGGACGACATTGAACATTTCCCGAGCCGCACTCGGGTCACGGGTGTGAAGCGACTCCTTGAACTCGTTCTGACCGGCCAGTCCACGCAAGTGTTGCGGAATGACGCGGCGATAGATGAAGAAGCCGTCACGCTCGAAGAGGAATCTAACCTGGAAGCCGGGGATGTGGGCTTTCTGCATGCTCAAAATGTACCATTGAATGTATCACTCGTACACAGATGTGGAGCAAATCCAACGATTACAAGGCCTTGCATGCGCGAAGTGGCGGAGAGGAAGGGATTCGAACCCTCGAGACGGTTCCCCGCCTACACCCTTAGCAGGGGTGCGCCTTCGACCACTCGGCCACCTCTCCGCCCGCGTGGATATAGGTTGCGTCCCCTGAAAACAAGGGGTTTTTGACGCTTTTGCCGTCAAAGCCCGATGGCCCGGGCAGCATTTGCCGATGCCCGGCCTTTTCAGTGCGATCATCCCCAAAACAAAAAGACCCGCCATCCCTTTTGGACGGCGGGCAAGTTGTGGGAGGCGGGTTGAAGGAGGCTTGCCGCTGTCAGCCGACAAAGGCCTTTTCGAGCACATAGCCGCCGGGGGAGGCATTCGATCCCTCGGCAAGGCCGGCAGCTTCGCAGATTGCCTTGACCTCCAGATTAAGCGCCATGGAGCCGCAAATCATGACGCGGTCTTCCCGCCCAAGCTGCGCAACGCCAAGATCGGCAAACGCCTTGCCGGATTTCAGCAGATCCGTGATGCGCCCCGTGTAGCGCGACTCCTGGCGCGTGGTCGTTGGATAGTAGCGCAGCCTGCCCCAGGCATCGGCGCCGACAAGCGGATCGTCGGCCAGATTGGCGACCAGTGAAGCGCCATAGTCCAGTTCCGGCAGCGTGCGACAGGTATGGGTCAGGATCACCTCGTCGAAGCGCTGATAGAGTTCAGGATCGCGGATGAGCGAGCCAAAGGGCGCGATGCCGGTGCCCGTGGCAATCAGCCAGAGGCGCTTTCCCGGTAGCAGCGCATCGAGCACCAGCGTGCCGGTCGGCTTGGGCCGAACGATGACGTCGTCGCCCGGCTCGATCGTCTGCAGTTTCGAGGTCAACGGGCCATCCGGAACCTTGATCGAATAGAATTCCAGTTCGTCGTCCCAGCTTGGCGAGGCAATCGAATAGGCACGTAGCAGCGGCTTGCCGCCCGGCTGGTCAAGGCCGATCATGGCGAATTCACCGGAACGGAAGCGCAGGCTTTTCGGCCGCGTCACCCGGAAGGAAAACAGCCGGTCGGTGAAATGCTTGACGGCGGTTACCGTCTGCGCGTCGGGGTGGCGCGCATCGAGCGGTATGGCGCTGTCGATCCTTGAAATCTGGTTCATGATGGTTGTTCCTGCGGGCTGGCCGATAGAGGCGACCCCATTGGTCGGCCCCATTAGGCGGCCCTGTGTTTCAGCCGGTCGAGATAGTTGTTTTGCGTGCGCGCCAGCGCCTCCCGCCACTGGGACTGCGGCATGCGGCCGGCCTGGTCGTTGGGGATTTCCACCTCGTCGAAGCCGGAGCGGATGGCGAGCGGATACTGGTCGGCCAGTACATGCCCCTTGGCGCGGATGAGGCCGTTGAACCCCATGCGGCGCAGCTTGCGGGCGATGGAAAAACCGCGGCCATCGGCAAAGGAGGGGAAGGCGATGCGGATGGCGGCCACCGAATTCATCAGGCCGGCAAGCGCCTGCGGATCGGTATCGGCGGGAACATCGATGCCGGTAAGCGCTGCTTCCCGGTCGTGGACTGCAGCCGAATACTGATCGAGCGCAACGAAGGCGCCGCCCGCATCCGTGAACGGGTCCTCGATGAAACGGCCTTCCTTGATGATGACGGGCATGACTGGCTCCTCAGGCGGCCGGGCGTGAAACCACGCCGTTTTCGATGTGAATGCCGCATTCGGTCTTTTCAAGACCGGCCCAGCGGCCGCTGCGGGGATCGGCGCCAACGGCCACGCGCGCGGTACAGGGCGCGCAGCCGATGGAGGTAAACCCCTTTGCCGCCATCGGATGGCGAGGCAGTGCATGGCGGGCAAAATAGGCCTCGATGTCTTCGGCCTCCCAGAAGGCGAGCGGGTTGAGCTTCACCCGCCCCGAGCTGTCTGCTTCGGCAAGGCGGATCGACGCACGGCTTTGCGACTGGTGGCGCTTGCGGCCATTGATCCAGCAGCCGAAACCTTGCAGAGCCGTTTCAAGCGGCACGGTCTTGCGCAGCTTGCAGCAGGCATCGGGATCGGACAGATGCAGCCTGCCGAAAACGTCGTTGCGGCGCAGTTCCCGGCTATCGGCTGAAATGTGGCGCACATCGGTCAGACCGAATCCAACCGCCAGCCGCTCCTGGTAGTCGAGCGTTTCGGCGAACATCATTCGGGTATCGATGAACAGCACCGGCACGGCAGGGTCGACGCGCGAAGCAAGGTGCAGTAGCACCGCCGACTCCGTGCCGAAGGAGGAAACCAGAGCCGCCTCGCCATGGACCTTCGTGGCGACGGCATCTTCGAGCAGGGCAAGGGCGGCGGTTTCAAGCGCAGCCGAGTTCGTTTCCCGGATGCGGGTTTCGAGATCAGGCTGCATGGCGTTCCTTCTCCGGGTAGAGCGCTGCCTGGAAGGGTTCGGCACCAAGCCGGCGATAGGCGGCGAGGAAGGTTTCCTCGCGGCTGTGGCGCAGTTGGAGATAAGCGAGGATCAGCCGTTCCAGTGCCGGGATCAGTTCATCGGCTGCAAAGCCCGGCCCTGCCCGCTCGCCCAGCGCCATGGTCTCGGTGGCGTCGCCCCCCAGCGTCACCTGGTAGTTCTCGACACCGGCCTTGTCGAGACCGAGAATGCCGATATGGCCGACATGATGGTGGCCGCAGGCATTGATGCAGCCGGAAATCTTGATCTTCAGTTCGCCGATCTCGTGTTCGAGCTTCAGGGCGTGAAAGCGTTCGGAAATCTCCTGGGCGACGGGGATCGAACGCGCCGTTGCCAATGCGCAATAGTCCATGCCCGGGCAGGCGATGATGTCGGAAACTAGGCCGACATTGGCGGTTGCCAGACCCACCGCCTTCAGCGCCGCGTGAACGGTCGGAATGTCCGCCTTGCGAACATGGGGAAGAACGGCGTTCTGTTCATGGCTGATGCGGATTTCATCGTGGCCGTAGCGTTCGGCAAGATCGGCGATCACGCGCATCTGGCCGGCCGTTACATCGCCCGGCGTGCCGCCGACCGGCTTGGTGGAGATCGTCACGATGCCGTAGGCCGGGTTCTTGTGTTCGGCAACATTGGTTTCGACAAAGGCGCGCAGAACGGGATCGGCTTCGAGCGCCTCCCCGAAGGCGAGCGTCTGCGTGTTGTCGAATTCCGGCGGCTCGAAGTGGCCGGCAATTTCGGCGGTGAGCAGATCGGAGGGAAACTCGAATTCCTCCAGCACCCGTTCGAAGGTCGCCTCGACTGCGTCGCGGATTTCCTCAAGGCCCGTCTCATGGACGAGAATCTTGATGCGCGCCTTGTACTTGTTGTCGCGCCGTCCGGAGAGGTTATAGACCTGCAGGATCGCCTCGAGGTAGGGCAGCAGATGCGCCTTCGGCAGGAATTCGCGCAGCACCTTGCCAATGAAGGGCGAGCGGCCCAGCCCGCCGCCGACGATGATCTCGTAGCCCGGTTCACCAGCCCCGCCGCGCACCATGCGGATGCCGATGTCATGGGCTTTCGTTACCGCGCGATCATTCGGTGCGCCGGTAATCGCGATCTTGAACTTGCGCGGCAGAAACTGGAATTCGGGATGATCGGTCGACCACTGGCGGATCAGCTCGGCTGTCGGTCGCGGGTCCTCGATCTCGTCCGCAGCTGCGCCGGCAAAGTGGTCGGCGGTAACATTGCGCACGCAGTTTCCCGAAGTCTGGATCGCGTGCATGCCGACATCGGCCAGTGCCTCCAGCATCTCGGGCACGTCCTTGAGCTTCGGCCAATTGAACTGGATGTTCTGGCGAGTGGTGAGGTGGCCGTAACCCTTGTCCCATTTCTCCGCGATCATGGCGAGCTGGCGCATCTTTCGGCTGTCGAGCGTGCCATAGGGGATGGCGACGCGCAGCATGTAGGCATGAAGCTGGAGGTAGAGGCCGTTCATCAGCCGCAGCGGCTTGAACTCGTCTTCGGTGAGCGAGCCGTCGATGCGTTTTTCGACCTGGCCACGGAACTGGCGCACCCGCTCGCGGACAAAGGCCTCATCGAATTCGTTATACGCATACATGGGTTCAGCCCTCGGCCTGCTTGCCATGGAAGTAGTTGGAGGGGCCGCGGGTGCGGAACACCTCGCGGAAATGCACGGGATGGGGTGTCTCGCTCTCATCCAGCGAAACATCGGCGAGATAGGCACCGACGATACGCTCCTGCTGGGCGCTGGCATGGGCAAGCATGGTCTGGGCCTGTTCGGCGGAGACGGCGACATGGGCGTCCTCGTGGCGGCGCGACCAGCCGCCCGCCCTGGTGAGATAGACGACATCGCCCATCAAGAGGTCGTTGGCGGTGACGATCTGCGGTTTGAATTCGCGGGCCATCAAAGGGCTCCTGTCTTCAAATAGGGTTGGCTGCCGGCAGGCGAAGCCGGGCTAAGGGCTGCTACGGGAAGCGCGACGATGTTGTCGCTTTCCCGCTTCTGCCCCGCTGCTGCTGCGGTGCGGTGGAGCGAGGCGATCACTGGCGAGGTCACGCCGGGGAGGATTTCCCAGGCAATGCCGGCAGCATCGAGCACGGCGATCTCATGGCGAAGGGTTTTCACATCAGCGGCTGTTGCCGCAACGAGGCAGAGGACATCCTCTCCGCGCGCAGCGGCTTGCGCTATCTGCGTGTGACTGCCGGGGCGCCGTTCCGCGAAAGCCGCTTCGCGGCGGGCAAGCTCGAGAAGGGCGGCCGGTACGGCGCGGTCATGAAAAACCATACCGGCATGCTGCAGTGTCTTGCGGGCCTTCAGCGTCAACAATTCGGGATCGCCCTGCCCGGCAGCCATGAAGGTGACATGGCCCGGCTCTTGCCCGGCTGCCGCCGCCCCGGAAAGCAGTTCGTGCAGTCTGCCGACTGCGGCAGCAGCACCGCCGGCAGCAAAGGCGGCAGGACCATCCTCGAAGAAAAACCGTTTCCACAAGCCGCGGCGGGCGCCGCTATCCCGCAGCCTTGCCACGGCGGGGCGGAAGGACCGGGCAATGCGGGCAAGTCTGCCGGTATCGGCAGGCAGCATTTCCTCGACATCCGCCTTGATCTTTCGGGCAAGCACGGGCGCGGTTCCCTCGGTACCGACTGCCACGGTGACGGGATCGCGGTCGACAATCGCCGGCGTCAGGAAATCACCGCCTTCCAGATCGTCGACGATGTTGGTCAGCGCTCCTGCCCAGCGGCCAAGCTCCACGGCCGCCGCATCCAGTGCAGGATCGCCATTGGCGCCATAGACGAGCCGGGCGCCGGCAACATCATCCCATTGCAGTTGGCGTTCGGCCAGTTGCAGCCTGCCCTCTTCATGCCAACGGCGCACCGCCTCGCAAGGTGCAATACCGAAAACCCGGATATCGGCCGGTGTTTTCAGCAGCAGGCGGATTTTGGCAGCCGCATGCGTCCCGGCACCGGAAACGACCACCGCGTGGCCTTGCAGATCGACAAAAAGGGGAAAGAATCGCATGAAACCAGAGTCCTTGGAGAAGATTTTTCCAAGGTAACGGTTCAAAAGCAGCCAATCGCGCTACATGATTTCATTTTTTTGCTCATGGGGGTAATTTTTTGCTTCCCCGCGCCCCAAGCGAGACAAAAATTGGCCAATGAAAAAGCCGGAGCCCGAAGACCCCGGCTTCATTCAAATTTCGGCCGGTCTCAAAAAGCGTGGGTCAGCTTCAGTTCGTCGGCCCGTTGTTGAAGCCGACTCGGTCGACCAGTTCGGAAGCCAGTTTTCTGTATTCGGCGATTTTCGATATTGGCAGATCGTCCGGCTTGATGTCGCCGAAAGCCTTGACGATGCCGGATGCGCTGGTGCCCGGAGCAACCGGATATTCGAACACCTGTTCGGCGTAGATTTCCTGTGCCTTGGGGCTTGCAAGAAATTCCATCAGCTTGACGGCGTTGTCCTTGTTGGGAGCATGTTTGGCCAGCGCCATGCCGGAAATGTTCACATGGGTGCCGCGGTCCTGAGAGTTTGGAAACAGCACCTTGATGGCCTTTGCCCATTCCTTCTGCTCGGGTTCCTTCTCGTTGGTCTGCATCAGGCCGACGTAGTAGGAATTGCCGAGCGCCAGATCGCATTCGCCGGCATAGATCGCCTTGGCCTGAGCCCGGTCGTTACCGTTGGGCTTGCGGGAGAGATTTTCCTTCAAGCCGGCAAGCCAGGCTTCAGCCTCCTCGGCGCCGTGATGGGCGATCATCGAGGCGAACAGGCCGATATTGTAGGAATGCTGGCCGTCGCGCGTGCAGATCTTGCCCTTCCATTTCGGGTCGGCGAGTTCCTCATAGGTGATGGCATCCTGGGCCACGCGTTCCGACGATGCATAGACGACGCGGGCGCGGGTGGTAACGCCGAACCAGTTGTTGTCGGGATCGCGGTATTGCTCGGGAATGCTGGCGATGATTGCTTCGCTCGCGAGCGGCGAGGTGATGCCGGCATCTTCCGCACTTTGCAGCCTGCCGATATCGACGGTGAGGATCACATCGGCGGGGGAGTTCTCACCCTCGGTCGCGATGCGCTCGACCAGGCCCTTGTCGAGAAAGATCACATTTGCCGAAATGCCGGTATCCGCCTTGAAGGCATCGAGCAGTGGCTGGATCAATTCGGGCTGGCGATAGGAATAGATGTTGACTTCGCCTTCGGCGAAAGCTGATCCCGCCGAAAGGGCGGAAACCAGCAGAGTGCAGCCGGTAAACGCTGCCTTGAATTTCTTCGTCATGATGTTCTCCAATAGGCACCGTTAAAGGCGGTGCAACCGGATTGCGTTTGCGCAGCAAGGCATAGGGACATGCTACAGGGATGTCAAATATTTTCCAATAAAATCAATAGTTTAGAATAATTCTAAAGTAATCCGATTCAAGTATCTGACCTGCCAGATCGGAACACTGCGTGGTTATCGCGTTGGAAACATGGAATATTTGGAGTTTCGAGCAGATGGCAATATGTCAGTGGATGCTTCCATGTGCTCAATACCTTTCAGCGGCACAACAACATCAGCTTTGTCACGAAAAAAAGTGCTCGCGAGGTTCTGCACGCTTAAATTCGCATTCGTTTTGGAGCGGCTAGAATGCAACGGTCGACAGCTAGTGAGGACCAATGATGGCCAACATCAGAAAATGCGAAATTTGTGGAATTGAGTACATAGAAGATCCGACTTTTTTGAAGATTGAAAGTGGGATATCAAAGGGCGGCAATCACGGTAGAGCCACCGCATTGTCGAGGGATGAACTAGCTGAGAAATGTAAAGGCACACCCTTCGGAGGCGAGTGCATCTACTGGAAAGCCCCGAATCTCTATGAGTCTTGCTAGCGAACACCCATACGCTCAACGGCGCCCAGCAGCGCTATCGCGTTGCGGGTTGCAGCACCGGTGGCAACGCACATCTGCGGCAGCAACATCCATTCCAGCGTCCAGGCTGCACCGGAGCGCTCCTGTTCATGCACCAGCGCGTGGTGCATGCCGGCAAGCTGGGTGGCGTTGAAGCGGGCAAGCGTTACCAGCGTTTCTGCCAGTACGGGG
>JAMLIH010000106.1 GCA_023954255.1 Phyllobacteriaceae bacterium | reverse complement strand
ATGTCGATTGATCAGGCGACTGAGCAGGCCACAAAAGAGGCAGATGAAGCGCTTGGTGGTGGCATTTCGAGCCTATTTACCAGCGAGAAAGACGTCTTTGGCGGCCGGTCGAAAGAACAATTCATCAAGGATCGTGTCGGTGAACTCATGGGCAAAGGCGACAAAGAGCAGTCACCAAGCAAGGTGACGACAGCGACCGACAAAAACGGCAACAAAATCCAGTGGAATCCGAAAACCGATAAATGGGAACCCGCTAAATGAAAGAGAATCAAGGCAATGGTGCCATTCCGGCGCCGCCCGAAGGATTTACTCTCGACAAGCCAAAAGAGATTCCGCCTCCCCCGTCTGGTTTCGTGCTGGACAAACCGGCTGGCCCACCGAAAAAGGCCGGAGGATTTGGCGGTATCGCCTCAGAAGTCGGGAAGATGCTGTACGACCTTCCGACCCAGGCGGCCGGCGCTGCGGCGCAAGCCTATGAGGGCGCAGAACCCTATACCAATACCGACTGGGCTGATGAACTCGTCCAGAAGGCGCGCACACGCCACCAGGAACGCCTTGCGGAACCTTACGCCGATCAACCATTGCCGTTTGGCCTGACTCGCAAGGATTTTCGCGATACTGGAGCAAGCCTCGGGTTCACTGGCGTATCTGCTCTTTCTGGTCTTGCCGCAGGCGTTCCGGCTGGTATCGCGGCAACCCCTGCAGTTGGCTATGCCGCGGGTGGAGCCGCATCCGGCGCTGCCGCCTATCGAATGGCAGGCAACTCTTTTGTCCGCTCGGTGATCGAGGCAGAAGACGAGGAACGGCTTGCCGCTGGGAAAGAACCGCTGACAGATAGCGAGAAAAAGAACAGGCAGTCAGAAATTCAGAGTCAGGCTGATGAATACGGACTCTGGGAGGCTATCCCGGAAGCCGTTGGTAACGTGGCCGGCCTCAAAGTCATCGCCACTCCGCTGAAGCGGATGCTAGGAAAGAACGTGGCAACCCGGGTCATGTCGAAGCTCGGCGGGTTGTATGGTACTGAACTGGCAACAGAAACCATCACCCAGATGGGCCAAAACAATGTTGAGGCCCAGTTGGATAAAGAACGCGAACAGCGCTCTTTCACTGATCCTGCAGCCTATTGGGAATCTCTCAAGGAAGTCGCGCCCCAGGTCTTCATTCTGACGACCTTGATGGGCGGCGCTGGTGCCGCGGGTGTTGCCGGGTACCGCCGGGCGGTCGAAGACCCTGCCAAGGTGAATGCGATCAAGGATGCGGCATCCGACCCCGATCAGTTCCGATTCGTGCCGGATGAACAGCTGAACACGATCATTGGAGAAGGGCGCCGGCTCGCGAAGCGTCGAAAAAATGACGAAGATCTGCAGGCGGCAGTCGGCGCCATGGAGTTTGAGCGCAAACGGCGCGACGAGAAGATGGCGGCCGGATACCCTGGCACCGAAGGATTTACAGTCGACGAACTGACGCCAGGGGAAGAGATCGATGCTTCGATCGCCGGAATGCCGGCGACAGGGGTTCCGGCGCCGTTCCCTGGTACTGGTGGTTTCCAGGTCGACGAGATCCCGGCGACCGACATGGGTGACGTCACCCTGCAGTCGCCGAGTCCCATTCAGAAGATGGCCGACAGACTGCGCCAGCGGGTCACCGGCATGCAGCGTGCTTCGGCTTTCCGACAGGCAGAGCAGGGTGCCGCCACGCAGCGCGAGGCCGAAATGGGCCTGCTGGCGCGTGCTGCCATGCAGGAGCGCGAAACGCCAAGTCTGCAGGGGCTGGCCGGCCGGGTTCGGCAGCGCTTGCCGGATATACTCGGCGAGGCCGCGCGCCGCCAGCGCGAACGTGAAGAAGCCCAGGTACCGGAGACCCCGCCAACAGAGGGAATCCAGGCCGAAGAGGCATTTCCAGCACCGGCAAATCCCGCCATGGCTGAGGCCCTGCGCCGTGCCGGCGCCGCCCCTGCCGCCGCAGAAGAACCAGCCGAGATTCGCCCGAAGTCTGGCCAGCCGTATGCGTCGGAGGCTTCCGCACGCAATGTGCTGAAGATCCGCAAGGACATCCAGGGAAAGGGCTACCAACCGGTAGAAGTGGAAGGTGGGTGGGTGCTTCGTCTTGGCCCCGCCACCCCCACCCCTACCTCTACCCCTGCGCCTGCCACCCCTGTCGCCACTCCTACCGCAGCCGAGGGGGCGGGAGATCAGGTTACCACGCCTGCCGCAGCCGCAGCAGACACAACTCCGCAGGAAACCGTGTCCGAACCGGCAATGGTGGCAGGGCCTGCAACCGAAGCCGAGAAGCGCGCCAGTGAAATGCGCAACTTCGACGACTTCAAGAGTTGGGCCCGCGGCCGGTACGGCCGGGCCGATTACCAGCGCATGCTTGAGACCGGCGAGCTCAATGACATCTGGAACAAGGTGAGAGGAAAGACCGATGCCGAAACGGTACGAGGCGATCAGGGACAAGTGCCTGGAGAAGGGCGGGAAGGCGAAGGCCTGCAAGACCAAGGCCGCGAAGGTGGAGAACAGCCTACGCCGGAAGGAAGGCAAACCACCGATGCAGGCGCACAAGAAGAAGCCGCGGTAGCGTTTGCGCCAACCCATGAACTCCCTGACGGTACCCTCGTGCGCGCCGTTGAGGGTGAGAGCGGCGTGTTCGTCGATGCGGACGGCCAGGAGTACGAGGAACCCAACGCAACGGAGGTCACTGATGCGCAGCAAGTGCAAGCAGCGGAAACGCCAGCAGCAGCGCCGGCAGCAGAAGAAGGCGTAACCAAGAAAGAGAAGGGTCGGTCGACGCGTCTCGGCCTGAACGCCGACGCAGAAGAAGTGTTCGAGGACGAGAACGGCGTCAGATACGTTGTCAAGAACGGCATCCGAATCAGCCAGAAAGTCGCAATGCGGCCAACCAGAGCGGGCGTTGAGCGCGTTCCGGTTGATGATCCTCGTTTCGATGTCGCCATGAAATTGAAGACGATCACCGTAAATCGGCGTGAAGGCACAGTTTCGGAGCAATCGGACAAGACCACCGAGCCGACCATTGACGCAGCAGCCAACGAGGCCGCCACCTCGCCGACCAACGATATGCCGCAGCCGACTGAAGGCCAGAAGTCCGCTGGGAATTACAAGGTAGGAAGGGTCAACCTGCACGGCCTCGAGATCAGCATCGAGAACCCGAAGGGATCCAAGCGCACCGGTACCGACAAGGATGGCGAACAGTGGGAGCAGACCATGCGCCACCACTACGGCTACATCCGCGGAAGCGTGGGAAAAGACAAGGACCATGTCGACATCTTCATCGGACCGGAGGCCCAGCGCGAGCAGCCGAAGGTGTTCGTGGTCGACCAGATTGACCCGACTACCGGGGCATTCGACGAGCACAAGGTCATGTTCGGCTTCCTGAATGAGGTCGCGGCCCGTCAGGGGTACCTGTCGAACTACGCGAAGGGCTGGAAGGGCATTGGCGCGATCACGCCGATGAGTCTGGACGAGTTCAAGGCGTGGGTGTTCGACAAGGCGAAGACCAAGAAGCCGGCCGGCCGCATCGAGCGACGCAAGGATGTCGCCCGTCGCAAGCGCGTCGCCCAGATGACCGAAGAGGAAATGCGCCGTGAATTGCTGACCGACGAACTTACCGGCCTCGGTAACCGTCGCGCCTACAACGAGGATCTGGAATCTGAAGTAGGAGCAGAATTCCATGCCTACATGGATGTCGACGCTCTGAAGTGGGTGAACGACAACATGGGGCACGCCAACGGTGATGAACTGCTGAAGATGATGGGCGAGGCGATCCGACAAGGTGTCGATACGACGTCAGAGGACGGGTTTGTCCGCGGCTATCACCTGTCAGGTGATGAGTTTGTCATCTTGGCCAAGTCGGCCGGCATGGCTGAGCGCGCCGCCCAGCTTGCACAGCAGGCAGGACAGTCGGCTGTGCTCGAGTACACAGCGCCTGACGGCACCAAGATCACGAAAACCGGAGTGGAATTCAGCTATGGAATCGCCCAAGACCTTAAAGCCGCAGACGAAGCCCTCCAGCGGAACAAGACCGAGCGCGAAGCCGCAGGTCTCAGGCCAGCAAGGGGGGCCGTCCCTGCTGGCGTGGTTACGCAGCCTGCCGAAGGGGGGCAAGCTGAAGTTCAGGGGGTTGAAGAAGTAGCGGAGGCGGAAAACCCGAAGTGGGACACCCAGACGGTCCAGACGGCCGTCTATATGGATGCACTGAGCGATCCGCGCGTTCTCAACGCTGCCGCGAACACGCCGGATAATTTCCGCACGGAACTGACCGGTGTCCTGGCCGAGAAGATCATTTCCGGCATGACCGACGAGGCGCGCGGTGGCGACTCTCAGGCCGCCAAAGCCTACGAGCAACTGCTGGACGGCGCGAGCCTGCGCGAAGACCTGTTCGACGATGCGTTTTTCGAGGCGGCAATGGCCGAGGCGGCGAAGCGCAAGGCGCGTGCAGACCGCGAAGAGGCCAAGCGCAAGGCGGCTGGCCAGTTGGAGACTGCCTACGCAGAAGCCCTGGACGTCTACAACCCAGAGCGCGACTGGAACGACGAGCAGACAGTGGCGTTCAAGCTGGGATGGAACCATGCCATCGACGGCAAGACCGCATCGAACCTGCCGACTGCTGACGTCGATTCTCAGGACGTTGAATACCTGCGCAAGGGCTATGACGCTGGCGCGGCATGGCTGCAGTCTGACGACGGTCAGGCATTGCTCAGCGGTGGCGGCAAGAAGATCGAGGGCATCGGCGACCGACTGCGCCGGATCCGCGAGATCCGACGCATGCGCCGCGAGCAGGGGAATGTCGGCCTGATCCTCGATGAGCAGATCAAGGCAATCCTGAAGGAAACTGCCCGGGCCGATGTTTTCGCGATCAACCCGGCCGGCAAGACGCCCGGTACCGTGCGCCTGCTGGAAGACCTGCGCAGCCAGATGCTCACCTTCCGCGAGGTGGTGGGCGAGAAGTACAACGGAAGCGCCGGCAGCCGCGGCCCGAGCCTGAACGAGGCGATCTACTACTGGGTGTTCAACGGTGAGGCGATCGACTACTACGGATCGTTCAATGCCGGCCAGGAGGCGCTGGAGCGCAGTATCGCAGAACCGGGTGCCCAGGACCGCATCGCTGAACTCGCCGAGGCGGCAGCTGACTACGTCGAGAAGGTCAGCGCCATTGCTGGCCTGTTCAACGGCAGTCGCGACGTGGAGTCGGCTGTGGCCACCCTGAAAGGCGAACTGCAGAAGGTTGCGCCGTTCAAGATCGGCAGCGAGAAATCGGGCAACTGGCGCTACTTCAAGCACCCGTTCCGCGGATTCATGGGCGCTACATTCGAGGACGGTCATGCCCTGCGCTATGCAAGCCAGATGGAGGCGCGTTACCTGAGCGACCAGAAGACAGAGTCGTCCTCGAACAGCAAGAAGCCGCTGCGCCGCCCGCGCTTCGATCGCGTGAAGCGCGATGGCATGAAGGACTACCGTGGAGGCGCCGATGTCACTCCGGACAAGATGCGCGAGACATTCGGGTTCACGACGATCACGATCGGCGATTCCGTTACCTCGAAGCAGCGCCAGGATCACCTGAACTACGGCTATGACTCCCTGATGGATTTGGCCGTTCGCCTCGGTACAGACCCGAAGAACATGAGTTTCGGTGGCCGGCTGGCATTCTCGATCGGCGCCCTCGGCCATGGTCGCCACGCCGCGCACTTCTCCGCGGCACACCCGATCACGGACGAGAAAGGCAATGTCACCGGATACACCCCGGTCATCAACGTCACGAACACCAAGGGTGACGGCACAGTGTCTCATGAGTGGGGTCATGCGCTGGACTATTTCCTGCGCGAAGCTGAGTACGGGTCGATCACTGACAGTCGTCAGGTGCCCTATATTCGCGAGCTCGTGCACTACCTGCGCATCCGGTTCCCGCAGTCGAAAGAGGCCATCCAGCAACGTGCAGACGATTTCCTGCGCCGCGGGTCTTACTACGAGGGCATGAAGAGCAAGGGTAAGGTGGCCATGGCCAAGCACTACCTGGAGCGCTCGCAGGCGGTCTATGACCGCCTGATCGCCGGCCGCAGCGGCGGCGACCCGTATGCCGGCGTCTCTTCCAGCAGTTACGAGCGGAATGCGCAGAATCTTGGTAAGGATTACTGGGCCAATGAGCGGGAAATGTTCGCCCGGGCCTTCGAGGCGTTCATCTTCGACACCCTCGGCGGTACCGATTCCTATCTGGTGAGTGACTGGGTGGCCGATGGCTATGTGACGAAGGCAAAGGGATACCGCGGCGCCCCGTACCCGGAGAAACGCGAGCGTGAGGATTTCAATGACGCCTTCGAACAGCTGGTCAAGGATCTGACTTGGAAAGACGGGCTGCCGCAGCTGCAGTTCAAGAAGACCATCCTCTCGAAAGGCGCCAGCCAAGCCCACGACTGGACGCAGGAAGTCATCGACGCCCTGCCGGCCGACGACGCTGAGCTCGCCCGGCAGATCGCCGACGAAACGGCCAAGAAGAAGAGCGCCGAAGAGGCAGAACGCGAGCGTCAGATCCGCGCGGAACTGGAAGAGGCTCGCGCGCAGTTGCAGCAGGGAGCGGAGGCGGCCGCCAGCGGCGTGGCATCCGAGCTCGGCGACCTGTCGGCAGACGACCTCAGCGACATCTTCGACGAGGCGCTGGCCGAGGAACAGGAGGCGCAGCAGGAGTCAGAAACCGATTCCGCTACGGCAGAGGTGGCAGAGCCGTCCAAGTCGGCCGGAGACAAGCGGCTGATCGATGCCCTGGTGAAGCGCGGATTCACGACGCCGATGGATTGGCGCCAACTGTTCGGCATGGCCGACGCTTCCTATGGCGGCACCCAGGCACAGGGCGCCTACACCCCGAAGGATGCCTACGACGCGCTCGAGGTGGCAGTAAACACCTGGATCACCAACACCCAGCTGACCATCCGGCCGGACACCAAGAGCGCGAAGGACGCCCGGCGCGATATCCAGGCGCTGAACGAGTTCGACAGCAACCTGCCGACCCAGACCAAGCGCACCGAGGAACAGGACGAGTTCCAGCAGTTCTCGACGCCGCATAGCCACGCCTATGCCATGGCATGGGTAGCGAATCTGGCCAGCAATGACGTCGTTCTCGAACCGAGCGCCGGCACCGGCAACCTCGCCACCATGGCAGCCATGGCGCCGATCGATGGACTGATCCTCAACGAGTTTTCCGAGCGCCGCGCTGGCCTGCTGGCGAGCATGGAGCTCGGGCCTGTCTACCGCGAAAACGCCGAATACCTGCACTCCGTGCTGCCGGCAGATGCACATCCGACCGTGGTCATCATGAACCCGCCGTTCTCGGCGACGGCCGGGCGCGTGAAGGGCAAGCGGGACACCAAGGTCGGCGGCCAGCATGTCGAGCAGGCACTGGCGCGGCTGCGCCCTGGCGGCCGGCTGGTCGCCCTGGTCGGCGAGGGGATGGCGGCAGACCGCCCGGCATTCCGCGACTGGTGGAGTGCGATTCGCAAGAAATACAATGTTCGTGCCAATATCGGCATTTCCGGCGAGGCATACCGGAAGTTCGGCACCACGTTCGACAACCAGATTTTGGTTATTGACAAAACGGGGCCGACGAAAGACCCCGGTGCTATCATCACAGGCAAGGTCGATCAGGTTGAAGACCTGATTGGATTGCTCGAGGTAATCCGCAATGACAGAACCCATCCAGGCCAACAGTTCCCCGCTGAATCAGGCGGCCAAGCGCTTGCTGGGCCAGGAAGCCTACCCGGATATGTTGTATCTCCTGCAACTGGCACAGCTGGCACTCGAGAAGCGCCTGCTGACGCATACGGCGATGGAGGGGAACGAGGGGGCGATGGAGTTCGCGATCGAGAAACTTCAGCGGGAGAAACCCGAGGACGCAATGGAGATGCTGGTGTCGCCGGACGACCCGGACGAGGTAAGGCTGACACCGGAGGATCTGGACGGGGCGAGTCTGGAGGACGGAGCGCTGCTGGTGGCCGAACTGATTCACCAGCTGCTGATCGAGGAAAGGGACTAGGCGACATCGCCAAGGACGCCGCTAAGCACGGCGTCAAGGGTGTCGACGAGGCGCTGACCGGCCTGTTCGAGTTGTTCGGCGGAAAGTCTCTGAAGTCGTTCCCTGGTGGCATCGATCAGGACACCTACGCCAAAGCCAAGCCTCACTTCGAAAAGGCCTTCTCAGAGTTCAAGGCGGCCGGCCAGTCGATCAAGGAATTCTTCCGTTTCCTTATTCGCAACTTCGGTGCCGGTATCAAGCCGTATGCCGTGTTCTTCGTGCAGGAGAAGCAGGCCGAACTGGCGAATGCCGATACTCCGAGCACCCCGCGCGAGCAGGATGCGCAGTACGAAGCGCTCGAGAAGGCCAAGCCGGAAACCGCGAACGGCGAACTGACCGATTCGGTATT
>JAMLIH010000105.1 GCA_023954255.1 Phyllobacteriaceae bacterium | reverse complement strand
CCGCGTTGCCACGCGCAACTACATCGGCATCTGCTCTTCGGTGAATTGTTCTGCGACCGTTATCCGCAAGATAGCCGAACACTTCACCAACGAGCGTCTGGCCGACTATCCCACCATCGATGGCGTGGTGGCATTCCCGCATGGCCTTGGCTGCGGCATGGAAATGTCGGGCGAGCCCATGGACCTGCTGCGCCGCACCATTGCCGGCTATGCGACGCATGCCAATCTGGCCGCCGCCATCATTGTCGGGCTCGGCTGCGAAAGAAACCAGATTCCGGCGATGATGCGCCAGCAGCAGATGAGCACCGGCCCCAGGCTTCTCAATCTGATCATGCAGGAGGTTGGCGGTACACGGAAGACAATCGAGGCAGGCATTCGCGCCGTCGAGGAAATGCTGCCTCAGGCAAATGCCGTTTCCCGCCAGCCGGTGCCGGTAAGCCATCTGAAGGTCGGTCTGCAATGCGGCGGCTCGGACGGGTTTTCCTCGATCACGGCAAATCCCGCGCTGGGCCACGCGGTGAGCATTCTTTCCCGCCACGGCGGCACCGGCATCCTTTCGGAAACGCCGGAAATCTACGGCGTGGAACACCTTCTCACCCGGCGGGCCGTCTCGGTTGAAGTGGCGGAAAAACTGCTGGAACGCATACGCTGGTGGAAGGATGTCTATTCGCCCGGCCGCGATGTCCAGATCAATGGCGCCGTCAGCCCGGGCAACCAGAAGGGCGGGCTGGCCAACATATTCGAAAAATCGATCGGCTCTTCCATGAAGGGGGGTACCGGCCCGCTGATGGAAGTCTACAAATATGCCGAGCCGGTCAGGGCATCCGGCCTCGTCTTCATGGATACGCCGGGCTACGATCCGGTATCGGCCACCGGCCAGATCGCCGGCGGCGCAAACCTGATCTGCTTTACCACTGGGCGTGGTTCCATGTTCGGGGCAAAACCCGTCCCCTCCATCAAGATCGCCACCAACACGCCGATATATGAGCGGTTGCGTGAAGACATGGACATGAATGCCGGTGCCATCCTCGACGGCGAGATAACGCTTGAAGAAATGGGCGAACGGATTTTCGACAAGATGATCGAAACCGCTTCCGGTGTCAGAACCAGGAGCGAGGAACTGGGCCTTGGCGACTACGAATTCGTGCCGTGGTCCATTGGCATCATGAGTTAGCCGCACCACCCGGCTTTGCTGGTGTTTGCAGTCCTTTCAGATCGCTGAGTTCGTCTTCCGATCCGCTGGCCGTGCGGAAGCTCTAGCATGCCGGAATGAAATCTTTCCGGTTGCCGGTTTGCCTTGAAAGCAATATTGCTCGCCATTGCGCCCGATGAGCGCACGCGCATCGGGTTGCGGGCAGGGTTCTCCTTGCCCGGTTTCAAAGGTATCCCGGTTTGAATCCGGCTGCATCAGACAGGTCCATTGCGTGACAAGAACGGCAATTCTCGATCTCACCAGCTACAACTCGCAGTTCGATGATCTTGCGACGGCAGGCGAAACGATCAGGGTATGGCTCGCCCGTGCGATGCCGGCCGACAGCCTGACGGTAGTTCCCGTTGCCGCCGGTGCGGCGCTGCCAGAAATCGCCGGTTTCGACAGTTTTCTGATCAGCGGGTCGGAAAAGGGCGTTTATGACGAAGCCCCCTGGATGAAGGCGGCACGCGATTTCCTGCTTGCGGCAAGGCAGGCTGGAAAGCCGCTTTTCGGTATCTGCTTCGGCCACCAGCTGATGGCCGATACCTTCGGCGGCAAGGCCGAACTCTCCGATGCCGGTGAGCGGGTCGGCGTCGAGCGTTATGCCTTCGGTGGCGGGGAATTCGATGCCCATGTGTGGCACCGCGATCAGGTCACCCGGCTGCCGCCCGGCGCAAGGGTGGCAGGACAGGCCGGCTATTGCCCCTATGGCATTCTGGAATACGAGTTCGGGGCTGCCTCGATTCAGTTCCATCCCGAGATGGAGCGCGCCTATATCGACGAGATGGTCAGCCGCTATTCAGGCAATCATTTCTCCGGGGAGCGGGCGGCCGGCATCCGCGCCTCCATCGCATCCGGCGATGTGGCGCCGGATCTCTTTGCCATGCAGGCAGCGCGCGTCCTGACAGGCGGCCGTCTCGATCCGTAGCCGCATCCCGCCGCGACCGCGAGCTGTGAAATACGCTTCTGCTGCGGCAAAGAGGGGGCTGGCGAATGCAGGCGCATTTGCCACTGGAGCAATTTCGATTTTGACGAAATCGGAAAAATCGAAATGCGTAAATGAATTCAGTAGCTTGTTGAAGCTATCCGTTTGCACCAAAAGGTGAAACGGTTTAATCACTCCCTTGAAGCGTTCCGGGTACGGGAGGAAACATGAATCTGGCGGAATGGCTGGTGCGCTCGGCACAACTCGACCCCGATGCCCCGGCGCTGTTTTCAGGGCACGAGCAGGTAGCCACCTATGGAGAATTCGCGGCGCGGGCAGCCGGTTTTGCCGGCGCGCTTGGCGGCAAGCTGGGGATCGAGCCGGGTGACCGCATCGCGATCTTTGCCAAGAATTCGGTGGAGTATCTCATCGCCATGTACGGAGCATGGTTTGCCGGCGCCGTCATCGTTCCGGTCAACGCCAAGCTGCATCCGCGCGAAGCTGCCTGGATCGTTGAAAACTCGGGCGCCAAACTGGCACTGATTACTGAAAATCCGGGATCAGAGCTTGCCGGCATCGTGCCTGCGCAATGTGCCCATATCATTGATTTGAAGTCGGAAGCGTTCAGGGGTCTTTGCGACCATGCACCGTTGGCGGTTCCTGTCTCCCGTGCCTCCACCGACATGGCGTGGCTGTTTTATACCTCCGGCACAACCGGCAGGCCCAAGGGTGTGGTGATGACCCATGGCAACATCCATGCCATGGCCTATGCCTATTTCGTCGATGTCGATCAGGTCTTCGAGACCGATGCCGCCTTCTATGCGGCGCCCATGAGCCACGGCGCCGGTCTTTACAACGTCATGCACGTGCTGAAGGGCGCGCGCCATGTGGTGCCTGCCTCCGCAGGCTTCGACCCGGCGGAGATTTTCGATCATGGCAGAAGCACCGGCAGCCTGCACATGTTCGCGGCCCCCACCATGATCCGCCGTCTGGTCGATCACGCCAGGGCATCGGGCGAAACCGGCGAGGGGATCCGGACCATCGTCTATGGCGGTGGGCCGATGTATCTTGCCGACATCGTCGAAGCCGTCGAGGTGCTCGGCCCCCGTTTCGTGCAGATCTATGGCCAGGGCGAAAGCCCGATGTGCATTACGGCTCTGTCGCGCGAGGCGGTCTGTGACCGTGAGCATCCTCGCTGGAAGGAGCGCCTTGCCTCCGTTGGCAGGGCGCAATCCTGCGTCGAGGTCGCCATCGCCGCCGAGGACGGCAGCCTGCTGCCGGCCGGTGAAAGCGGCGAGATCATCGTGCGCGGCCGGCCGGTGATGGTAGGTTACTGGAACAATCCCGAGGCAACGGAAAAGACGATCCGCGACGGCTGGCTGTGGACCGGAGACATGGGTGTGCTTGACGGCGACGGGTTCCTGACACTGAAGGACCGTTCCAAGGACGTCATCATTTCAGGTGGCACGAACATCTATCCCCGCGAGGTCGAGGAGGCGCTGCTCACCCATCCGGCCGTCTATGAGGTATCGGTTATCGGCATTCCGGACGCCGAGTGGGGCGAAAGCGTCTGTGCCTTTGTCGTGACAGCCGAAGGAAAGACGGTGGACGAAGCGGCGCTCGACCGCCATTGCACGGACAACATTGCCCGCTTCAAGCGGCCAAAGTCCTACAGGTTTGTCGACAGCCTGCCCAAGAACAACTATGGCAAGGTCTTGAAGACCGAATTGAGAAAGATTGCCGAACAGTCAGGAGAGAACGCATGAGCGGACATCTTGCGGGAAAGACCGCGCTGGTAACCGGATCGGTGCAGGGCATTGGCCTTGCCGTGGCAAAAAGCCTGGCGGTTGCCGGCGCACGCATCGCCGTTCACGGGCTTGCAAGCGAGGCAGAGGCAAGAGCGGCGGAGAATGAAATCACCGCCGCCGGTGCACAGGAAGCGAAGTTTTTCGATGGCGACCTTCGCAACCCCGAGGCGATCGGCAAGCTCGTCAAGGCGGTGGAGGCATGGGGCCCGCTCGATGTGCTGGTCAACAATGCCGGTGTGCAGAAGACGGTTTCGATCGCCGATGCCGATGCGGCGACCTGGGACGCCATCATCGCCGTCAACCTGTCGGCTGCCTTCCACACCATGCACCACGCCTTGCCGCTGATGGCATCGCGCGAGTTCGGCCGTGTCATCAACATCGCCTCGGTCCATGGCCTTGTGGCATCGAAGGAAAAGGCGCCATATGTCGCCTCGAAATTCGGTCTTGTCGGCATGAGCCGCGTCGCAGCACTTGAATATGCTGCCATCGGCAGCCGGGAATCGGGCGGGGTGACGATCAACTGCATCTGTCCCGGCTGGACGGAAACTGCACTTATCGAGCCGCAGATCGAGGCCCGTGCCCAGCAGGCGGGTGGCGGCCGCGCCGAAGGCGTGCGCTCGCTATTGTCGGAAAAGCAGCCAAGCCTGCGCATGTCCGATCCTTCCGAGATCGGCGATCTGGCGGCATGGCTGTGCCACAAGACGGCGCACAACATTACGGGTGCCGCCATTCCCGTCGATGGCGGCTGGACCTCGCAGTAGAACCCGAACGGTTTCCCTTTCCGGTTTTCGCGATTTCTGCCGGCGCATGCCGGTGGTATGGTGGTTGCGGGAAAGGGAGGGAACCATGACCGTCGCAAACATATTTCTTGCACTTGCCCTGGGCGCAATCGTCTCGATCTATTTTCCGATGATTGCCCAGTCAGCAAAGATTCTCGGCTCCGGCCCGCTTGCCAACGTGCCGTTCTTCGGCATTGCCTTTGCCGCCTCGATTGTGATTGCCATGGTAACGGGCAACCGGCTGGCTGACCTGCGAAAGGTATCGGAAGTGCCGCCCTGGCTTCTGACGGCGGGCATCATGAGCGCCGGGCTGATCATTGGCTCATCCTACATCATCCCGCGCATCGGCATCGGCCCGTTTTTCGTCCTGCTGGTGGCAGGTCAGGTGCTAGCAGGCATGGTTTTCGGCCAGTTGGGCCTGTTCGGCATGGCAGCCAGCCCCCTGACGATTGCCAAGATGGGTGGCGCGGCACTGGTTGTTGCCGGAGTGTATCTGGTAACCAATGGCTGAACCGCATTAACGCCGGGCCTTGCGCTGCGCGCGAGAACCGAATGCCGCTGCGCCCGGGATCGGCGGTGTGGCCGGTTCAGCTTGCCTTGCGGATTTCGTGCGCCCGCTGGTAGGCAGGCCGTGCCCAGAGCCGCTTCACGTAATCGGTCAGCTTTCCTTCCGGCCAGTCGAATTTCGCGTTGATCGCCCAACTGGCGCAATGGCCGATCAGGATGTCGGGCACGGTGAAGGTGTCTCCCATGGCGTATTCGCCATCGCCGAGCCGTTGCTCCAGCGCCGCTACGGAGCGGGCAAGATCGTGTTCACAGGCCCGGCGCACCTCGCTTGATCGCAACTCCTCTGGAAGCACGAAGCTGTGCTTGGCGGCATGCCACAGAATGCCGTCCAGATCGTCGGCCGCAAAGAAGGTCAGGCTGTCCTGTTTTGCCCGCTCGATGGTGCCGGCGGGAAAGGTGAATCTGCCGTGCCGGTCTGCCAGAAACTGGATGATGGCGGCAGAATCGATGATGGCATCATCTCCCACCTTCAAAACCGGCGACTTTCCAGTAGGATTGACCGCCAGCAATTCCTCCGAGCGCACCGCGGCGGGAATGACTTCGTAGTCGGCCTCCAGTTCCTCCAGCATCCACAGGACGCGGAAGGCGCGGTTCTTCGGGTTGCCGATCAGCGTGTACATGAGGGCTTCTCCAGTGTGGCGCAATTGCCGGTTTCCGTCGCGATGTTGCACATGCCTGCCCTCACTGGCAATAATGACAGCGTTCGATTTGGCAGCTACGATCGAGTTACGGGGCAATGGAGTTTTAGCAAGGGTTTAACGATATGAAACGTGCAAAAAGCATTGCAGGCCGGGCATGTGCCCCATCGGTTGTGGTGTTGTCTCTCGCCGCCTCGCTGATGGCAGCCGGCCCGGTACAGGCAAAGAACTGCCATCTGCTCGGTCAGGTCCGGGCTTCGGAATCCGAGCAGCCGATCACCATCACGTTTGTCAACAGCTCGGGCATGTTCCGGCACATCGACTGGATCGACTTCGACGGCAATCCCGAGCAGCGCGCCAGCCTCAATCCGGGTCAGACCCATGTCCAGCAAACGACATCCGGTTCGCCATGGATGGTTTCAGACGGGCCCGGCAACTGCGTCGACATCTTCATGCCTAAGAAGAGCAGGACGATCAATCTGCGATAGGCACCGCAGAATTCGGCTTTCAGGCCGGAACACCTGTTGCTCCGGCAGTCTGCCCCGCCCCGCTATGCATACGGGTATCTGTTGTAACTGAAGGCCAGTGACCGGATACTGTTGGCAATGACTGGTCAAGATCACACTTTGATATGACGAGCCGAGAGAACATTCTGAGGAAGATCCGGGCACTCAAGCCACTGCTGGAGGCTGAGGGTGTGGCCCATATGACGCTTTTCGGCTCGCAAGCCCGGGAAACAGCAACCGACGAAAGCGATATCGACATCGCAATTGAGGTTGCGCCGAAGAGCAAATTCTCGATGCTGAACCTGGTGGGCGTCGAGCAACTGGTCGCCGAGGCAACCGGGTTTCCGGCCAATGCCTTCATGAAGCGCGCATTGGATAAAGGTTTCATAGAGCAAATCGAAAACGACGGCATACGGGTCTTTTGATGAATGATCGAACCCTGTACCGGCTGCAGGACATCATTGAAGCAATAGATTTGATTGACGGGTTGCTTTCTGATGTCGCTTTCGAGGAATTGTACCATGACACGACGCGCCGGGCGGCGTTTGAACGTTTTCTGGAAATCCTGAGCAAACCTCACGCCACGTCAGCGATGAACTGAAGGCCTCGGAACCGTAAATCCCCTGGCGGCGTATTGCCGATATCGGCAACCACCTCAGGCACGCATATCATCGCGTGGATTTTGAGATACTCTGGAACATCTGGGCAGACGGCCAATTGGCGGAGTTGCGCAAGGCGATTGAAAGAATGATCGAAAGATTAAATTCTCAAGCCTGATGCAACGGGCGTTCCCAGTTACTGCTTGTCGTTCAAACCCCTTCAACGAAGCTGTCGAGCACCTTTTTCTGTCCGGCCTTGTCGAAATCGATGGTCAGCTTGTTGCCGTCGACGGAGGCGATGTTGCCGTTGCCGACTTTGAGGTGGAAGACGCGGTCGCCGACCTTGAAGGCCGACGGCGTGTCGGAGACCGACTTGGCGACCAGTTCGCCCTCGATCACCCGGCCCTTCACCGAGCCGCGGCCGGCGCCGTAGCCCGAATCCACCTCGCCATAGCCGATGCGCTCGACGGCGTGGCCGGAGCGCGAGCCCCAGTTGCGGTCGGTCGCCTCGGTGCGGTTCTTCTGGGCGCGCGCCCAGCCGGGCGTTGCGTAGGTGTTGGAGAACGAGCCGCTGCCGTCCTTGCCGACAGTGTCGAAGCGCGAGGCGCCGTAGGGGTTGCGGCGTCCGCCATAGCTGTCGCCGAAACCGCCGGCGCCGTAGCCGCCATAGGAATTGCCTGTCTCCATCACCTCGACATGGTTCTCGGGCAATTCGTCGAGGAAGCGCGAGGGAATGGTCGACTGCCACAGGCCGTGGATGCGGCGGTTGGAGGTGAACCAGAGGTGCAGGTTCTTCTTGGCGCGCGTCAGCCCGACATAGGCGAGGCGGCGTTCCTCCTCCAGCCCGGAGCGGCCGCCCTCGTCGAGCGCGCGCTGGTGGGGAAACAGCCCTTCCTCCCATCCGGGCAGGAACACGGTCTCGAATTCCAGCCCCTTGGCCGAATGCAGCGTCATGATCGAGACGGCATCCATGTCCTCGTTCTTCTCGGCGTCCATGACCAGCGCGACATGTTCGAGGAAGGAGCGCAGGCTCTCATATTCCTCCATGGACCGGATGAGTTCCTTGAGGTTGTCGAGCCGGCCCGGCGCATCGGCCGAGCGGTCGTTCTTCCACATCTCGGTGTAGCCGCTCTCCTCGAGGATCGTCTCGGCCAGGTCGGTGTGGCTGGTGTTGTCGATCATGCCCTGCCAGTGCTCGAAGCCTTCGACCAGCGTGCGCAGCGCGGCGCGCGGCTTGGGCTTCAGTTCCTCGGTCGAGGCGAGGTCGCGCGCGGCGGCGAACATCGGGATGCCGGACATGCGCGCCGTGTCGTGGATCTGGCGCACGGCGGCTTCGCCAAGCCCGCGTTTCGGTACGTTGACGATGCGTTCGAAGGCGAGGTCGTCGGCTGGCTGGGCGACGACGCGCAGATAGGCCATCGCGTCGCGGATCTCCAGCCGCTCGTAGAAGCGCGGGCCGCCGAT
>JAMLIH010000104.1 GCA_023954255.1 Phyllobacteriaceae bacterium | reverse complement strand
CCGGTTGAGGAAGATGCCCAGCATGCCGATCGTGAATAGGATCGCGCTGACCGCCAGAAAGTGGGAAATTCCGATTTCCATGCCCGATATTCAGCCCCGCGTTGTCGTGCCCATTGTGTTCTCGTGCCCCTGTTGGCCGATTGCCCCGTGTTCCGGCTAGATGCCTTTGCCGGATTCGACCTTCTTGATTTCGATTGCCGTTTCCTTGCTGCGGGCGACCTGTTCCGAAACGTTCTGGCGCCGCACATTGGGCCGGTGGTGCAGCGTCAGCACGATGGCGCCGATCATGGCGACCAGCAGGATCAACCCCGCCACCTGGAAGAAGAAGAAGTATTTCGTGTAGAGAATGTTGCCGAGCGCCTGGATGTTGGAGGTCACCGACATGTCGGGCGCAGGTTCGCCAAGCGTCCCGTTGACGGTACCGGGTGCCACCACCCATGCCCCGACCACCATCAGCAGTTCGACCAGCACGATGGCGCCGACCAGCCCGCCGACCGGCAGATATTGCAGGAATCCCTCGCGCAGTTCGACGAAATCGACATCGAGCATCATGACAACGAACAGGAACAGCACCGCCACCGCGCCGACATAGACGACGATCAGCAACAGCGCCAGGAACTCCGCGCCCGTCAGCATGAACAGGCCGGCGGAATTGACGAAGGCCAGAATCAGGAACAGCACCGCATGCACCGGATTGCGCGCGGAAATCACCATGAATGCCGAGGCAACGGTGATAATGGCGAAGAGGTAGAAAAAGATCGCCGTCATGGTTTTCGTTCCGTGTTTCCTTGCTTGCAGTGGCGGGCCGGAGAGCGGCCGCCGGACTGCTCGTCAGCGGTAAGGTGCATCCAGCTTGATGTTGCGGGCCAGTTCCCGCTCCCAGCGGGCGCCGTTTTCAAGCAGTCTGTCCTTGTCGTAGTAGAGTTCCTCGCGCGTTTCCGTCGCGAATTCGAAATTCGGTCCCTCGACGATGGCGTCGACCGGACAGGCTTCCTGGCAGAAGCCGCAATAGATGCATTTCACCATGTCGATGTCGTAGCGTACCGTGCGGCGCGTTCCGTCATTGCGGCGCGGTCCCGCCTCGATGGTGATCGCCTGTGCCGGGCAGATCGCCTCGCACAGTTTGCAGGCAATGCAGCGCTCTTCCCCGTTGGGATAGCGCCGCAGCGCATGCTCGCCGCGAAAACGCGGTGAAACAGGCCCTTTCTCGAAGGGATAGTTGATCGTCGACTTCTTGCCGAAGAGGTAGCGCATCCCCATGGCGAGTGCCGAGACGAATTCGAGCAGCAGCAGCGATTTGGCAGCCTGTGCGATCATCATGCCCAACCCATATATTGCAGTACGCCGGCAACAATCGCCACCATGGCGAGTGACAGCGGCAGAAAGATCTTCCAGCCCAGCCGCATCAGCTGGTCGTAGCGGTAGCGCGGCACCACGGTGCGCACCATCGCCATCATGAAGAAGACGAAGAATGCCTTCAGCGTGAACCAGACGATGCCCGGCACCCAGTTGAGCACGGCCACATCGACCGGAGGCAGCCAGCCACCCAGGAACAGGATGGTGACGAGACAGCTCATCAGGATGATGGCGACGAATTCGCCGAGGAAAAACAGCAGGAACAGGGTCGAGGAATATTCGACCATGTGGCCCGCGACCAGTTCCGATTCGGCTTCCGGCAGGTCGAACGGCGGCCGGTTTGTCTCGGCGATTGCCGAAATGAAGAACATGATGAAGGCCGGAAACAGCGGCAGCCAGTACCAGTCGAGGAAGGAGGCAGGCAGGCCGAGCATGGTGCCGAGCCCGTCGGCCTGGCTGTTGACGATGCCGGTCAGGTTCAGCGTTCCCGCGCACAGCAGCACGGTGATGATGATGAAGCCCATGGAGACTTCATAGGAAACCATCTGCGCCGCAGACCGCAGCGAGGCGAGGAAGGCGTATTTCGAGTTCGACGCCCAGCCGCCCATGATGATGCCGTAGACCTCCAGCGAGGAGACGGCGAAGATGAACAGGATGCCGAGATTGACATCGGCAACCACCCAGCCTTCGGCAACCGGCAGCACGGCAAAGGCCGTCATGGCCAGCACGGCCGAGATGATCGGCGCGATGACGAAGACCGATTTCGACGCCGTTGCCGGAATGATCGGCTCCTTGAGCACGAATTTCAGCAGGTCGGCAAAGGATTGCAGCAACCCCCAGGGGCCGACGACGTTGGGGCCGCGGCGCATCTGAACGGCAGCGAAGATCTTGCGGTCGGCATAGAGGATATAGGCCGTGATCAGCAGCAGGCAGACCAGCATCAGCACGCTCTGGAAGATGATCCAGAAGCCCGGAATGACGTAGGTGTTGATAAACGCTTCCATGCCGTTTCCTGCCGCCTATTCCGCCGCCTGCCGCAGCCCGCCTGCAGCCAATTGTGAACACTGCGCCATCACCCTGGATGCCCGTGCAATCGGGTTGGTCATGTAGAAGTCCCGTACCGGGCTTGAAAAGCCGGTCTTGAGCACTTTTCCGCCTGCGCCTTTGGCGAGTGCCTTTACATCACCGATGTCGCCGGGCGCAACTGCCCCGCCCTGTGCCATGTGGGGAAATTCCGCGTAAAGTGCACTTCTGAGCTGTTCGAAACTGTCGAAGGGCAGCACCTTGCCGGCTTTCGCCGAAAGCGCGCGGAAGATTGCCCATTCCTCCTTGGCTTCGCCCGGTGCGAAATTGGCCCGGTTGCCATGCTGCACGCGGCCCTCGGTATTGACCCAGATGCCGGGTTTTTCCGTATAGGCCGCCGCAGGCAGGATAATATCGGCGCGGTGCGCCCCGGCGTCGCCGTGGGAACCGACATAGACGACCGTGCCCTTGACCTTCGACATGTCGAGTTCGTCGGCACCCATCAGGAAGAGAACGTCCATGCTGCCCAGCATGGCAGCCGTATCCTTGCCGCCTTTGCCGGGAACGAAACCAAGATCGAGACCGCCTACGCGGCCCGCTGCCGTGTGCAGGATGTTGAAACCGTTCCAGTCGGCGCGCAGCGCGCCCATGCTTTCGGCGGCAGATGCCACCATCTTGAGAACGGCTGCACTGTCGGAGCGGTTGAGCGCGCCCTGTCCGATGATGAACATCGGGTTCTTCTTCTTGATCTTGCCGTAATTGGCGAACTGCTTGAGGCTTTCGGGGCCGTCGCCAAGATGGGTGTATTCGTAGGTAAGATCGGCAGCCTCGCCGACAACACCGACGAGCAGATCACCCTGCCGCCAGCGCTTGCGGATGCGCGAGTTGAGCACCGGCGCTTCCTTGCGCGGATTGGTGCCGATCAGCATGATCGCATCGGCTTCCTCGATGCCGTCAATGCCGGAATTGAACAGGTAGGATGCCCTGCCCCTGGCCGGATCGAGCACACTGCCGGGCTCCCGGCAGTCCATGTTGGCGGAGCCGATGCCGGTCATGAACTTCTTCAGCGCGTAGATGTCCTCGACGCTGGCGAGATCGCCGGCAATGGCCCCGACCTTGTGCGGGCGCGTTGAATTGACAGCCTTTGCAACGGCATCGAGCGCTTCGCCCCAGCTTGCCGGCTGCAGTTTGCCCGCCTTGCGCACATAGGGCCTGTCAAGGCGCTGGGACTTCAGCCCGTCGAAGATGAAGCGCGTCTTGTCGGAAATCCATTCCTCGTTCACCGCATCGTTCTGCACCGGCAGGATGCGCATGACTTCCTTCGAGCGCGTATCGACGCGGATGTTGGACCCGAGCGCATCCATCACGTCGACGGTTTCGGTCTTGGTCAGTTCCCACGGCCGTGCCGTGTCCTGATAGGGCCGCGAGGTCAGCGCGCCGACCGGGCACAGGTCGATCACATTACCCTGCATCTCGCTGGTCATCGCCTGTTCGAGATAGGTGGTGATCTCGGCATCCTCGCCGCGGCCGATCAGGCCCAGTTCGGAAATGCCGGCGACTTCCGTGGTGAAGCGGACGCAGCGCGTGCAATGGATGCAGCGCGTCATGATCGTCTTCACCAGCGGGCCGATATACTTGTCCTCGACCGCGCGCTTGTTCTCCTTGTAGCGGGAGCCGTCGAGACCGAAGGCCATTGCCTGATCCTGCAAATCGCACTCGCCGCCCTGATCGCAGATCGGGCAATCGAGCGGATGGTTGATGAGCAGGAACTCCATCACGCCTTCGCGGGCCTTCTTGACCAGCGGCGAGCGTGTGTTCACCGCCCAGATGGAGCCATCCCGCTTCGGCGGAAGGTCGTTGACACCCAGGGCGCAGGATGCCTGCGGCTTGGGCATGCCTACGACTTCCACGAGGCACATGCGGCAGTTGCCGGCGATCGACAGCCGCTCGTGGTAGCAGAAACGCGGTATTTCCGCGCCGGCTTCCTCGCACGCCTGCAGCAGCGTCAGCTCCGCGGGGACTTCGATCTCCGTCCCGTCAACGATCAGCTTGGCCATCGATGCCTTTCCCGTTCAGGTCTACTTGTGCGCCGGCAGCCGCACTGCCCGCGTCAATCCTATTCCGTCACGCTTTCCATCAGCCGCCTCGCCTGCGCGATCCACTTGTCGCGCTCGATGCGGCCCTTGAACTTCAGGTAGTCGTCGATCCACTCCACCTCGCCCGCGCTCCACGCGGCGATCTGGTCGAAATGGTAGATACCGAGGTCGTTGAGCACGATTTCCAGCTTCGGCCCGACGCCGGAAATGCGCTTCAGGTCGTCGGCCTGGCCGCGCGGCGCCTCCAGCCCGGACGGGCGCGCGACCGTGTCGCTGGCTGGCAATGCCGCTTGTGGCGCCTCCACGGCGCGCTTTTCCGCGACTGGCTGGCGCGCCACGTCCGCCGCCTTGCCCCGGCCGCCGCCATGCGCATAGGCGGACATGAAAGGCGAGCCCTCGAGCGAGCGCAGCATGACCGCCTGCCAGCCAAGCATCACGGCAAATCCGCCCGTCGCCATCGCCGCGGTCGTCCTTGTCGGCATTGCGCGAATAGGCGTCGATGCGTTCCTCAATCTCGTGGCGGAAATGGCGGATAAGTCCCTGGACCGGCCGGGCTGCTGCATCGCCGAGCGCGCAGATCGTGTGGCCTTCCACCTGTTTCGACACGTCGAACAGCATAATCGATCTCGCTCTTGTGCGCCCTGCCCTCGGCCATGCGCGTCAGCACGCGCCACATCCAGCCCGTGCCTTCGCGGCAGGGGGTGCACTGGCCACCTTTCATGCTTGTAGAAATAGGCAAACCGCGCGATTGCCCGGATCATGTCGGTCATTGGTCCATGACGATCACCGCAACAGTACCAGAACCGGACTGCAAATTGCGCAGGCTGTCGAAATCCATCCTGCAGTCGGCAATCTGCTCGGCCGGCACGCAGGGCACGGAAGAGCCGCCCGGAATGACGGCTTTCAGATTGTCCCAGCCGCCCCTGATGCCGCCGCAATGGGTGTCGATCAGTTCGCGGAAGGAGATCGACATCGCCTCTTCCACCGTGCAGGGCTTGTTCACATGGCCGGAAATGCAGAACAGCTTGGTGCCCTTGTTGTTTTCCTCGCCGAAGGAGGAAAACCAGTCGGCACCGCGCCGCAGGATGGTCGGCGCGACGGCGATCGATTCCACGTTGTTGACGGTGGTCGGGCAGCCATAGAGTCCCACATTGGCCGGAAACGGCGGTTTCAGCCGAGGCTGGCCCTTCTTGCCTTCGAGCGATTCGAGCAGTGCCGTTTCCTCGCCGCAGATATAGGCGCCGGCGCCGTGGTGCAGATAGAGATCGAACGGCCAGCCATGCTTGTTCTTCTTGCCGATCAGGTTCGCATCGTAGCACTCATCAATGGCCGCCTGCAGCGCTTCACGCTCGCGGATGTATTCACCACGAATGTAGATGTAGCAGGCATTGGCGTTCATCGCGAAGGACGCGATCAGGCAGCCCTCGATCAGCGTGTGCGGATCGTGACGCATGATGTCGCGGTCCTTGCAGGTGCCGGGTTCCGACTCGTCGGCATTGACCACCAGATAGGACGGACGGCCGTCGGACTTCTTCGGCATGAACGACCATTTCAACCCGGTCGGGAACCCTGCCCCGCCGCGCCCGCGCAGGCCCGAAGCCTTGATCTCGTTGATGATCCAGTCGGCCCCCTTGTCGATGAAGCCCTTGGTGCCGGCCCAGTGGCCGCGCGCCATGGCGCCCTTCAGCGACTTGTCGAAAGTGCCATAGATATTGGTGAAGATGCGATCCTTGTCAGCCAGCATAATCTGTCACCTCACCTCGGTTCCTTGCCGAACACTCGGACATATTCATCGCGCCCGCCCTTGGCCAGCGCCTTGGCCTGTTTTACCCAGTCGTCGCGCTCGATCCGGCCCTTGAAAGAGAGTTCGTCGTCGACGATGGCAATGTCCTTCTTCGTCCATTTGGCGATCTGGGCGAAATGCCAGAAGCCGAGCTTGTTCAATGTCTTTTCCAGTTTCGGCCCGACACCGGCAATCATCTTCAGATCGTCCGCCTTGCCTTCCGGCTTTGCCAGCCGCACCGGGCCGGGCTTGGCAACGGGTTTGGCAGAAACAGCTTTGGCCTTTGCGGCGGGTTTTGCTTTTGCCGGTTTGGACGCGGGCTTCGCGGCTCCCTTGACCAGCAATTCCTTCTGGAGCGTGGTCTGGCCGCCTTCAGGGGCGGAATGGATGCGGTTGACCTGCGGACCGGGCGTCACGCGATCGCCCCTGCCGGCCTCGAACTCGTCGATGATTTCGGCAAGCCGCTCCGGCGTCAGGTCTTCATAGGTATCCTTGAAGATCATCACCATCGGCGCGTTGACACAGGCGCCCTGGCACTCGACCTCTTCCCAGGAAAGCGTTCCCCCTTCATTGGTGTGGAACTGCTCGGGATGGATTTTCTCCCGGCACACGGCCATCAGTTCTTCCGAGCCGCGCAGCATGCAGGGCGTCGTGCCGCAAACCTGCACATGCGCCCGGGTTCCGACCGGAGCGAGCATGAACTGGGTATAGAAGGTCGCCACTTCCAGCACGCGGATATATGGCATTGCCAGCATGTCGGCGATGTGCTCGATCGCCCGCTTGGTCACCCAGCCTTCCTGCTCCTGCGCGATCATCAGCAGCGGGATGACGGCGGAAGCCTGTCTTCCGTCCGGATATTTCTTGATCCACTGCTTGGCCAGCGCGCTGTTGGCGCGGTTGAAGGCAAAATCCTTCGGCTGGACAGTTTCCTCTGCGAGACGGCGAACGGACATTAGCGGTCAACTTCCCCAAATACGATGTCGAGCGACCCGAGAACGGCGGACACGTCTGCCAGCAGGTGCCCCTTGCCCATGTAGTCGAGACCGGCAAGGTGGGCGAAACCGGGCGCGCGCAACTTGCAGCGATACGGCTTGTTGGAGCCGTCGGACACCAGATAGACGCCGAATTCGCCCTTCGGCGCCTCGACGGCGGCATAAACCTCGCCGGCCGGCACGTGATAGCCCTCGGTATAGAGTTTGAAATGATGGATCAGCGCTTCCATCGAGCGCTTCATCTCGCCGCGCTTGGGCGGCACGATCTTGTTGTCGGTGTGCGACACCGGCCCCTTGCCCTCCGGCGCATTGAGCTTGGCAATGCACTGTTTCATGATCGAGCAGGCCTGGCGCATTTCTTCCATGCGGATCAGATAGCGGTCGTAGCAGTCGCTGTTCTTGCCGACGGGAATGTCGAACTCCATTTCCTCGTAGCACTCATAGGGCTGCGCCTTGCGCAAATCCCAGGCGGCACCCGCCCCGCGCACCATCACGCCGGAAAAGCCGTAGGCCCAGGCGTCCTCCAGCGAAATCACGCCGATGTCGACATTGCGCTGCTTGAAGATGCGGTTGTCGGTCAGAAGCTTGTCGATGTCGTCGAGCGCCCTCGGAAACTCCTCGCACCACTGGCCGATGTCGTCGATCAGCTGCTGCGGCAGGTCCTGGTGAACACCGCCCGGCCGTACATAGGCAGAGTGCATGCGCGCGCCGCAGGCCCGCTCATAGAACACCATCAGCTTCTCGCGTTCCTCGAAGCCCCACAACGGCGGCGTCAATGCACCGATGTCGAGCGCCTGGGTGGTGACGTTCAGAAGATGCGACAGGATGCGGCCGATTTCGGAATAGAGCACCCGGATCAGTTGCCCGCGGCGCGGCACCGAAATACCGAGCAGGCGCTCGACGGCGAGCGCAAAGGCATGCTCCTGGTTCATCGGCGCGACATAGTCGAGCCGGTCGAAATACGGCACGGCCTGCAGATAGGTCTTGTGCTCAATCAGCTTCTCGGTGCCACGGTGCAGCAGGCCGATATGCGGATCGACACGCTCGACCACCTCGCCGTCAAGCTCAAGAACCAGACGCAAAACACCATGCGCTGCAGGGTGTTGCGGTCCGAAGTTAATGTTAAAGTTGCGGACGGTATGTTCGTTCATCGGCCTGCACCTCCGGTGCAGAAGCGGTTAGTGGTTAGAAGGTAGCCGTTAGCGTATCTCACTGCTGCTGCCCAATCCTTGCGGTCCCAATCCTTGCGATCAGTGACCGCAA
>JAMLIH010000103.1 GCA_023954255.1 Phyllobacteriaceae bacterium | reverse complement strand
CGGCCTGCCGAAGCCGTTGCCGCAGCGGACTTCGTCGTCACCATGGTAAGCAACGGCACCGCGGTCGCCGATCTCCTGTTCAGTCAGGGGGTTGCCGGCGCCATCGCGCCCGGCAGCATTTTCATCGACATGAGCTCCATCAAGCCGGCGCAAGCGCGCGACCACGCGGCAAGGCTTTCCAGGGCCGGCATCGATTGCCTCGACGCACCCGTTTCCGGCGGCACCAGGGGAGCGGAAGCAGCCACCCTGGCCATCATGGCGGGCGGCGAACAAGCAGCCTTCGACAGGGCAAGGCCGGTTCTGGAGGCAATGGGACGCCCGGTGCGCGTCGGCCCCGCAGGAGCAGGGCAACTCGCCAAACTCGCCAATCAGGCGATCGTCGCTTCAACCATCGGCGTGGTTGCCGAAGCCATGCTGTTTGCCGAACTGGGTGGCGCCGACCCGGCTGCCCTGCGCGATGCGCTCAGGGGCGGCTTCGCCGACTCGATCATCCTTCAGCAGCACGGCGAACGCATGACCACCGGAAACTTCGCACCCGGCGGACGCTCCTCGATACAGTTGAAGGATCTCGACAACGTGCTGGAAGAAGCTGCGGGTCTGAAACTCGAACTGCCGCTGACCGAACAGATGCAACAGCGTTACCGGCGACTGGTCCTGGAACTGGATGGCGCCGATACCGACCATTCCGGCATCTATCTGGAACTGAAGGACCGCAACCACCTCTCCTGAGGGAGCGCCTCAGCCGACGATCCGCAACTCGCGCGGAAACGAGGTCAGGCACTCGACACCGTCCTCGGTCACCACCACGTCATCCTCGATGCGCACACCGCATTCGCCGTGCCGGTAGAGGCCCGGCTCGACCGTGAACACCATGCCTGCTTCAAGCACGGCATCATTGCCGCGCATGATCTGCGGCGCCTCGTGCACATCCAGCCCGAGTCCGTGGCCTGTCTTGTGGCGGATGAAGGCTGCAAACTGCGAACCTTCCAGCACCTTCTGCACCGCATCGTCCACATGGTTTGCGCTAACGCCTGCCCGCGTCACCGCCTTGCCGCGCTCATTGGCAGCCAGCACCGTGTCGTAGAACGCACGGTCATGTTCGGACACCTCGCCAACGAAGAAGGTTCGCGTGATGTCCGCATTGTAACCCTCATAGGAAGCGCCGAAATCGAACAGCAGCGCATCGCCGCGCCTTATCCGGTAATCGGCGCGGGCCTGTGCGTGCGGCTGGGCGGAGTTGTCGCCGGCCGCCACAATCGGCTCGAAGGCAAGTCCGTGCGCCCCGTGGGCAAACATCTGCCGGACAAGGATGGATTCGACTTCCCGCTCGGTTAGGCCTTCCCGCACTTCGCCAAGCGTTGCTTCCAGTGCCGCCTCAGAAATACGGATTGCTTCCTTCAGCTTGGCGATTTCATCCGCCGTCTTGCGCAGCCGGATCGAGGAAATCGCGCCATGGGCGTCGGTGAACCCCGCTTCCGGAAACACCCGCTGCAAAGCCATGTGCTCGAAGGCGCGCATGCGCTGCGCTTCAAGCCCGAAGGTTTTTGCGCTGGCAAGCCGGGGCAGGGCGGCAGCCGCCCTTTCGAAGGCCGCCGCATACCCCTCCTCGTCGCGCCAGGCAAATACCGGGCCGGGGAACTTCAGTGGTTCGAACGAGGCCATCTCTAGCGCCGGGACAATCGCTACCGGCTCGCCTTCCACCGGGACGATAATGACCAGCGGCCGCTCCATGAGATGAAAGTCCCGGATGAAAATGCGCCGGAAATTCGCGCCGGGCACGAAGGCCACAGCTTCCAGACCCTCGCGCTGCATCATCTCCAGAAGGGGATCGAACCGCTGGTCGCCCATCACAAACCTCGCAACAAAAACCGTGTGACCGCGATTGGTAGAGCGGTATCAGCGGTTGCGCAAGCGTCCTTCGACGAGATCGATGACAGCGCGCGCAGCCTCCAGCACATTGGTGCCCGGGCCGAAAATCGCTGCAACGCCATGTTGCTTCAGATAGTCGTAGTCCTGGCGCGGAATGACACCGCCGGTAATGACGATGATGTTTTCCGCGCCGCGCTCCTTCAGCGCTTGCACCAGTTCCGGCAGCAGGGTCTTGTGGCCCGCAGCAAGCGAGGAAGCGCCGATGACATGCACCTTGTGCTCGATGGCCGATTCGGCCGCCTCCGCAGGCGTCTCGAACAAATCGCCGGGAACGACTTCGAAACCGATATCGCCGAAGGCCGAGGCGATCACCTTGGCGCCGCGGTCGTGGCCGTCCTGGCCGAGCTTGGCAACCATCAGGCGCGGCTTGCCGCCGATATCCTTCGCCACGGTTTTCAACCGTTCAACCAGCGTGGCGTATTCGGGATCGTCGCCATAGGCTTCTTCATAGACGCCGGAAACGACTTCCGGCACCGCCTTGTGCCGGTTGAACGCCCTTTCCATCGCGTCGGAAATCTCGCCGACGGAAGCTCGTGCGCGGGCAGCCTCCACCGCTGCTTCGAGAATATTGCCCTTGCCGCTTGCCGCAACCTCCGCAAGCGCGGCAATCGCCGCCTCGTAGCGTTTCGGATCGCGCTCCTTGCGCACCCGGTTCAACCGTTCGATCTGCGCCTTGCGCACCGCCGTATTGTCGATTTCGAGAATGTCGATCTCGTCCTCGGTCTCCAGCGTGTACTTGTTGACGCCGACGATGACGGTCTCACCCTTGTCGATGGCGGCCTGCTTGCGGGTGGCGGCTTCCTCGATCCGGCGCTTCGGCAGGCCATCCTCGACCGCCTTGGTCATGCCGCCCAGCGTTTCGACTTCCTCGATCAGCTTCCAGGCCTCATCGGCAAGCTGCTGGGTCAGGCTCTCGACGTAGTAGGAACCGGCCAGCGGATCGACGACCCTGGTAACACCGGTCTCATGCTGCAGGATAAGCTGCGTGTTGCGCGCAATACGCGCCGAGAACTCCGTCGGCAGCGCGATCGCCTCGTCGAAGGAATTGGTGTGCAGCGACTGGGTTCCGCCCAATACCGCGCTCATCGCCTCGAACGCCGTGCGCACCACGTTGTTGTAGGGATCCTGCTCCTGCAGCGAGACGCCGGAGGTCTGGCAATGGGTGCGCAGCATCTGCGAACGTTCGCTGGCGCCGAACTCCTTCATGATCCTTGCCCACAACAGCCGCGCCGCGCGCAGCTTGGCAGCTTCCATGAAAAAATTCATGCCGATGCAGAAGAAGAAGGAGAGCCGGCCCGCAAAGGCATCCACATCCATGCCCTTGGCAATCGCCGCACGGACATATTCGCGCCCGTCTGCCAACGTATAGGCAAGCTCCTGAACCAGCGTCGCGCCGGCTTCCTGCATGTGATAGCCGGAAATCGAGATCGAGTTGAACTTCGGCATTTCCTTCGCCGTGTACTCGATGATGTCGGCAACGATCCGCATCGAGGGTTCCGGCGGGTAGATATAGGTGTTGCGGACCATGAACTCCTTAAGGATGTCGTTCTGGATGGTCCCCGAAAGTTCCGCCCGTGTGCAGCCCTGTTCCTCGCCCGCAACGATGAAACTGGCAAGGATCGGCACCACCGCGCCGTTCATCGTCATCGAAACGGAGATGTCCCTGAGCGGAATGCCGTCGAACAGGATTTTCATGTCCTCGACGGAGTCGATTGCCACGCCCGCCTTGCCGACATCACCGACGACGCGCGGGTGATCTGAATCATAGCCGCGGTGGGTGGCAAGATCGAAGGCGACCGAAACCCCCTGCTGGCCGGCCGCCAGCGCCTTGCGGTAGAAGCGGTTCGAATCCTCCGCCGTCGAGAAACCGGCATATTGACGGATCGTCCAGGGCCGCCCGGCATACATGGTCGCCTTGGGTCCGCGAACGAACGGTGCGAAGCCCGGCAGGCAATCCAGATGCTTCACCCCGCCAAGATCATCCGCCGTGTAAAGCGGCTTGACGGCAATACCTTCCCCGGTGCTCCAGATCAGTTCGTCGGGGCTCCTGCCCTTGCGCTCCCTGGTGGCAAGCTCGAGCCAGTCTCTCGGCATCTTCTCGGCCATCATGCAAACTCCATGATCACATCGTCCACCGCCAGGCTGTCACCTGCGGCGGCATTGATTTTCGCAACCGTCGCCTTCTTCTCGGCACGAAGGATGTTTTCCATCTTCATCGCCTCGACGGTTGCCAATGGCTGGCCTTCCTCGACCTCCTCACCCTCGGCAACGGCGATGGAAACCACCAGACCGGGCATCGGGCAGAGCAGCAGTTTCGACGTATCGGGCGCGATCTTCTCCGGCATCAGGTGCAGGTATTGCGCCTGGCGTTTCGAGATCAGCTGAACGTTCATGTCGGCACCGCGCCAGCGGATACGGTACCCGGTATGCGTCGGCTCCACCTTGAGTGCCAGACGCTCCTTGCCGACCTCCACCAGCGCCAGCGATTTTCCCGGCCGCCAGTCGGTCTCGACCTCGTATTGCGTGCGCCGGTAGCGAAACTTCAGCGTTCCCTTGCCGGCATTCTCGATCTCCGCACCGTATTGGCGAAGCCGGTCGATGGCATCACGAACCTCCTTCTCGGAGCATCCCAGTTCCTCGGCCACCTCGTCGATGTAGATCGCCCCGCGCTCCAGCATGGGCAGCAGTTTTGCCGCCATCTCCGCCGTTTTCGATCCGCCTTCCGTCGCTCCCGACAGGGCGCCGGAAACCGAGCTGGCGGTTTCCGACAGCGTGACGATGGCGCCTTCGTTGCGCATCTTGCGCAGCTTCAGCGAAGCCGGCTTTCCGTCGACCACCGCGACCCACTCCTTGGAAACCTTGCGCTTGTGGTTTGCCAGCACGCCGGAGATGCGCGTGCGGCGCAATTCGGCGATCATGTTGAGAACGGCAGCGGCGGCAGCCACCTTGCCCAGATCCTCGTCGCCGATTGTTACGCCTGCGAATCCATCCGGGTATTCCTCGGCAATGAACGCGGTTGTCATGTCGCCTTCGACAAATTTTCCATGCGACATTACCGCCGAGAGGAAGGGCAGGTTGTGGCCGATGCCTTCCAGTTCGAATGCGTCAAGCGCATCTTCCATGGCCGCGATTGCCGCCTTGCGGTCCCCGGCCCAGGTGCACAGCTTGGCGATCATCGGATCATAGAACATCGATATTTCGCCGCCCTCATAGACACCCGTATCGTTGCGGATGATGGCGCCGGTATCCGTCTCGCCCTCGATTGGCGGCCGGTAGCGGGAAAGCCTGCCGATGGAGGGCAGGAAATTGCGATAGGGGTCTTCGGCATAAAGCCGGGATTCGATCGCCCATCCGTTGAGCTTCACATCCTTCTGGCCGATGGCGAGCTTTTCTCCCGCCGCCACGCGGATCATCTGCTCGACGAGATCGATGCCGGTAATGAGCTCGGTCACCGGATGTTCCACCTGCAGGCGGGTGTTCATTTCAAGAAAATAGAAATTGCGCTCGCCGTCGACGATGAACTCGACCGTCCCGGCAGAGCAGTAATCGACGGCCTTTGCCAGCGCCACCGCCTGCTCGCCCATCGCCTTGCGCGTCTTCTCGTCGAGAAACGGGGAGGGGGCTTCCTCGACAACCTTCTGGTTGCGCCGCTGGATCGAGCATTCGCGCTCGCCGAGATAGATGACGTTGCCGTGCTTGTCGCCCAGCACCTGGATTTCGATATGGCGCGGCTGGGTGACGAATTTCTCGATGAAGATGCGGTCATCGCCGAAGGATGACTTCGCCTCGTTCTTCGACGACTGGAAACCCTCGCGCGCCTCTTTCTCGTTCCAGGCGATGCGCATGCCCTTGCCGCCGCCACCAGCGGATGCCTTGATCATCACGGGATAGCCGATCTCTGCGGCGATCTTCACCGCTTCGTCTGCATCCTCGATCAGTCCCATGTGACCGGGCACGGTTGAAACGCCCGCCTTGTCTGCGAGCTTTTTCGAGGTGATCTTGTCGCCCATCGCCTCGATGGCGCCGACGGGCGGACCGATGAAGGCGACACCGGCCTTGTCCAGCGCTTCGGCGAATTTCGGGTTCTCCGACAGAAAGCCATAGCCCGGATGCACCGCTTCGGCACCCGACTGCCTGATTGCGTCCATGATCCTGTCGATCACGATATAGGATTCGGCGGCGGGCGGCGGACCGATATGGATGGCTTCATCGGCCATGGTGACATGCAGTGCATCCCGGTCCGCGTCCGAATAGACCGCCACCGTCCTGATTCCCATCCTGCGCGCCGTCTTGATGACCCTGCAGGCGATTTCGCCTCGATTGGCGATCAGTATCTTCTTGAACATGCTTCCGTCCGTTCCTCTCCAACAGGCCCCGCAACCGCGGCCTGCAACCTTGCTTGCGGCGTTCCGGCCCTCAATCCCTCGAATATGTCGACCGGACCATGATGCCGATCCCCATGGTGATCATGCCGAACGTCGACGCGAACCCCCCGACCAGCAACGCCGTATATCCCATCCAGTAGCCCGACCGTGCGATCATCGAGCCGATGCCGTTGATGTCGAAGCGCAGCACGGCCCAGGCTGCCAGTGCACCCAGCGCGATGCCGCCCAGCGCGCAAAGGGCAATGAAACCAAGCCAGTCCCAGTGCTGCTGCTTGAGGCGCTCTTTTTCGGCTTCGCTCAGCTTGCGTTTCGGCGGCTGATAACCCTCCTCGCGCTCGGGATGGTCGCCCCTGCCGCCACCGGGGCGCATCATGAAGTGCCTCAGGCCTCCAGCCATGCGCGCGCCTCCTTTTCATCCTTGTGGGCGAAGGACTTCACCTCGAAGCCGGGGATCAGAACGCCCTCCCATTCGGCCATGGCTCTCAGCCAGGGGTCCTCCGCCATCACCGCCACCTTGTCGAATCGCGTCAGCAGTCCGAGCAGGCCCGGCAGCTTGCGCATCTCCACCATCATCGCGCCGATGGAAGGCGGCTGGAACTCGCGGATATCGTAGAGCAGCCTGCCGCCCTTGATATCCTTCGAAAGCTCGATCAGCCGGTCGAGCTCGCTCTCCATCTCGTCGCTGTGCACCTGCCCCCTGGCATGGATCACGAACAGCGTGCCGTTTTCCCGTTCGATCTTCAGCATGGCGTTTTCCTTTCGCGTTTCACGGACATCTCAAACCTCGAAAACGTCCTCGAAAGCTTCAGGGTAATTCGCTTGTGCCACCTCCACATTGATTTGCAGCAAGGCTTCATAGCTCTGCGGATCGAACGGATCTTCCGCCGCGATGACCTCCCGGCCGAACAGCCAGGAAAGCCGCCCCGCATCGAGATTGCCGCGCTCGAAGGGTTCATCGCCAAAGTGATGCCACAGCGAATGCAGGAAGGCGGTATCGGCCTTCACATCCACCGGCGAGCGGTCGGCATGGCGCTCCCGGCGGATGATCTTCGTCGCGCCCTTGGGGTTTGCCCGGCGAACGGTGAACTGGAATCCCGTGCCGGGCAGGCCGGACGGGAACCCTCTGTGTTTCACCATGTCGGGCAGGGCCATGACCTAGACCCCTTCCGGTGGATTCAGATTGTTTTCAAAATCCGAGGCATCGTGGCGCTCCCGCAGTTTGCCTTCCCCGCTCAGATTGACGATCGAGCCGCGCCGGGCAGCGGGGCGCTGATTGATCAGCGCCGTCCAGCGCTGCACATGCTCGTATTTGTCGACCTCGAGAAACTTGCCGGATTCGCCATAGGCGCCGCCGGCCGCCAGCCGCCCGTACCAGGGCCAGATCGCCATGTCGGCAATGGTGTAGTCATCGCCTGCGATATACTCGGTCTTTGCCAGTTGCCGGTCGAGCACGTCCATCTGCCGCTTCACCTCCATGGCGTAGCGGTTGATGGCGTATTCGATCTTCATCGGCGCATACTGGTAGAAATGGCCGAAGCCGCCGCCGAGAAACGGCGCCGAACCCATCTGCCACATCAGCCAGTTCATGGCCTCGGCGCGCCCGCGCAGATCGGACGGCAGGAAGGCACCGAACTTCTCGGCGAGATAAACCAGGATCGAGCCGGATTCGAACAGGCGTATGGGATCGGTACTGTCCCCCTTGGCACCCTTCGGAGCATAATCCGTCATGGCGGGAATTTTCGAATTCGGATTGATATCGACAAAGCCGGAACCGAACTGGTCTCCCTCGCCGATATTGATCAGCCAGGCATCGTATTCGGCTTGCGCGTGGCCCGCCTCCAGCAGTTCCTCGAACAGGATCGTGACCTTCACCCCGTTCGGCGTGCCGAGCGAATAAAGCTGATGGGGATGCTTGCCGACCGGCAGTTCCTTGTCATGGGTCGGCCCGGCAATCGGCCGGTTGATCGAGGCAAACGCTCCGCCGGACGGCTGCTCCCATGTCCACACTTTCGGCGGCACGTAGCCGGCAGGCAGATTGTTTTGGGGCGGGAATTTTTCTTCGTCAGACATACTCAATTTTCTCCGTGGTCATCCTCGGGCCGGACCCGAGGACCCAGCATTCCGCAAACCGGAAAGCTGCGTATGGGTTGCGCGCGCAAGCCAACAAAGAAACGGTCTGATTGCCAGACAAGATTGCGTTACTCCCTACTTTGAGCCCTATTTCAGTTTGCTACATGCACCAACATCGCGCTTCTCAGGGCGGCCGTTCTTTATGTCACTCCATAAGGGAAATTTGCCCTCAGCCGAACCAACAC
>JAMLIH010000102.1 GCA_023954255.1 Phyllobacteriaceae bacterium | reverse complement strand
GACGCCCGCAAGCGCATGGCCCGCATTCCCGATGGCGCCGGCCTGATCGACAACCCGGTCTCGGTTGCTCCCGGCTTTACCATCGGCAACGTCCATGTCATGGCCGGCGTGCCGTCGATCTTCGAGGCCATGCTCGACGCGGTCGGACCCACCCTCGAAGGTGGCGCGCCGGTAATCTCGAAATCCGTCGATTGCCCCTTCGGTGAGGGCGACTACGGCATGGCGCTGGGAGAAATCCAGAAGGCACATCCTGACACGGCCATCGGCTCCTATCCGCGCTTCGACGGCAAGTCCTATTCGACCCAGATCGTCATTCGAGGCCGAAGCGAGGCGGCGGTCCTTGCCGCGGAACAGGCCGTGCGGGCCATGCTGGACAGCCTGTAGCGGTCAACGTGCCTCGCCGGTGCAATCGCGCTTGCCGGCCGGCCTTGGCGCGGCGCGAAAACGGAACGGCCCGCTTTGGCGCAGCCTTGCGTGCAATTGCGTGCGGCTCCTCCCGGACATGCGCTCCCAGATGCCCAGCCGGTATGCCATCATCACGGCGTCGTTGTAGTAGTTCATGGCGATCTCCTTTCGCCAGGGTGATAGGCCAACGCCCCTGACACCCCGTTGTCAGGGGGGCATGCTAAACTGTCAGGAGCAAAACCCGCCGCACGCACGCAAACGGAGCCCAAGCATGCGCAAGACCAGCCGGCTGTTCGAAATCATCCAGATACTGCGCGCGGCGAAAAAGCCGGTGACGGCCGAGCAACTGGCCACGGATCTGGAGGTGGCGGTACGCACCATCTACCGCGACATCGCCACGCTTCAGGCCATGCGCACGCCGATCGAGGGCGAGTCGGGCATCGGCTACATCATGCGCCAGGGTTACGACCTGCCGCCGCTCAATTTCGATGCCGAGGAGGTGGTGGCGCTGCGCGTCGGCCTTTCCATGCTGGCGCGCACCGGCGATGCCGCCCTGCAGCGTGCAGCCGAACGCATCTGCCACAAGATCGACGACCTGCATGAGGAGGCCGACTGGCTGCAGGTCGCCCCCTGGGGTGCCGCCCTCGATGACCCGGCAAAGGGATGTGTGTCGAAGGCCATGCTTCGCGAGGCGATCACCGCCGAACGCAAGCTCGAACTGACCTATCGCGACCCGCAGGACCGTGAAACCGTGCGCAAGGTGCGCCCCGTCGGCGTGGTCTACCACCTCGAATGCGTCATGCTGGCCGCCTGGTGCGAATTGCGCGGCGGCTTCCGCCACTTCCGCACCGACCGCATCTGGGCCTGCGAACCGCTGGAGGAGTATTTTACCGGCGAAGGCGCCACCCTGCGCAAGCTGTGGCTGCAGCAGACCGGCTTCCTCGATCCCGTGGCGTCCGTGGCAGGCTGACAGCTTTCAGAGGGCTGCCACCCTCACCTGCCCGACTTGCCGAACGGGTTCTTCGTTTCCTGCCGGTCTTCCTCGAGGGGCCGTTGATATTCCGGCGGCAGGTCCACCTCGCCGCGCCGGATCGCCTGGATGTCATGATGAAGCCTCAGATAAGCCGCCAGCAGGATCACGCCGATCAGTCCCGGCTGGCCGAAATGCAGCCAGGCGAAATAGCCCGCCAGAATGCCGCCGATCATCAACAGGAAGTGCAGCGCCACATTGACCGCATGATAGGCGAAGCGCAGCAGATACCAATTGAGGTTATGGCCCTGGTTCATACTTTCGTAGCATATCATAAAACCGGGCAACATAAAGGCTGCACGCTGCCGCCACGGTTGTAGCGGGCTTAACGGTTTCGGGGCACTAGCGATTTCGCGGCATAGGCCGTTCGGCGGCAATTTCCTGACCGGTCTGGTGTTCGCGGAAGATGACGAAAATGCCCGAGCCGATGATCATCACGATGCCAAGCCAGGCTACCGGATCCGGCCAGTCGCCGAACACCAGCACGCCCCACAGGATGGAGCATGGCATGGCGACATATTCGAACGGCGCCACGGTTGCCGCCTCCGCCAGCTTGTAGGCCATGCCGATAAGGAAGCCGCCGAACGCACTGGCAAGGCCGATGCCGAGGATGAGCAGCAGGTCGTTGGGATGCGGCCATATCCAGGCTCGGGTCAGGAACTCGACCGTCGGATCGCCGCCGCCCGAAAGCTTGCCGTCGCCGATGGTAAGCCCGGTCGCGATACTGACCAGCATGAACGTCATCTGCACGTAGAATGCCATGGCGGCAGCCGAATCGGTCCTGCCGAGACGCCGCGTCGCCATGTGCAACAAGGCATAGAACACTGCCGACAGCAGCGGAAACACCGCCGCCGGGGTAAAGGCGGAGGTACCCGGCCGCATCACCACCACCACGCCGGCAAGGCCGACGAAAACCGCCGCCCAGCGTCTCGGACCCACCTTCTCCCCCAGCATGATCACCGAAAGGCCGGTGATGATCAGCGGCGAAACGAAGAACACCGCAACCGCATCGGCAAGCGGCAGCGTGGCAAGGCCGGCCAAGAAGATGAGATTGGCGCAGACCACCGCCAGCCCGCGCGCCAGATGCAGCATCGGGCGGCGCGTCTTCAGGGTGGCAAGCCCGCCGGCAAACGGCACGAAGACGAACAGCGTGAAGATGACGCCGATGATCGAGCGCCCGAGCACGATTTGATGCAGCGCGTAGTCGCCCGAAAGAAACTTCACACCCACATCGTTGAGGGAGAAGCTGATTGCCGCACCCGTGGCGCACAAAACGGCGACTATGCCCGTATTGGCGGCAACGCTTGATCGCGCTTGCATGACCTGACCTGCCCAATTTCCATTTTCAGGCAAGCCCGGCCAATGCCGGTCCGCTCAGCTCAGTGACGCTTTGCCTTCAAAATCCGTTGCCAGAGCGTACCGCCCCCGGTCCGCGAAAGTAAATAGAAATAGGCGACAATCAGGAACACCAGTGCCAGCCCCTGCCAGTCGGCGAACGAAAACGCCGCCTCGCCGCTGCCAAACAGGCCGGCTGCGGCGCCAATCAGGTAACGCCCGATCAGAAACACCGTCAGAAAGTCGAGGATTTCCGCGCTCACCACTCTCAGGGTGGAGGCTTGCCGCTTGCCGCTCAATTCCCTTCCTCACAACTCACAGGTGCCGCGCCGCCCGTCTTGATTCGGCTCCGCCGCGACGCTACAGCATCGTCAAAGCGATCCTATCGAAAGGCCTTTCCATGTCCAGCCAGCCGAAAGCGTTTCCCGTTACCTGGGACCAGTTCCACCGCGACTGCAAGGCGCTCGCCTGGCGGCTGGCGGGCGTTGGCGATGCGCTTGGCGGCTGGAAGGCGATCGTCTCGATCACCCGCGGCGGCCTGGTGCCTGCCGCCATCATCGCCCGCGAACTGGGCATCCGCAACATCGAGACGGTCTGCATCGCCTCCTATCACGAATACAAGGACCAGGGCGATCTCGTCGTCATCAAGGACATTTCGAAACGCCTGATCGAGGAAGCCGGCGGCGACGGAACCGGCGTTCTGGTCATCGACGATCTTACCGACACCGGCAAGACTGCCCAGAAAGTGCGCGACATGCTGCCCAAGGCCCATATCGCCACCGTCTATGCCAAGCCCAAGGGCGTGCCGCTGGCAGACACTTTCGTTACCGAAGTCTCCCAGGACACCTGGATCTATTTCCCCTGGGACATGGAAATGTCCTATGTGGAGCCGATCTCGGGAAGGCGCGACGGCTGACGCTGCCTTCCGCCGCGCCCCGTGCTCACACCCTCCACCCTGATCGTTCTTGCCACCGTCGTCATCAACATGACGGGCGTCGGCCTGTTCTGGCCGATCCTGCCCATGCTGGTGCAGGAACTGGGCGGCGGCACCGTCTCGCAGACCGCGGCGCTTTACGGCGCCATTTCGGTGGTCTTCGCGCTGATGCAGTTCATCTTCGCGCCGATGATGGGCGCGCTTTCCGACCGCTTCGGCCGCCGCCCGGTACTCCTCGTTGCGCTGGCCGGCATGGGGTTCGACAGCATTCTGCTGGCACTGGCGCCCAGCATCGCCTGGGTTTTTGCCGGCCGCGCGCTCGGCGGCATCTTCGGCGCCACGTTTTCAGTCGCCAATGCCTACATGGCCGACATCTCGAAAAGCGAGGACCGCGCCGCCGCCTTCGGCCTGGTCGGCGCGGCCTTCGGGCTGGGCTTCATCCTCGGCCCGCTGCTTGGCGGAGTGCTGGGCGAGATCGACCTGCGCCTGCCGGCCTTTGCCGCAGCAGCACTGTCCTTTCTCAACGTGGTCTTCGGCTGGTTTTTCCTGCGCGAAAGCCTGCCGGAGGACAGCCGCTCGGCAACCCCGATGTTCAAGACGAATTTCATTGCCAGCTTCAACTGGCTCGCCGCAAGCCCCGTCATCCTGCCGCTGGCAATTGCCCTTTTGATCGCCAACACCATGCAGCGCGGGCTGGAATCGATCTGGGTGCTGTTTACCGGCGTCCAGTATGGCTGGGGCGCACGCGAGGCGGGCATTTCGCTCGCCGTCGTCGGCATTTCCTTCGTCATCGTACAGGGATTTCTGGTCAGGCGCATCGTCGCACGGCTCGGCGAGGCAGCCACCATCGCCGCCGGCTTTTCGCTTTCGGCACTGATGTACCTGCTGCTGTCGGTCAATGAGAGCGGGCTTGTCGGCTTTATCGGCATCGTGCCGCATGTCATCGGCTGGGGGGCTGCCGGGCCCGCCCTGCAGGCGCTCGCTTCACAGCAGGTTGCCGCCAGCCAGCAAGGCTATCTGCAGGGAGCGCTCACCTCGATAACAGGTCTTGCGGCGATTGCCGGCCCGATCATCGCGACGGGAACCTTTGCCTGGTTTACTTCCGAAAGCGCGCCCTTCGCCTTTCCGGGCGCCTATTTCCTTGGCGGCGGCATCTTGCTCTTTGCCGCTGCCTGGATCGGCAGCGCATCGCGGCGCGGCCGAAAGGCCGGCTAGAAAGCCGCCCTTTCAGGGACCCGCAGGCTGCCCTCAGGCAACCTCGCGCAGTTTCGCCTGCTCGTCCTCGCTATCCTTGCGGAAGGCGTCGATATCGCTTTCGGCAAGCATCGGATTGTCGAGCAGGTCGCTGAACTGCTGCGGCCGGCCGAAGTAATAGCCCTGATAGACAAGACCGGGGAACTTGCGCAGAAACTCGTATTGGGCCTCGTTCTCGATACCCTCGACGGTGATGTTGTAGCCGCGCTCGCGCGCCATGCTGATGATGGTCGAGATCATCGAGCGAGCGCCTTGCGAGGTCTCGATCTCGGCAACGAAGGAGGAGTCCACCTTGATACGGTCGACGCGGAACTTGTCGAGATAGGACAGCCCCGAATAGCCGGTGCCGAAATCGTCCAGCGCCACGGAGACGCCGAGCGACTGGATCCGGCGGATCGTTTCGGCGATTTCGTCGGTCGCGGAGATGAAGATCGACTCGGTGATTTCGATCTCCAGCCGGCTTGGCGGCATGCCGGTTTCAAACAGCACATACTGGATTTCGGCAACGAATCCCGGCCGCAGAAGGTCTTTCGGCGAAACGTTGACACTGACCTTCAGATTGCCCAGCGGCTTGATGCACCGGCACGCCTTCAGCATGATCTGGCGGCCGAGCTTTTCCGTCAGGTTGAGTTCCTCTGCAACCGGCACGAAGCTGACCGGCGGAATATAGCCCTGACTGGGGTGGAACCAGCGCGCAAGCGCCTCCACACCGATCATGGTCTTGCCGTCCTCTGCGACCAGCGGCTGGAAATAGGGCTCCAGGCCCTCGCGCTCCAGCACCTCGTGCAAATCGGTTTCCAGCATGCTCTGCTGGCGGATCTTGGCTGCCATTTCCCTGGAAAAGACGTTGAGTTCCTTCGAATCGCGTTTCTTGGCATCGATCAGCGCCAGTTCCGCCCGCTGCAGCACCTGCCCTGCCCCGTTGTCGCAGTCGCGCAGGAAACAGCCGCCCAGATCAAGGCTCAGGAACAGTGCCCTGCCATCCACCTCGACGGGGATGGCCACCGCCTTCTGCAGTTCCATGCCCAAATCCCTGGCCACCTTCTCGGAGCCGACTTCCGGCAGGAAAATGCCGAACGTGCCGCCATGCAGCTTGAAGACCATGCTGGGGTTCTCGAAGAAGAAGCTCAGCCGGTTGCCATAGGCCGCCAGCACCTGATCGCCCACCTCGGCGCCCATGGAGTTGTTGATCGACTTCAACCGCCCCAGGTCGATCATGATGAACAGGCCGCTATCGCCCTCTTCGCGCATGTGCCGGTTGAGGATCTGTATCAGGTTGTTGCGGTTGGGCAGGCCCGTCTGCTTGTCGTGATACTCGAAATAGCGGATGGCTGCATTGTCCTGAAAGGAACGCACCAGCAGCACGATCACCGTCATGAAGATCAGCGTACACGAACTGAACAGGTAGATTTCGCGGTTGGTGAATTCAAAGCCCGCTGTATAGCCAACCTCGAAAATGCGCGAGGAAAGCTGCCAAAGGGAAAAAAGACAAAAACGATCGTGGATGCGGCAAGCATCACCACGCGCTTGTGCTGCGTCTCCCGGAGACTGGACATGTACGGTTACCCCCAATTTGCACCGGCATACACACCAAGCTCCCATTCAACCGCAACTGTCTTGACAAAACCTTACAGTGGGTAAGCTTCCGTATCCGGTAAGTCAGGATTTTGACATTGCGCGGAAAACAGGAGAATCGGTGCGGCCTGGCTGTTTGCCCCATTGCAAGAAGTTTTTTTTCGGCAACGATGCCAAACCGCCAAAACATTGATTCAAACGGAAAAAAAATTATCCCCGGTTTCCACAACAACCCACTATATGTGGTGTTCGGCAATTTCTTTCACGCTAGTGCTTGACGCGCTTTTCCGAGTCACTTTAGTTACACCGACGGGGCATCACTGTCCCACTGGGGGGCGATCTTCAATCAAGATCGCTACAAGCGGAGAGCCGGGTTACCGGCCTTCAAACAGTAGCAAGCAGAGTACCGGACCACGGGATGAAGTTCCTGGGGAATGGGTGGATTTGCCTTGGTTTCCGGCCCGTTTCCGGTGGTAATCGGACACGGCCGGGGGTGGAATCCGATTTATCGGCAATTGGCTGGTTAACCTATATTTAGTGTTTGCCTGCCAACCTGCCACAAGATATAGTACAGTGTTTGTATCCTTGCCGGGAATTGCAAGGATGTCTGCCAGCAGCCGGCGAAGCTGATATTCCAGGGCTTCGAAGATCGGTACATGACAGGCTTTAGCGGCGAAGAACCCGACCATCCGGCAAAGACCGGAAGCGGGCCGGCGCCGGCGGTTACCCGGCCCGGATGCCATCAGGGACGTCGATCAAGGAGTAGTACCAGTCTCCGGTATTTGATGCCGGAAACGGTATTGGCGTGTCTGGGAGCCTCCGAAATCGGGATCAGGCGCGGCGGAAGACAACAGACGGAAGGGACGGGAAACCTACAATGCGCATAGAGCGGCGGTTCACGAAAAGCGGCAAGACTCACCACGAGGATCCCTATCAGGGCATCGAGTTTCGCCAGGCAACCAGCGAGATCAAGAATCCGGATGGCTCCATTGTCTTCCGGCTCGAAAACATCCAGGTCCCGGCGGCCTGGAGCCAGGTCGCGTCCGATATCCTGGCGCAGAAGTATTTCCGCAAGGCGGGCGTGCCCGCCATTCTGAAGAAAATCGAGGAAGAAACCGTTCCTTCCTGGCTGTGGCGGTCTGAAGCCGACACCGAGGCGCTGAAGAAGCTGCCGGCCGAAGAGCGCTACATTTCGGAAATGGATGCCCGCCAGGTCTTCAACCGGCTCGCCGGCACCTGGACCTATTGGGGCTGGAAGGGCGGCTATTTCGACACCGAGGAAGACGCCCGCAGCTTCTATGACGAACTGTGCTTCATGCTGGCGACCCAGAAGGTCGCGCCCAACAGCCCGCAATGGTTCAACACCGGCCTTCACTGGGCCTATGGCATCGACGGCCCGGCCCAGGGCCACCACTATGTCGACCCGTTCACCGGCAAGCTGGTGAAGTCGAAATCATCCTACGAACACCCCCAGCCCCATGCCTGCTTCATCCAGTCCGTCGCCGACGATCTGGTCAACGAGGGCGGCATCATGGACCTGTGGACGCGCGAGGCGCGCCTGTTCAAATACGGCTCGGGCACCGGCTCCAACTTCTCGCAACTGCGCGCCGAGGGCGAAAAACTGTCGGGCGGCGGCAAGTCCTCCGGCCTGATGAGCTTTCTGAAGATCGGCGACCGGGCAGCCGGCGCCATCAAGTCGGGCGGCACCACGCGCCGCGCCGCCAAGATGGTCGTCGTCGACATCGACCATCCCGACATCGAAAGCTACATCGACTGGAAGGTGCGCGAGGAACAGAAGGTCGCCGCCATCGTGACGGGTTCGAAAACCGTTTCGAAGCACATGAAGGCGATCATGAAGGCCTGCATCAACTGCCAGGGCAACGCCGACGACTGCTTCGATCCGTCGATCAACTCGGCGCTGAAGCGCGAAATCCGCGCCGCCAAGAAGGCCTCCGTGCCGGAAAACTACATCCAGCGCGTCATCCAGCTTGCCCGCCAGGGCTACACGGACATCGAATTCCCGATCTACAACACCGACTGGGATTCGGAAGCCTATCTGACCGTCTCCGGCCAGAACTCGAACAATTCGGTGTCGCTCACCGACGACTTCCTGCGCGCCGTTGAGGATGACGGCGAGTGGAACCTCACCGCCCGCAAGGACGGCGCGGTGATGAAAACAGTGAAGGCCCGCGATCTTTGGGAGAAGATCGGGACTGCCGCATGGCAGTCGGCGGACCCGGGCCTGCACTACAACACGACGATGAACGACTGGCACACCTGCCCGGAGGCGGGCCGCATCCGCGCCTCCAACCCGTGCTCGGAATACATGTTCCTCGACGACACCGCCTGCAACCTCGCCTCGCTCAACCTGCTCGCCTTC
>JAMLIH010000101.1 GCA_023954255.1 Phyllobacteriaceae bacterium | reverse complement strand
CCTGCAATGGACCGTGAATGACGAGACCTGGATAACCCTCCGTCTCAATGGCATATGGCTTGTCATAGTGAATACGATGGCTATTGAATGTAATCGCCGAATATCGGAACAACATTGGTGCCGAAGGGACGACTCGCCGACTATACGAACCAGCAGGCGCTATTTGGGACGCAAAGGCCGTCACACCTGCAGCTGTGTCGCCATCGCGATAGACAATGTCCTGGCACTCACTCACAACCAAATGTCCTCTACAGGATATTTCGGTCGTGTCGCGAAGGTGGTGGAAATTTGAAGGTGGCGTAATCTCCGGGTGACTTCAACCCACCCAACCGGCGGCAGCAACCGCCATGGAGATCACGCCATGAACGAGATTACAGACACCACCACGCCGGCGCTACTGTTCGGCGCAACCGGCTCCGATCCGATTGAGGATCGGCTGCGGCAGAACATCCGCGCGACGATCGAGGCGCTGTTTGAGGAAGAGCTTGCCGAATTCATCGGGCGATGCCGCTATGACCGCGGCGGCGCAACGCGGAAAGGCTACCGGCACGGGCATCGCGAGCGCCAGCTCGTCGGCACTTTCGGCACGGAAACGGTGAGCGTGCCGCGGGCGCGGATCGAAGACGCGCAGGGCAAGATCACCGAATGGCGCTCCAAGGCATTGCAGCGCTATCAGCGTTTGACGAAGAAGGCCGAAGCGTTGATCGCCTCTGTCTATCTGGCTGGAACCAACACGCGCCGGGTGAAACGGGCACTTTATGGCCTGTTCGAAGGGGCCGTCGGCAAGGATGTGGTCAGCCGGGCCTGGCGCAAGGTGAAGGTCGACTGGGACGCATGGAGCGCCCGAAGCCTGGGCGACGAGGATATTGTCCGCCTGATCCTCGACGGCACCGTCATCAAGACCCGGCTCGACCGCAAGGCCACGAACATCTCGGTTCTGGCGGCCATCGGTGTGCGCCGGGACGGGCAGAAGGTGTTGCTGTCCATCAGAAACATGGGCGGCGAAAGCACGGCAGCGTGGGGGGCGTTCCTCGGTGATCTCGACGCGCGCGGCCTGAAGCGACCGGAGTTCGTCATCATCGACGGCGCCCCCGGGCTGGAAGCTGCGCTGGTCGCGCTGTGGGGCGAGGCGCTGCCGATCCAGAGATGCACGGTTCACAAGCACCGTAACCTGCTCGGCCATGCCCCGAAGACCATGCATGATGAACTGACCGAGGATTATCGCGACATGATCTACGCCGGCACCGCGGCCGAGATCGAAACCCGCCGCAAGGCGTTCCTGCGCAAATGGCGCCTCAAGTGCCGCGCTGTCGCCGACAGCCTCGAAGAAGCCGGGGATCGCCTATTCGCCTTCACCCGCCTGGACCCATCGCAATGGAAATCCGCCAGGACAACCAACGCGATCGAACGGCTGAACGAGGAATTCCGCCGCCGCATCAAGACGCAGACCGTTCTTCCCTGCGCCCAAACCGTGCCGATGCTGCTCTGGGCCTTGCTGGCCTCGGGTCAGATTCAGATGCGGAAAGTGGATGGCTGGGAAACCCTTTCTCAGCCCGTCGGTCCGATCAACCTTGACCTTGCGGCCTGATCAGGCCCAAATCCCAGAACGCTCGGAGGACGCCGCCAGGGAATTTCCACCAGATCCGAGACACGACCGCATGTCTTGCGACGATCGTCTCAGCCTACACTGTCAAGCTTAAGGAACCGGGCGGCGTTGTCATGCAGCCATTTCTGCCGGGTGGCGACATCCAAGCCAAGTGCGTCGATTTCCGCAATGGCATCGATCGGCGACATCATCGGGAAGCTGGATCCGAAGATGATCTTGTCCTTGAGGATGCTGCGCCCGTATTGCAACAGCGGTTCGTAGCCGGAATGCGGCTTGGCCAGCAGTTTCGGCCGCACGGCGAGCACACCGATATAGAGCGTCGGATGTCGCCAGCAGACGCCGATCAGTTCCGTTACCCAGGGCCAGCCAGGCGGTGAGGCGCAGACTCTGAGTCCGGGAAAGGCCACCATGACTTCGTCGATATATTCGGGCCGCCCGTAAGACATCGGCGTTGAGGTCGAGAAATTGATGCCGCAATGGATGTTGACCGGCACGTCCAGCTCGAGTGCCTTCTCATAGAGGGGAAACAACAGCGGGTCGTTGGGCCGAAGCTTCAGTTCGAAACACTGGATATTGAGCCCGCACAATCCGAGCGTGCGAATGGCATGGTCGAATTCTGCCACCGCCCCCGCCCCCTTGTGCGGATCGACGGGGCGTGTCGCAAATTCTTTTGGTTAACTAGCTGTTGACCACAACGGTGGAAATTCAGCTCCCGATGTAGCGGAGCGTAGCCATGATTCTGAATGCCATTGCCGAAAAGCTGAAGCGCCAGTCGAAGGACGATTTCAAAGGGCGGCATTTCGAGGCATGGCTGATCGTGCAGGCAGTGACATGGTATCTACGGTATCCGCTCAGCTACAGAGATCTCGAGGAGATGTTCCGCGAGCGCGGCTTCGAGGTCGACCATAGTACAATCAACCGCTGGGTCCTCGCCTATGCACCTGTAATCGAGAAGCGCCTACGCCAGTTTCGCCGACCGCATTGTGGCTCAGTCAGGATTGACGAGACCTACGTCAAGATCCGGGGCAAGTGGCGATACCTGTACCGCGCCATCGACAAGCACGGAAACCCGGTCGACTTCTTGCTCACCGCGAAGCGCGATCTCGACGCCGCCAAGCGCTTCTTCCGTAAGATGCTCAAGGATGAGCCGCTACTATCGCCGGGTAAGATCGGTACAGATGGCGCTAACACGTTTCCTTCAACGATCAAAACAGCCATCGATGACGGGCTCCTGCATCCGAGCCCGGTACATTATGTCACGAAGCACCTCCAGCAAGGCATCGAGAGCGACCACTTCCGGGTCAAGAAGAACATGCCCAAGATCGGCTGCTTCCAGTCATTCAAAACGGCGCGCCGGACGATCGCTGGGTTCGAAGCGATGTTGTGGCTGCGCAAAGGCTTCGGCTTTTCCGGCGACTGGACAATCAACGACCAGAATGACCTGCTCGGGCGCCTCTTCGGACTTCAAAAGGTTAACAAAGCGTGAAAATGCCACCGTTCGCGGGGTAGTCTCAGCCTACTGCAAGGTTTGCGACAAGCCCCGATCGAAACTGCCCGCCCTGAGATCGGAAATGCCGGCGGAAATCTGCGGCTTGGCAATCTTCAGCGAGACAGTACGGGGGAAATCGTCGACGAATGTGTAGAAGCGCGGCACCTTGAACGGCGCCAGACCCTTGCGGGCCTCGTCGATGATAGCGCCGAGCGTGGCGTCCGAGCGGTCGAAGCCATACTTCAGCTTGATATAGGCCTTGACCTCCTCGCCCCGCAGGGAGTCCGGCACGCCGATCACTGCAACCTCGGCCACTGAGGCCACGGCATTGAGGACCGACTCCACCTCGCGGGCCGCGATGTTTTCGGCGCTGCGCCGGATCATGTCCTTCTTTCGGCCGACGATGAAAAAATTGCCGTCCTCATCCTTGCGGAAGAGGTCGCCGGTCCGGAACCAGCCATCGGCGAACACCTCTTCGGTGGCCTGCGGATTGTTGTAGTAGCCGCCCATGATGCCGGGGCCGCGGACCAGCAATTCGCCCATCCCGCCGTTCGGCAGTTCCTGGCCCGCCTCGTCGACGATCTTGCAGTCACGGAACGGGCAGGGCACGCCGCAGGAGCCTGAGCCGACCATTTCGCTCTTCTCGATCGGCATGAACATGGTGGGGCCGAGTTCGGTCATGCCGAAGGCTTCCCGGGCATTGAGGTCGTAGCGGTCCTCGAGCTTGGCATGCAGGTCGCGCGGCGCGCCGTAGATGTTGGAGCGGATGACCTCGTTGTTGCGATCGTCGGGGTGATCGGGTTGGCTGTGCAGCACCCAGGGCAGCAGGCAGAATTCGATGCGGTAGCGCCGTACCCATTCCATGAAGCGCGACGTGCTCTGGCGCGCGGCGACATAGAGCGTGCCGCGCTGATAGATGGTCATCAGCAGCAGCCATTGCGGATCCATATAGAAGAACGGAGTCGATGCCAGGATTCGACGATAGCGGCGGCCGTCGCGGAAGGCGTTGACCTTGCCCGCGCTGATCCAGTAGCGCTGGGTCAGAATACAGCCCTTGGGAAAGCCGCTGGTGCCGGAGGTGAACTGAATGTTGAGCAGGTCGTCATGGCCGACCGGCGCCGGGGCCGCGAACGTGTCGCACGGGTCGGAAGCGAGGTCCTTCCAGGCAATCATTCCGCCAACGGCGTCGCCCACGACGATGACCCGCGATGGCGAAATCGAAATCTGCCCGTGGGCGCGTGCCGCATCGATCACCGGCAGGCAGTCCTCGTGAGCCACGAGCCAGGTCACGTCGGCGCTGCTGACGACATGCGCCAGTTCGCGCTCGCGATAGCTGACATTGATCGGCACCATCACCGCGCCGATCCGACCGATCGCCAGCCAGGTCAGCGGCAGGGCGGCGATATTGGGCAGCATGACGCCTATATGCGTGCCCTTGGTGATGCCGAGGGCCACCAGCCGTGTCGCAAGCCCGTTCACGGTCCGCCGCATTTCGGAATAGGTGATGGTTTCGCCGGATTCAAAGAAGTCCCAGAGCAGGGCGTCGCCAGCCTCGTCCGCGGCCGCGTCAATCAACGCGCCGATATTGGCCGGCAGCGGTTCGGCCTCGATCTGGCGCCGCCGCTCCGCATAGGCGGGTACCGGAGCCGCCAGAACTTCTTGCCTCTTGCCCATCATTGAGTTCCCGTCATGCTCGCCGTGGAGACGGCCTCCCGTCACCGGGAGGCTGTCGATGTCAATGTGCGAACCAGATCGCCTTCAGGTCGGAATATTTGTCCATTGCATGCAACGACTTGTCGCGACCGAAGCCGGATTGCTTGAAGCCGCCGAACGGCACCGAGAACAAGCCACGATCGAAACAATTGACCCAGACGACACCGGCCCTGATGGTCTTGGCGGCGCGATGCGCATTCTTGACGCTACCGGTCCAGACGCCGGCGGCCAGGCCGTAGATCGTGTCGTTGGCCACGGTCATCGCCTCATCGAAATCTCGCACGGTGATGGTGGACAGCACCGGCCCGAAGATCTCCTCCTGGGCGATCTTCATATTGTTGGCGACGGAATCGAACACCGTCGGCTCGATGAAGAAGCCACCGGTCTCGCTGCGCACACGGCGCCCGCCGGCGACGACCTTCGCGCCATCGGCACGACCGGCATCGATATAGCCGAGGACGCGCATCATCTGCTCTTCGGTGACGATCGAGCCGAGCTTCGTCTCGGGGCTGAGCGGGTCGCCCGGTGTCAGGGCCGTGGCATGCGCCATAATCTTTTCGAGCAGCTTGTCCTTGATCTTGTCTTCGACGATCAGGCGCGAGCCTGCATTGCAGACCTGGCCGGAATTGCCGAAGATACCGGCGGCGATGGTCTGGGCCGCGAAGTCGAGATCGTCGCAATCGGCCAGCACGACCTGTGGCGACTTGCCACCGAGCTCGAGGCCGATACGCTTGATGTTGGACTGGCCGGAATACTGCATGAAGTAGCCGCCGACCTCGGTCGAACCGGTGAAGCCGACACAATCGACATCCATGTGCAGGCCGAGCGCCTTGCCGGCAATGTGGCCCAGCCCGGGCACGACATTGAGCACACCCCTGGGAATGCCGGCCTCGATGGCCAGTTCGGCAATCTTCAGCGCGGTGAAGGGCGATTGTTCTGCCGGTTTGAGCACGACGGAATTGCCGGTCGCAAGCGCCGGACCGAGCTTCCAGGCCGCCATCGACAGCGGATAGTTCCAGGGCACGACGGCGGCGACGACGCCGAGCGGTTCGCGGACGATCAGCGTGGTCATGTCATGACTGGTGGCGGCGACCTCGCCATAGACCTTGTCGATGGCCTCGGCGTACCAGGCGATGCAATTGGCAGCGCTCGGGACATCGCCATTGTAGCTGTTGGCGATCGGCTTGCCGACATTGAGCGTTTCCAGCAAGGCAAGCTCGTCGCGATTGGCAAGGATCAGCTCGGAAAACCGCATCAGAATTCGCTTGCGTTCGATCGGCGGCATGCGCGACCAGGCGCCGGATTCGAAGGCCGCGCGTCCGGACTTCACGGCCGCATCGACATCGTCCTGGCCGCAGGATGCGACCTTCACAAGAAGCCGGCCATCGCCCGGGAAAATGCAGTCGAAGGTCTCGTTCGTGCGCGCATCGACATAGGCGCCGTCGATGAAGGGGCGCGACGGCAGCGTCACGCTTTTTGCCTTGTCATGCCAGTTGGTGGTCTGGATGGTCATTCCCAGTCTCCATTGTGGTGTTTCGTATCAGATTTGGCTGATGTCGCCGCCTGCCAGCTCGTCGGCAGCCTGCAGGATGCCCTGGCGCAGGATGGAGATCATGCGGTCGATCTCCTCGCGTGTGATGATCAGAGGCGGCGACAGCACGCACATATGACCGATCGGCCGAACGATCAGCCCGAGATCGAAGCAGATCGCATCGATCCGCGCCCCGATCTTGCGGTCGAAATCGTCGGCCACGACATGCGTCTTGTCGGCAAGGCATTCGACGCAGCCCACCAGTCCGTTCGACCTGACATCGGCGACCAGCGGCAGGTCGGCTAGCGAGCGAAGGCCGGCGGCGAAATGTTCCGACATCTCGCGTACATGATCGAGCAGGTTGCTCTCTTCCATGATCGCGATATTCGCCAGCGCCGCGGCGCAGCTCACGGGATGACCGGTATAGGTATAGCCATTGGTGAAATAGCTGCCCTTGGCATTCTCGCCGCTGACCCGCGCCAGAAGCCTTTCCGAGATGGCAAGGCCGCCCAGCGGCACATAGCCCGACGTAACGCCCTTGGCAAATGTGATAATGTCGGGCACGACGCCGAACATCTTTTCGGAGGCGAACCATTCGCCGCAACGGCCGAAGGCGGTAACGACCTCGTCGGAGATATAGACGATGTCATGCTCCTCGCAGAGCGCCTTGATCCGGGCGTGATACCCCTTCGGTGGGATGATGACGCCGCCGGAGGCCAGCAGCGGTTCGGCCAGGAAGGCCGCGACGGTGTCGGCACCCAGTTCCTCCAGCGTCTGCTGGAATTCGGCGACCAGATGATCCAGGAACTCGGTTTCCGATTTTCCGTCGGCCAGCCGCATGTTTGGACTGGAGATGAAGACGATGCGATCCTGCTCGATATCGAAATTCGGCCAATTGCCGGCGCGACCTGAGCAGGCGGCTGTCAGGTTGGTGCTGCCGTGATAGCCGTCCTTGCGAACGATGATCCGCTTCTTGTCGGGTCGGCCGAGGACATTGTTGTAGAATTCCGTGAACCTCAGTGCCGAATCCACCGCGGTCGAACCGCCAGTGGTGAAGAAGATGCGATTAAGATCGCCCGGCGTCATTTCTGCGATGCGGGCGGCGAGCTCGGCCGCTGGCGAATTCGTCGTGTACCAGGGCGAATTGTAGGAAAGCTTCATTGCCTGAGCCGCAATGGCATCGGCAATCTCCTGGCGCGCATAGCCGACCTGGGTGCACCACATGCCGGCAGGGCCGTCGATCAGCCGCCGGCCGCGCGTGTCGACCACGTAGATACCTTCGCCATAAGCAAGCAGAGGCCGGCTTTCTTCACCGAGTTTTGCCATTTCCTCAGCCGGCGACAAAAGATGCCGGCGGGCATCCGCTTCTCGCTCGATAGCATCCAACTGTGCCCCATGCATTGCATCCACCCTTTTGATTCCATCGCCTGACCGGCGATCTTTGTTTGCAGGCTGGCCCTCAGTCGTCTCGGGGACGAGGTCGTCGAGAGAGAGTGCCGTTGGCGCGACTATTGCTTGCACGGCCTTCCCGTGTCAACAATTTGATTGCTCAATCAATCAGAATTTTGTCGATATCGCCAAGCAGGATAGCGAGGAAATCGACGCAGAAAGCCTGAAAATCCTGGGATTCAGGGAGATAGGGCAAGGCTGGCGCAATGCGCAACGGAGTGGAAAAAGCTTGGAGGAGCGAAAAGAATTGGCGTCGGAGCTGGGCTACCCAGGTGATGCTCACGACTCCGCAGCGATGAACACGAGGCGCTTCTCCAGAAGTTGGCCGAAAATGGCGGTAATGTTCCGCGTGAACTCATGCGGCTTGAGACCCCAAATCTTCCTGCAAGTTTTGGTAGAGTCCGTCACAGCAAGGAGACGGCCGGAACAAAGCATGCACAGTTTACGGACGAGCAGATCATCGGAATGTTGAAGGAGCAGGAGAGCGGCCAGAGGACGGCTGATATCTGCCGCAAGCACGGAATATCCGAGGCAACCTTTTACAAATCCAAATCGAAGTATGGCGGCATGGATGTCTCCGACGCCAGGAAGCTGAAGGCCTTGGAGGACGAGACCGCCAAGCTGGAGAAGCTGCTCGCCGACGCGATGCTGGACAACGCCATTCTCAAGGATGTCGCATCAAAAAATGGTAACGCCCGATGTGAAGCGGGATGCGGTGGCTTATGCCTGCAAGGAGCATGGTGTGAGCCAGCGTCGTGCGTGCGCAGTTTTCTCGGTTGATCGGTCGAGCACGCGGTATCGCAGCATTCGGCCCGACGACGCACATATCCGGGATGCGATGAGGAAGGTGGCGTCAGAGCGCCGCCGTTTCGGTTATCGCAGTATCCACGTCATGCTGGATCGACAGGGCATCGTCATGAACCTGAAGAAGCTCAGGCGGCTCTATCGCGAAGAGAGGCTGACTGTCCGCAAGCGCGGTGGCAGAAAGCGTGCCTTGGGAACGCGGCGGCCTTTGGTATTGCCGTCGCTTCCGTGTCTTGGCTGTTGTCGACGACTTCACCCGCAAGTGCCTGGCCATGGTCATCGACACGTCACTATTAGGGCTGCGGCTTGTACGGGAGTTGGATATCATCATCGCCAAGCGCGGCAAGCCAAGGATCATCGTTTCCGATAATGGCACCGAGATGACGTGCATGGCCGTTCTCAGATGGTGCCAGGGTGTCGAAT
>JAMLIH010000100.1 GCA_023954255.1 Phyllobacteriaceae bacterium | reverse complement strand
GTTGCACGTCAGCCAACAACGGCTTCACTGGCCAGTACTGGATGCTATCCGCAGCGCAGCCGAAGAAATGGGTATTCCTCGTTGCGAAGACTTCAATGACGGCGAAAACGAAGGGGTTGGCTATTTCCCGGTCAACCAAAAGAATGGTTTGCGCTGGAACGCTCGTAAAGCCTTTCTCGACCCGGCTCGTCGTCGAAATAATCTGCGGATTGAGACTCATGCGCATGTGCAGCGCCTCCAGATCGAAGCGGGCCGCGCAGCAGGCGTCGTCTACGAAAAGGGCGGGCGACCATGTTTTGCCCGCTGTCGGGGCGAGGTCGTGCTTTGTGCCGGTGCGATTGGCACACCCCAACTTCTGGAACTTTCAGGCATCGGCAAGGGCGAGCATCTGTCTGCACTCGGTATCCCGGTGGTGCAGAACCTGCCCGGTGTCGGCGAAAACCTGCAAGACCATCTGCAAATCCGCGCTGTTTTTAGGATCAGCGGAGCGATCACACTGAACGATCGCATGGCTAGCCTGTTGGGAAAGGCCAGGGTGATACTGGAATACGCTCTGCATCGGAGCGGTGCGATGTCGATGGCGCCCAGCCAACTTGGTATATTTACCCGCTCGTCGCCGGAGTTCGACCGGGCCAACATCGAATATCACGTTCAGCCGCTTTCGCTCGAAGCTTTCGGCCAGCCGCTAGACAAGGAGTCCGCGGTCACCATCTCTGTTTGCAACCTGCGCCCCGAAAGCCGAGGCTCGATCCATATCACCACACCCGGAGCTGGCACTCAGCCTGATATCCGCCCGCGATATCTATCGGCGCGGGCCGACCAGATAGTCGCGGTGGACAGTATACGGCATGCGCGACGGCTAATGGGAATGGCAAGTGTCCTGGCATTGCATCCTCAGGAGGTGAAGCCTGGCACCAAGGTCGCGAGTGATGCTGACTTGCTTAGAGCTGCGGGCGACTTGGGGACCACCATCTTCCATCCGGTGGGCACCGCCCGGATGGGCAGCGATGTAGATGCTGTAGTGGATCCGAAGTTGCGGCTGAAGGGTCTGGTGAATGTGCGCGTTGCCGACGCATCTATCATGCCCACGATTCCCTCGGGTAATACCCATGCCCCAGTGACAATGGTTGCAGAGAAGGCAGCTGAAATGATGCTCTCGGTGCACTAGACGCCGCTCGGTAGTGTCCTGCAAGAGTATTAGATCTTTGGACTGGGTGAGCCTCCCCAACTGCAGTGGTCCAGCGCTATGGCTGGGGTCTCTTTGCCTCCAGACTTCGTGTTTCGGGTGGCAAGACACCCCGTTGTGCCGCAAGAAGGCAGCGATTTCTCGGTTTACCAGCAGGTCTCCACACAGCGCGCCGGCTACCGCCTGCCGGCCCGTGAAACCATCATCCCCAAAGGACCGAAGGCCCATCAGGCGCAACAATCAAACCTGACCACTCAATTAGGGTTGATCATGAGTACAACAATGAAAGGCTACACAGCTCTATTGAGAATAAGACCCCGATAGAGTTCATGGAATCTATGGGAACCACCTGCTATCCGATGGCCTGGAAGACGAGAGACCGCTCACTGTAGCGGCCGAGCGTTGGAGACACGTCCAAAACAACGTTTGGCTGATCAAAGTACGCTTTCGAGCGACTTTAAGGCGAAAAGAGAGCGGTCAATAAACATCCTGTGAGCAGGGGGGTCCAAAGGAAGGCGGCTTCCCATCCAGCCGACTGTGACAAAACAGCGGAGCACAGCGAGTAGCATAACCATGTCAATGTGCCATGGTCGCACGGGTACCTGCACCGCCATTATTTCGTTCCCGGCGGTTTCACTTTGATCAACGCCTGCGCAGGAGCGGGCCTGGCCGGCCGGAGAGCTCTTCGCTCGCATAATGGGAATTCGAAGTGTCTTTTCGATCCTTCGCCATCGTCTGGCTCACCGCTATTCGCGCGAAGCCGTTTCTCCGTCTTCTGTTTGCCGAAAAGGCCTGAAGGCAATGGCGCTTGCTGCCGCCAGCATGGCAATGAAATGATGATCGAGAATGTCGTGGCCGAAGGCGAGGTTCGTCATCGCCATGAGAAAATAAACCAGCCACACATAGATGAAGACGCGCATTCCCTCGCCGTTGCATACGCGGTAGCGGGCAAGAACGAGAAGCGGCGAGAACAGGAAGACCAGGGTTGCAGCGAAATCGACGATGCCGCCGCGAAACAGTGCGGTAAGCAGGATGTTGTGCAGGTGCGTGGTGTGCAGCCCCAGGCCGAACCTTGAAGCGGCATAGGTCTGGAGATCCTCCACCGCCGCATCCTGCCCCATGCCGGCAAGCCAGTTGCCGGGGAAACGCTCCATGGCGAATTGCCAGATGGCCCAGCGATGACCGAGGGAGTTTCCGGCAAGGTCTCCCTGCATGGCCTGGGCGAATTCGGCCTGCAGGTTCCAGAAGCGGCCGCTTGCGGCCACCGCAATGACGGCAAGCAACAGCACAGCGGCAAAGGCGATCAGCCGCCGCGTGTCCAGGACCGGCTTTGCGGCCAGGTTCGAGCCGGTGCCGCGCCGCCACAAATTGAGCGCTTCGAAAGCGGGCACGAGCAGCAGCACAGGCAGCACCGTGCGCATTCCCGATGCCAGAATGCACAAGACGGCCGCAGCCGCACCGGCGGCAAACAGAACACGGTTGCTCCGGCTCTCGCGGAAAAGCGCAAGGATGCACAGGCCGAACTGAACCGCCAGCACTGTGGCGAAGGGGCCGGGATTGCCGGCGCCACCCCAGGCACGCACCCGGTGCAGAATGAATATTTCGAAACCGACATAGACAAGGGTGGCAATGGCGCCTGCGGCTGCCCCGGTTTCGATGGCCTCCAGCAGTTTTCGGGCCGGCAATACCGCAAACAGGGAGGCCAGCGGCAGGAACCACAAGAACGCGCAACGCATCAATGCCTGCTCGAGATTGGCCTCGTCGCGGGGATGCAGCACGTAGCTGACGAAGCCCGCGCCCACATAGGCAAGGACGACCGCACTCAGCAGGCGGATTGCCGGATGCCGGAAGAGCGGCAGCCTTCCGGAGAGCACAAGGAAAAAGGCAACAAGACCCGCGGCCCCGGTGCACAGGGTGGCGACGCTGCCGACAAGGGGAAAGCCGCCCGCAGCCAAGGCGGCAGCAGCAAAAGCCACGGCAGCCATCCACGTGGCGCCGGCATTGGCGTTCTGCGCATCAGGCCACGCAGAATCGGAATTGCTGCCGCCTTCAGGCTTTCCTTCCAAGGTCGCCCCCTTGTAACGCCAGGCTTGTACTGTCTGGCTTTTGACTTGCCAGGCCATTCACCTGCCCACACCATGCCGGCGAAACCGGCGGAGGCAACCCATAGTACATGTGAACAAAGGATCAAGCGAAATCGCCTGGATCCGCATTGTCAACATCCTGTGATTGCAAACCGTAAAGTGCCTGCAATGCCCGGCAGGACATGTGTTGCGGCAAAACCCGCAGGCCGGAGCGGGGTCAGACCGCGTCTGCCGGGTTGGCGGCTGGCGGGTTGGCGACCGGCGGCGGGCAAATCCGGTTCGGGTTTACCGTGATACGCGCAAAGGCTGTATTTCCCTGCAAATGGCACCAAACGCCCTTGACCTTTACGTCATTATGTTTTGTGATGCGGCCACATCGGACGGGTTGTCCGGCGGGAGGACATAAAATGTGGTGCTTGGAACTGGCTGCGGAATACCGCGGCGCAGGGTTGAAGCGCACGATGTTCCTCCTCTGGAAACTCGGTTCGCATGAATCCGGTTAACCGGCTCCGTGAAGCATGCCGTTGCGCATATGACGCGTAACAGGCACTTCAGCAGGGGCGGGATCCGGCAAACCAGAGCAAAACAACAGAAAAGGCTGTTTTGATGAAAACGAAAATTCTTTCCGCCGCACTCGGTGCAGCTGCAATGGGCGCGGCAACGACTGCCGCATCTGCTGCGACCCTTGACGATGTGAAGGCCAAAGGCTTCGTCCAGTGCGGCGTCAGCCAGGGGCTTCCGGGCTTTTCCAACCCGGACTCGGCCGGCAACTGGACCGGTATCGACGTCGACCTGTGTCGCGCTGTTGCAGCAGCCGTCTTCGGCGATGACACCAAGGTGAAATTCGTACCGCTGTCTGCCAAGGAGCGCTTCACCGCCCTGCAGTCCGGCGAAGTCGATGTACTGTCGCGCAACACCACCTGGACCATGTCCCGCGACACGACGCTGGGCCTCAACTTTGCCGGCGTCAACTATTACGACGGCCAGGGCTTCATGGTCCGCAAGGACCTCGGCGTGAAATCGGCGCTTGAACTCTCCGGCGCTTCGGTTTGCACCAACACCGGCACCACGACCGAGCTCAACGTTGCCGACTACTTCCGCGCCAACAAGCTGGAGTATGAAATCGTTGCCTTTGAAAAGGCTGACGAGGTTGTTGCCGCCTATGACGCAGGCCGCTGCGACGTCTACACCACCGACCAGTCGGGCCTGTATGCCCAGCGTCTGAAACTGACCAACCCCAACGACCATGTCGTTCTGCCGGAAATCATTTCCAAAGAGCCGCTCGGTCCGGTTGTTCGTCAGGGTGACGACCAGTGGTTCAACATCGTCAAGTGGACCCATTTCGCGATGGTCAACGCCGAGGAACTCGGTATCGGCAAGGCGAACTTCGCTGACATGTCGGCTTCCGACAACCCGGAAATCAAGCGTCTGATCGGAACCGAAGGTGAATTCGGCGCCTCTCTCGGACTCGGCAATGACTGGGCTGCCAACATCGTCAAGCTGGTTGGCAACTACGGCGAAATCTTCGACGCCAACGTTGGCCCGAACACCGACCTTGCAATTGCCCGCGGCACCAACGACCTGTGGTCGCGCGGCGGTCTGCAATACGCTCCGCCGATCCGCTAAGGATAGGCAGGACCGGCCCGCACCCGCGGGCCGGTCTTTTCTTATGTGCCGGAGTCACGGCCTCTTTGCCAAACCGGAAACGGCGAGGTTTGGCAAAGAAACCGGCAGACATTCCGGCAAGTGATTTCGAAGGTGCGGACGGGCCTCTCAACAGCGCCCGCGGCACATATCATCAGGGAAACGCCGGAAGTTCGGGCAGTTGGCAGGTGCCCGGCGAGTGGACGGCGGAATACCGGGCACAGTTCAGTGCCCATTGAGCGAGGGGAATATGGCATCCGGCGAAGTCGTTTCAACGCATTCGGTAGATGAGAAGCCAAAAGTCGCCCTGCTGAACGACCCCAAGGTACGGGGCACAATCGTTCAGGCGGTACTGCTGATCTTCATCATTTGGCTGATCTACAACATGGTCAACAACGCGGCGATCAACCTGGCCAAGGCCGGGATCGCTTCGGGGTTCGACTTCCTTGACCGGGAAGCCGGTTTCGGGCTCAATTTCTCGCCCTTCATCGACTACACGGAGACCTCCACCTACGGGACCGTCTACATGGTCGGCCTGCAGAACACGCTGATCCTGGCCGTGCTCGGTGTCATCTTCGCCACCATCATCGGTTTCGTTGTCGGCGTCGCGCGGCTTTCCTCCAACTGGGTGGTTTCGAAAATCGCCTACTGGTACGTGGAAATCCTGCGCAATATTCCGCTGCTGCTGCAGATTTTCATCTGGTACAAGGGCGTGCTCGCAACGCTGCCGGGCAAGAGAGACTCAATCGATCTCGGCGTTGTGGGCCAGCTCAATGCTGCCGGGCTGTTCGCGCCAAAACCGATTTTCGCCGCAGGCGCGAGCGCAATTTTCTGGGCCTTCCTTGCCGGTATCGCGCTTACATGGATCATCGGCCGATGGGCCCGCAAGCGGCAGATGGCGACCGGCCAGCAGTTCCCCGTGTTCTGGACCGGGCTGGGCCTTGTTCTCGGCCTGCCGATCCTGGCCTATCTGGTCACCGGCATGCCGGTATCCCTGGAATACCCGGTATCGGGCAATTTCGGCCCTCGGGGCGGCATGCAGGTCATTCCGGAATTCATCTCCCTGCTGATTGCGCTTTCGACCTATACGGCGGCCTTCATTGCCGAGATCGTGCGTGCGGGCATTCTTGCCGTGAACCGCGGCCAGACCGAAGCCTCCCATGCGCTGGGCCTGCGGCCCGGCCCGGCGCTGCGGCTGGTGATCATTCCCCAGGCGCTCCGGGTCATCATTCCGCCGCTGACCAGCCAGTATCTCAACCTGACGAAAAACTCGTCTCTGGCGGTTGCGATTGCCTATCCCGATCTTACTGCGGTGTTTGCCGGAACGGCACTCAACCAGACCGGACAGGCGGTTGAGATATTGCTGATGACGATGCTGACCTATCTGGCAATTTCGCTGGCGGTGTCGCTCTTCATGAACTGGTACAACGCCAAAATGGCGCTGGTCGAACGGTAAGGGAGAAAAATCATGTCTGACACCGATTCCCAAACCGCCCTGTACCGCGCCGAAACCGGCGCACTGGAAATCGCCTTTGTGCGTGAACAGATGACCAAACCGATGCCGGCACCGGCATCGGAGGTGGGCGTCGTCGGCTGGATGCGCAAGAACCTGTTCGATGGCTGGTTCAACACGCTGCTGACGCTGTTTGCCCTGTGGATTCTCTACCTGATCCTGCCGGGCATCCTGAACTTCAACTTTTTCAACGCTGTCTGGAGCGGCACGGACCGTCTGGCCTGTTCGGACGTCAACCAGGGCGGCGAGCTCTATGAGGGCTGGAAAGGGGCCTGCTGGCCTTATATCGGCGCCTATTTCAAGCAGTTCATCTTCGGGCGGTATCCCGATGCAGAGCTGTGGCGGCCCATCCTGGTGCTCATCATGTTCTTCGCCGGCCTGATCCCGATGCTGATCCCCAGCGCTCCGTTCAAGCGCGAGAACATCATCTACATGCTCGGCATTTTCCCGGTGGTCGCCTTCATCCTGCTGACCGGCGGCAACCTGAACTATAACGGCTTCCTGCTTCCCAATGCCATCATGGCCGACTCCGCGCTGAAGTTCTGGGTCGACTATGTGTTGCTGACGGCAGTTATCTGCGGCGTCGTGCATTTCATCGTGCGTGGCATGGATGGCGATTCACGCCGGCCGATCATGCTGACCATCTTTGCCATGGCGCTGCTCGGCATCGTCATATTCCTCTCGTCGATCGATTTCGGACTTCGGTTCGTCGAAACCCCGCAATGGGGCGGGTTCCTGATGACGCTGGTCATTGCGGTAACCGGCATTGCCGCATCGCTGCCGCTCGGCATCGCGCTGGCGCTCGGCCGCCGCTCGCAAATGCCGGTGGTCAAGCTGCTCTCGGTGATCTTCATCGAGTTCTGGCGCGGCGTGCCGCTGATCACCGTGCTGTTCATGTCCTCGGTGATGCTGCCGCTGTTCCTGCCCGAGGGGGTGACCTTCGACAAGCTTCTGAGGGCGCTCATCGGCGTCGCGCTGTTCTCCGCCGCCTACATGGCGGAAGTCGTCCGCGGCGGCCTGCAGGCGATCCCCAAGGGGCAGTACGAGGGCGCCCAGGCGCTCGGCCTCGCCTTCTGGCAGATGATGAATCTCGTCGTCCTGCCGCAGGCGCTCAAGCTGGTGATCCCCGGCATCGTCAACACCTTCATCGGCCTGTTCAAGGACACGACGCTGGTGGTGTTCATCGGTATCCTCGATCCCATCGGACGAGCCAGCGCCATTCGCGCGACCTCGGACTGGCAGGGGATCTACTGGGAACTCTTCATCTTCATCGGTGCGGTCTTCTGGATCTTCTGTTTCAGCATGTCCCGCTATTCGATGCACCTGGAACGCCGGCTGAAAACCGACCACCGTTAAGGAGACCGAACCATGGAAGCTATCGCAGACCGCGCGATCGACCGCAGCCAGATGCAGGTCTCGGACGAGATCGCCATCCAGATCAGCCAGATGAACAAGTGGTATGGCCAGTTCCACGTTCTCAGGGATATCGACCTGACCGTGAACCGGGGCGAGAGGATCGTCATCGCCGGCCCCTCGGGGTCGGGGAAATCGACGCTGATCCGCTGCATCAACCGGCTCGAGGAACATCAGGCGGGCAAGATCGTGGTGGACGGCACGGAACTGTCGTCCGACCTGAAGAACATCGACAAGGTGCGCTCCGAAGTCGGGATGGTGTTTCAGCACTTCAATCTGTTCCCGCACAAGACCGTGTTGGAGAACGTAACCCTGGCACAGCGGGTCGTGCGCAAGCGCAAACCGGCCGAGGCCGAGACCAAGGCAATGGCCTTGCTGACCAAGGTCGGCATCGCCGAAAAAGCGCACGAATACCCCTCCCGCTTGTCGGGAGGTCAACAACAGCGAGTCGCCATCGCCCGCGCCCTGGCAATGGATCCCAAAGTGATGCTATTCGACGAACCGACCAGCGCGCTCGATCCGGAAATGGTTGGCGAAGTGCTGGACGTGATGCAGCAGTTGGCACGGGAAGGGATGACCATGGCGGTGGTGACGCACGAAATGGGTTTCGCCCGCGAAGTCGCCCATCGGGTGATGTTCATGGATGCCGGTAAGGTGTTGGAGGACGCACCACCGGCTGAATTTTTTACCGCGCCCAAGGAACCGAGGGCGCAGGTGTTTTTGAGGCAGGTACTTTGACAGCGCTGTGTTCATCACAGCGAGAGCCGGTTATCTCATCAAACCTATTGTTTATTATCACTTCAATGACTTTTCCGGCAACGTAGCAGCCGGCTGCCAAAAATCTTAACGGGGTGCAGCCCAAAACCGCTAGCGTAAGAGGCTACCCCATTTCCCAGTCGCGTGATGGTATGGAGGCAACCCATTGATGACTTCCGATACCGGATTTGTTTTCGGCGTGCTGGCCGTCACCGTCGCGCTATTTGCCAGCGACCGACTACGGCCGGACATAGTGGCCCTGCTAGTCATCGTGGCGCTGATATTGGGTGGCATTCTACCGGTATCGGACGCGCTGACCGGCTTCGGCGATCCGGTGGTGATACTAATCGCCGGATTATTCGTAGTTGGCGAGGGACTGGTGCGGACTGGCGTTGCCAACCGGATCGGCGTCTGGCTGACTGGAGTGGCGGGAGCCAGCGAAACCCG
>JAMLIH010000010.1 GCA_023954255.1 Phyllobacteriaceae bacterium | reverse complement strand
AGACCCTTCGCCTCGTTGACATCCTTCAGGACGTCCTCGAGATAGTTCGCCGCCTTCGAACCGTCCTTGGCATGAATGTTCATCGCCATTCTCCGCTGAAAATCATCTGCGGCAACTATACCTTGCCGGTCCCCATGCCCGGCAATGTCCGCCAAAGACATGCATGACGCAATCAGGATAGACGGGCAGACACGCCTGACCGTTCACGCGCCGCAATTGCCGCCGTGCTATGGAAAGAGCTTGCGGGGAACTTCCCGGGCGATCGAGGAACATGCAAGGCTGAGCGGCTTCCCGGCAAACAGGATCACGCCGGTTTCCACGGTCATCGACCCGACCACCGCCAACTAGGTCATGGAGTCATGAACAAGGTCAAAATGGCGGCCGACGGATACAATGTCGCCGGCCGCACATCCCGGCATGAAGATAGCCTTGAAAAACCGAATATATTCAAAGGAAAGACCCTGCATTTTCCGATTTGAAATATAATCGAACAAGCAAACTTCCGCCGGAAATTCAAAACTGCAGTAATGTTGAAATTAACCCTCGCTTGATTGCTGGGTTGACTTTTCTACGCCATTTAAGCGATTTTGCATGCAGCATGTATTGGCAATAACTGACTGGCGCGGCGGCCGGACGACGAGTAACGTGGGAGTTTCGTTATGCCGCGCCACAGGACACCGGTCAGCCAGACCGGCCACAACCCCTCGCATTACCACAAGAATCACTCCCGTGGCGGACACAGGGACGATCATCTGATCGGCACCGATGGCCGAGACATCCTCAAGGGCGGCCCCGGCGACGATCTCATCGACGCGAAAGACGGCAGCGACTGGCTGTGGGGCAATGCGGGCGGCGACGAACTCAACGGCGGTGGCGGCAACGACACCGTTTTCGGCGGCACCGGAGACGATATCATCGATGGTGGCGCCGGCAGCGACCGGGTGGCCGCCGACAGCGGCGATGATACCGTCATCTACAACGTTTCCGAAAACCAGGGATCGTTCGATGTCGCCGATGGCGGCCGCGGCGAGGATACGCTGCTGCTGGAAATGACCGGCGATGAGTGGCTGTCGCAGCAGGTGCAGGCTGACATTGCCGCCTATCTCGATTTTCTTGACGAAGGTGCCTGCCCGCCCGGATTTGCTTTCGGAAGGGGACCGGAAAAGACCTTCGCCTTCTCCTCATTCGGCCTGAAAGCGAGCGGGTTTGAAAACCTGCGGATCATCGTCGATGGCGTCGAGCAGGACCCCGCCGACGAGCCCGTAACCGCCGGCGACGACGAATTTGCCATAAGCGAGGATGGTCCTGCCCTGTCGGCATCGGTACTGGACAACGACTCGGTTCCCGATCTCGTTTCCGCGGTTGAGCTGGTCAGCGATGTGGATGCCGGAAACCTGATCCTCAATGCGGACGGGACTTTCTCCTTCGATCCCGCCGGTGCTTTCGACTATCTGAAGCAGGACGAGACCGCCGAGGTGAGCTTTGCCTACAGGGTCACCGACGCCGATGGCGACAACGACCTGGCAACTGCAACAATCATCATCAGCGGCGAAACCGATGTGCTTGCCGGCAATGCTGCCGATGGATATTTCGCCGCCGCTACCGTGATCGGCGATGCCAACAACAACGGCGTACACGATGACGGTGAGGCAATCGCGATGACCGACGGGTCCGGCGACTTCGAACTCGTCGATCCGGCCGGCACGCTGGTCATGACCGGGGGCATCGACGTTGCCACCGGGCTTGCCTTCGAGGGCATGCTGAAGGCGCCGGACGGTTCCGGCATCATCACGCCGCTGACCACCCTGGTTCAGGCGCTGGCGGACGGTGGCATGGACGTGACGGCGGCGCATGCTGCGGTTCTGGATGGTCTGGGTCTTGCCCCGGCTATCGACCTGCTGTCGCTCGATGCAATCGCCGCAACCTTGCTCGAAGATGCAGAAGCTGCCGCAGTGCAGGCTGCGTCAACGCAGGTTCTCAATTCCGTGACGGTGATCGCCAACCTTCTGGTTGGCGCGGGTGCCGCCTCCTATCTTGCGGCAAGCAACTCGGCCTTTGCAGAAGTGGCCGCCTCCCTGCCCGCCGACCTTGCCGACGAGACAACGCTGGGCGGCCTAGCCGGTAGCGCTGCCGCTTCGCTGGGCATCGACATCTCCTCAGCAACATCGACCGTCGCCGCAGCAGCTGCATTGCTAGCCGAGACGAACCAGGCCGTTGCCGATGCGCTTTCCGGCTTTTCGGACGGCGAGGATTTCCTGACCGGGATCACCCAGGTGGCAATCGTCGTCCAGGGCGAGGCAGCCGATGCAGTCGAACTGGCGGCTCAGGAGGAAACCGTCGACGGCCAGCCCGGCAGCGCGGTCGACGCCCTGTCGGAGTTTACCGGCACCAGCCTTGACGCAAAGATAGACGAAGCAGCGGGGAGCGTCGGCGACCTCGACGGCGCCAAGAACAATACGGCCCCGACCGCCAGCCCCGGTCACATCTATACCCAGGCCGATATCCCGCATGTGTTTTCACTGGCGGATTTCGGCTTTCACGATGTCGACTTCGAAGACGCGATGACGGCGATCGGGATTGTCAGCCTTCCGGCCAGCGGGACCCTGACCCTTTCGGGCATCACTGTCGGTACCGGTGCGGCGATCGGTACCGGCGACATTGCATCCGGCAATCTGGTGCTGACGCCCGATAATGCTGCCGGTGGCACGGTTGACGATGCCTTCGGCTTCACGGTTTCCGACGGGGTGGCCGACTCGGTCATCGCCACCATGAATGTCACCAGCATTTTCGATGCGCCGGAACTGGCCAACGACGTTGCCGATGTGACCGAAAACGCCACCGTGCTGATCGACGTCCTCGGCAACGATTCAGGCACCGGCCTGAAGGTTGTTTCGGCCACATCGCTGTTGGGGTCGCCGGTGACATTCACCGGCAATACCGGCGATGGCGTAGGCTTCACGGCCGATGGCGCTATCTCTCTGGTCTTCACGCCGCGCTTCGGGGCAAGCTGGCCTGCCTCATGGGATCATCTCCCCGAAGGCGCCATCCACTATGACGTTGTATCCTATTCGGTCGAGGATGCAGCCGGTCAGGTTGTCCAAGGCGCCACCTTCGCACAGTACAGCTATGATTTCGGCACCTTCGCCACCAGTCAGCCCAGCGAAGTCGCCCTTGGTGGCGTGACGATTACCAGCCCGGGGCAGATCGCCATTGCCGGTTCCTCGGTCGGCGTCGTCGGCGGCGCGGGCAGTCATGGCGAATACTTCATCGACGCCGGTGAGAGCCTGAACTTCGAATTCGACGATCCGGCCATCAACATTCGCTTCGGCGCAGACTCCTTCTGGGACGAGGCGGTTGTCCTGATCGAGGGGTTCGACAAGGATGGCGTTTCCCTTGGCGTGAAAGTCTTCGATTCAACCACGCTGGACAATTCGGGCTTCGATATCAACCTCAGCCATCTCTTCGACGGCGCGCCGCTGTCACGGATGGAATATAGCCAGGTTTCGGGCACGACACGCCTGAAAGGGCTGGATTTTGATGCCGTACAGGGTGAGGGATATGCCGTGGTTCAGGTTACCGGCACGGACGATATCGGCATTCCGCCCGACCGCCAGGCAACGGTCGATGAGGATGATCGCACAACGCTTTTCGGGCAGAATCCCAACGACTATGACGTCGACGGCCCGCAGCTCGATTCCTTCATCATCGTATCACAACCCGAACTGGGAAGCGCGAGCGAAGGGCGCAACGGCCTGACCTACAGTCTGTGGAATGCCGAAGGCACCCATTCCTCCTTCGACTTCCTCAGCGTCGGAGATACCTACGACGTCACTTTCACCTACACCTACCAGCCCCAGGGCGGCGATCCGTGGCCGACCTTCGGCACGGTGACGGTTACGGTGCTCGGCGAAAACGACGCCCCTGATCCGCTCAACGCTGAAATTTACGGAATTGGCGGCGGCATCGTTACCGGCAACCTGCTGGCCACCGCCACTGATACCGATCAGAACGACCAGCTTTCCATCGCACCGCTCGGCAAGGGCCGCGACTTCGGTACGCCCTTCACCTGGAACTCGACCACCAACGATCCGGTTCAGGTGACCATCTGGGAGGATGGCAGCATCGCCGTGGACCCCGGCACCGCCGGATCGGGCATCATCAATCTGAGCTTCCAGATAACCGACGGCATCGACACCGCATTTTCAACGGCACTCGTGCAGTGGGGCGACGATGCGGCCAGCGTAACGCCGCCGGTCAGCCAGACCGTTTCCGGGGCGACCAATGACGATACCCTGAACTTCGTCGCCGGTACACAGGCGCCTGAACACGCTGTGATCGAAAACCCCGTAACGGGCGAAGTCCTCGGCGCATCCTTCTTCACTGTCAGCGGCGCGGCCTATTCGGGCGGAGACGGAACGGACACACTGGTGCTGCCGGGCGGCTCCAACCTGCTGATGATCGAAGACAGCGCCGATGCCCAGTTGCTGGACAGCATCGAACTCATCCGCTCGTCGGCCAAGGGCACCCAGTTCCTGCAACTGGCCTCGGACACCGTGGTGCTGGGCGACCTCGACATTGATCTGGGAACCAGCAAGGCCGTGATCTGGTCCAACGCCGGAAATGACACGATCACGACCGGCGACAAGGACGACCGCATCGATGGCGGCGCCGGCAACGACACGATCAACGCAGGCGGCGGCACGAACCTGGTGACCGGCGGCGATGGCGTCGACACCTTCATCTTCGACGACGTTTTCGGTGAAACGACCATAACCGACTTTGTTGCGGGCGCGGGAGGCAGTGAAGTGCTCGATCTGAGTGCCTTCGGATTTTCCTCCGCGGACGAGGTCACGAGTCTGGCCACCAACTACAATCAGGGCGTCTCGCTTCAACTCGACAGCGATACAAGCATCCTGCTGTTGGGCGTGACGGCATCGGATCTGGTCACCGACGACTTCCTCGTCTGATCCTGCCGGGGTCAGACGGATACCCACACCTCACCGTCCGCCGAAGCGCGCCTTTGCCGCATCGGTTGCCGGCATGTACAGGCTCACAAGCGTGCCCTCCGGGTCGCGCAACTGGAAGGTTTGATTGCCCCAGGGCAGCAGCTTGGGCGGATGCACCACCTCGCAGATATCCTTCAATCGCGCATAATGATCCTCAAGGTCGTCTACCTGAAGCTCAATTACCGCGGTGCGGTTTGCACCGGGTTCTGCAGACCCTTCCCGGAACAGGGCAACCGTCTCAGCCGTACCGAAAGCCAGAGTACCCGAATCGGTGACAATCTCGGCAAACACCGGTGCTGGCCAGTTGGCTTTAAGCCCGGTGACCAGTTCATAGAATGCAACGAGGCCATGGATATCCCCGGCTATGAGGCGAAGTGAGGCAAATTTCATTCCCGATCTCCTGCCGAGTTCGGAGTGAACCCGCCAGGAGTGCGTTTTAGCCCGACGCTACTGACAACATGCCGTCAGCAGGATTTTGGACAGGCATCGCCCTCACCGCTGCCGCCGCTTCCGGCCATAGAGCTCCAGCCGGTGATGCTCGATGTCGTAGCCCAACTCGTCGGCAATCTGCTCCTGCAGCCGTTCCAGCGTCTCCGAATGAAACTCGATCACCCTGCCGGTATCGAGGTCGATCAGGTGGTCGTGATGTTCGCCATCGGCATGTTCGAACCGCGCCGGCCCGCCCTCGAAGGAGTGGCGGTGCACCGCGCCGAGGCCTTCCAGCAGTTTCATCGTGCGGTAGACCGTGGCAAGCGAAATCGAGGCGTCGATCTTCACCGCGCGGCGGAAGATCGCCATCGCATCGGGATGATCCTGGCTTTCGCCGAGAATCTTGAGGATGATCTTGCGCGGCTTGGTCAGCCGCACGCCCGCCTCGCGCAGTTCGCTTTCGTAATCGCGATGCTGGTCCATGAAGCTTCCACCCGTTTCGCAGACAGCAGTAGGCGCTGAAAAGCGCCCCTTTCCCTGCTCCTTCTTAGCAAAGGCGGCGGCCGGGTTCCAGTTGCGAAGCAACTGCAGCTGAAAAGCAGTTTCGCCGGAGTGGTCGCAAGTCAAACACTTGTTGCAAACGATTTGCATTTTCATTAACTTGAAGAGAGGACGAGTTCATGCCCGCAGGAAGAAGGTTGAGGTTCATGCTGCGTTTCAAGGCGGTTGCCGCCATCCTGTTCTGGCTGGCCACCGCCCTGCCCGGCCAGGCTACCGACAAGTTCAAGGTGGCCACGACCTTTACCGTGATTGCCGACATGGCGCGCAACGTCGCAGGTGATGCGGCAGAGGTCGTCTCCATCACCAAGCCCGGTGCCGAAATTCACAACTACCAGCCGACCCCGCGCGACATCATCAAGGCGCAGGATGCCGATCTCATCCTCTGGAACGGGCTCAATCTTGAACTGTGGTTCGAGCGCTTTTTCGCCAATTTGTCGGATGTGCCGAGCGCAACGATTTCCGATGGTGTCGAGCCGATCGGCATCGGCGAAGGCCCCTATACCGGCAAGCCCAACCCGCATGCCTGGATGTCGCCGAGCGACGCGCTGATCTATGTCGACAACATTGCGGCCGCCATGGCCGGGTACGATCCGGCCAACGCCGATACCTGCTGAACCAACGCCGAAGCCTACAAGGCGGCGATCACCGACGCCGTCGCACCGCTGCGCGAAACGCTTGCCTCCATTCCCGAGGAGCGCCGGTGGCTGGTAACCAGTGAAGGTGCCTTCAGCTATCTCACCCGGGACTTCGGCCTCAAGGAGGCCTATCTGTGGCCGATCAATGCCGACCAGCAGGGCACGCCGCAGCAGGTTCGCAAGGTCATCGACCTGGTACGCGAAAACGATATTCCCGCAGTCTTCAGCGAAAGCACGATTCCGCCCGATGCCGCCCGTCAGGTGGCGCGGGAAACCGGCGCGCGCTATGGCGGCGTCCTGTACGTCGACTCCCTGACGGAAGCAGACGGCCCTGCGCCCACCTATCTCGATCTGCTGCGGCTCACCACTTCCACCATCGCCGAAGGGCTGAAACCGTGAGCGCGACGCAGGCCGCTGCCGCAAAATCCGGCACACCGGGGCTGAAGCTCTCCGGCGTCACCGTGGTCTACCGCAATGGCGTCACCGCGCTGAAGGACGCCAGTTTTGAGATCCCCATGGGCACGATCGCAGCCCTTGTCGGCATCAATGGCAGCGGCAAGTCGACCCTTTTCAAGGCAATCATGGGCTTCTTGCCGCTTGCTTCCGGTACGGTTGAAATTCTCGGCCGGCCGGCGGCGGAAATGCTGAAGGCCGTCAAGGTCGCCTATGTTCCCCAGGCCGAGGAAGTCGACTGGAATTTCCCGGTTCTGGTGGAAGACGTGGTGATGATGGGCCGCTACGGCCATATGGGTTTTCTGCGCCGCCCAAAACCGCGCGACCACGAGATGGTCGAGGCAGCGCTTTCCCGTGTCAACATGATCGACTTCCGCAAGCGCCAGATCGGCGAATTGTCGGGCGGCCAGAAGAAACGCGTGTTCCTTGCCCGTGCCATCGCCCAGGAAAGCGAAGTCATCCTGCTCGACGAGCCGTTCACCGGCGTCGACGTGAAGACCGAGCATGCCATCATCGATCTGCTTTCGGCCATGCGCAGCGAAGGCAAGGTCATGCTGGTTTCCACCCACAACCTCGGCAGTGTGCCGGAATATTGCGACCGCACCATCTTCATCAACAAGACGATTCTCGCCTCGGGCAAAACGTCGGAAATCTTCACGCCTGAAAACCTCGAAATGGCCTTCGGCGGCGTGCTGCGCCACTTCATCCTCGGCGGTGCGGATCTGCACGACGACGAGGACCCGCGCCAGATCACCGTCATCACCGACGACGAGCGGCCGCTGGTACTCTACGACAAGAACCCTGCCGATACCGAAAAAGCCGCACAGGGCGATGCCAAACGGGAACCGGGCGATGATTGAGCTTCTGCTCGAACCGTTCGGCTATGACTACATGGTCAAGGCCATTGCCGTCTCCGGTCTGGTCGGCTTGGTCTGCGGGTTTCTCTCCTGCTACCTGATCCTGAAGGGCTGGTCGCTGGTTGGCGATGCGCTGTCGCATGCCATCGTGCCGGGCGTTGCCGGTGCCTACATGCTCGGCCTGCCGTTTGCCTTCGGCGCCTTCCTCTCGGGCGGGCTTGCGGCAGCCGCCATGCTGTTTCTCAACATCCGCACGCAATTGCGCGAGGATGTCATCATCGGCCTGATCTTCACCTCCTTTTTCGGCCTTGGCCTGTTCATGGTTTCCCTGTCGCCCACCTCGGTCAACATCCAGACCATCGTACTCGGCAACATCCTCGCCATTACCCCGGCGGACACGCTGCAGCTCGTCATCATCTCGGTCATCACACTCGCCGTGCTGACGCTGAAATGGCAGGATTTCATGGTCGCCTTCTTCGATGAAAACCACGGCCGCTCCATCGGCCTCAACCCCGCCGTCCTGCGCGTCGTCTTCTTCACGCTGCTTGCCGCCTCGACAGTCGCCGCCTTGCAGACCGTCGGCGCCTTCCTCGTCATCGCCATGGTGGTGACCCCCGGCGCAACGGCGCATCTGCTAACCGACCGCTTCCCCAGCCTCATCCGCATTGCCGTCGCCATTGGCGCTGCAACCGGCGTCTTCGGCGCCTGGGCTTCCTACTATCTCAATGCTGCGACCGGCGGCATCGTCGTTCTGGCCCAGACGGCGCTGTTCCTGCTGGCCTTCGTCTTCGCCCCCAAGCACGGCCTGCTTGCTTCCCGCCGCCGCGCCCGCCGGGCAATCGCCCGCGCGGAAGGAGAAGAGGCTGCCGCATCATGATCGACGCAATGCTGATGCCCTTCCAGTTTCCCTTCATGCAGCAGGCCTTCCTGATTGCGCTTGCCGTATCCGTTCCCGCCGGCCTGCTGTCCTGCTTTCTCGTGCTCAAGGGCTGGGCACTGATGGGCGATGCGATCTCGCACGCCGTCCTGCCGGGCATCGTGCTCGCCTACATTGCCGGCCTGCCGCTGGCGCTCGGCGCCTTTGCCGCCGGGCTTACCTGCGCCATTGCCACCGGCTTCATCGGCGACAACAGCCGCCTGCGCGAGGATACGGTGATGGGCGTGGTGTTTTCGGGCATGTTCGCCCTCGGCCTCGTCATGTTCACCGCGATCAGCACCGATGTCCATCTGGACCACATCCTGTTCGGCGACCTGCTCGGCTCCACCTGGGCCGATGTCCTCAACGCGCTGGTGATTTCGGCATTTGTCGCACTCATCCTGGCGCTCAAATGGCGCGACCTGATGCTGCATGTCTTCGATCCCCAGCAGTTTCGCGCAACCGGCCAGCCAGTGGGTCTCTATCATTACGGCCTGCTGGCGCTGCTGTCGCTGACCATCGTCGCCGCCCTTCAGGCGGTCGGTCTCATTCTTGCCATCGCGCTGCTGATTTCCCCCGGCGCCATCGCCTTCATGCTGACGAGAACCTTCCCCGTGATGCTGCTTACCTCCGTGGCCGTCGCGGCCAGTTCTGCCTTTGCCGGTGTTTACGCCGCATTCTTCATCGACAGCGCCCCGGCACCGACCATCGTCCTTGTCATGGCGCTGTGGTTCGTCGCCGTTTTCCTGGCAAAATCCCGCGCCGCCGCAATCCGCTCCGCCGGCCGGTAGGCAAAGCCTCCTCCCACGGCCCGGCGGGCAGCCGCGGATACGGGCATGGCCGCATTTCCAGCAAAAACCTGCGCATTAGATGCGAGAAACAATGGATTTGCCGCTGCGTCGGTTTATAACCGTCGCATCTTCCGCCGGTGGCGGAACGGGGCCACGAGAGGGAGTTCGATGTCCGGGTTCAAGGTTGAAAAAATAGCCGAGCGGTTCGACGAGGAAATCCGTTTCTTCAAGTCATGGGTCGAGTCGCCCAAGGCCATGGGCACGATCTGCCCGACCGGCAAGGTCATCGCAACACGCATGGCCAGCGTCATCAATACCGGGTCGGGCCTGCCCGTGCTCGAACTGGGACCCGGCACCGGCGCCATCACCAAGGCCATTCTCAGACACGGCGTGAAGCCGGAAAATCTCTATTCCGTCGAATACACCGCCTCGCTCATCCCCCATCTGGAGGCCGAACATCCCGGCGTGAACTTCATTCACGGCGATGCCTTCGACCTGCAGAACGCGCTCGGTGAAATGGCTGCGTCCAGGTTCGATTCGGTTGTCAGCGCCCTGCCGCTGCTCAACTTCCCCGTCGGACAGCGCATCGCGCTGGTCAGGGACCTGCTCAACCGGCTGCCGGCAGGCAGGCCCATCGTGCAGCTTTCCTATGGACCGCATTCGCCGGTACCGCCGGACTGGCAGACCTATACCGTCGAACCCCTCGACTGGATTTTCAGGAATCTGCCGCCGGCGCGTCTGTGGATCTACCGCAGGATTGCCACGGCCTGAAAACCGAATACAAACGGAACACGGCCCTTTCCTGGTCTGCGACACGACATCACCATGCAGATCGTTCTCAAAATGCGTGCGGAGGCACTGTGACATTCGACTTCGACAAGGTCATCGACCGTTGGGATACCCATTCCAGCAAATGGGACGGGATGGAAAAGGCTGTCGGCGCCAGGGGCAGAGATGCCATCGCCATGTGGGTTGCCGACATGGATTTCGAATCGCCGCCTGCCGTTAAGGAAGCGCTGCTGGAAGAGGTACAACGCTCCACCCATGGCTACTACACGGGCGATCTGGGCTGGCGGGAAGCGATGAGCGGCTGGCTCTCCCGCCGCCACGGCTGGGAGCCCGATCCCGACTGGATCACCCCGACACCGGGCGTCGTCTCCGCCATCGGCCTGATGCTTCAGGCCTTCAGCGAGGAAAACGATCACGTGGTGGTTTTCTCGCCCGCCTATCATGCCTTCGGCAAGATCATCGCTGCCAATAACCGCCGCATTCACAACCAGCAGATGATCAACGAACAGGGCCGCTACCGCATGGACCTGGAGGGGCTTGCCGCATCGCTTCCTGCCGACGCCAGGATCGTAATCCTGTGTTCGCCCCACAATCCCGGCGGCCAGGTCTGGAAGGAAGATGAAATCCGCGCCGTCTGCGAATTCTGCATCGAACGCGACCTCCTGCTCATCGCCGATGAAATCCATCACGATCTCGTCTATTCGGGATACACCCATCACGTGACGGCCAAGGTAATGCCGGAAATCATGGACCGGCTGATCACCTGCGCTGCGGCCACCAAGACTTTCAACCTGGCGGGCGCCCATGTAGGCGGCGCCATCATCTCCAATCCGGAACTGCGCCGCCGCTTCAGATCTGCCTGCGCCGCCGCCGGCCTGCTGTCTCTCCCCCTGTTCGGCATGCTTGCCACCGAAGCAGCCCAGCGCCATGGCGATGCCTGGCTCGATGCGCTGCTGCCCTATCTCGAAACAAACCGCGACTTGCTGGCAGATCGCATCGTGAAGGACATCCCCGGCACCCGCGCCATGCACATCGAGGCGACCTATCTTGGCTGGGTCGACTTTACCGGAACCGGGCTTGAGCGCAGCGATTTCATGAAGCGCATAACGGAAGACGCCCGAATCGGCGTGAGCCCCGGCCCCCAGTTCGGCCCCGGCGGGGAGAACTGGGTCCGGTTCAATTTCGCCACGCCACGGCCTGTGCTGACAGAGGCTCTGGACCGCCTTGCCGATGCGTTCTCCGACCTGCGCGGGTAACAAAATTGTCAACAGTGACAATAACTTCTTGAAAATTACCCTGCGTAAGTATACCTAGCCCGATTGAGGCTTGGCGGACGATCCCCCACTTTATCTCCGCCACATGCGCCACGCCGTGGTGCATGGTGGTCCCTGCTTCCCGTAGAACCACAGCCTCACCTTCGGGTAGTATTTTTTCTGCTCTGAACCTGAGTTACTGGTCGGCTTCGCTCAGCCCGCGGCACCGTTCTCGCGAAGCCTGGCGATTTCCGCTTCGCCATATCCCAACTCTTCAAGGATCGAATCGGTGTCAGCCCCCTGGCGCGGCGGCTCCCGCTTGATCGGGCAGGGGCTGGCGGAATAGCGCACCGGCTGGTGGATTGCCCGGTAGTCGCCCTCGCTTGGATGGTTGCGCACCTCGGCAAATCCCGTACCGGCGATTTGCGGGTCCTCCAGCACGGTTTCCAGACTGTGCACCCGCATGCAGGGCACACTGGCCGCCATCAGTTCGCGCATCCATTCATCGGTGGTCTTCAGCGCGCAGATCTCCTCTGAAAGACGGTAGATCTCGTCGATGTTGACGGTGCGCGCCGCATAGGTGGCGAAACGCGGATCGTCGGCAAGTTCCGGCCTGCCGCCCAGGGTGAAGAACTGCCGCCAGTTATCGTCGCTGTAGGGCATCACTGCGATATAGCCGTCCCTGGTGGCATAGGGCTTGCGGTGGGGGCTTACCGAGCGCGAATAGGCGGTATCGCCCAAGGGCGGCACGAAGGCGTGGCCATAAAGGTTCTCCACCATGTTGAAGGATACCATGCACTCCAGCATCGGCACCTCGATGAACTGGCCCTCGCCGGTCCTCTCGCGATGCAGCAGGCCGGCGAGCAGGGCATTGGCGGCAAACAGTGCCGTCGTCTTGTCTGCCATCAGGCCCGGAAAATAGCGGGGCGCCTTGCTGCCGTCCTGTCTCGGCAACATCAGCGCCAGCCCGCTCGCCGCCTGAATGAGATCGTCATAGGCCGGGCGGCCCTCGTATTGCCCGCCCGAGGCAAACCCCACCGCATGGACGTAGACGATGTCCGGCTTGATGGCGCGCACGCTGTCATAGTCGAAGCCCAGCCGCTTGATGCCGCTGGCGCGGACATTGTGGAAGAAGACATCGGCCTTCGCGATCAGCCGTTTGAGGATTTCCTTGGCTTCCGGCTTTGCGAGATCGAGTGTGATGGCCTGCTTGTTGCGATTGATCGTCAGATAGATCGGCCCCATCCCCTTCGATCGCATCGGGCCGGCATGGCGCATGATGTCACCTGCCGGGCCCTCGATCTTGATCACATCGGCGCCGAGATCGCCAAGCATCTGGGTTGCATAGGGCCCGAGAACCACCGAACTCAGATCGAGAATGGTGTAGCCGCTCAAAATGCCCTTTTCCGCCATCACACAGATTCCCGCTATTGCCGGCCGGGAAAACTGCCTGCCCCACCGGCCATTGGATTGCCAGCCACTGGTTATTGTCTTTCGCGGATTTGCGCCACAGGAAATACCCGCCTGTTCCAAGCGGATTGCCGCACGCCCGAAAGCGGGCCCTCAACTGCCGGATTTGCCGAAGCCGGAAACAAGCATGGCCACACGGGTTTTGCTCGAACGCTCCACACCGTATGACCATGCTCTTCACGGTTATGACGCAGAATGCTTCCTCAAGATTCCTGCGTGACCGGTAGGACCCCCCAGGTCTTGTTCGGTCTCCATAACAGCTTCCCGTGAACCAGGGTGTGATATCATGTTTGGACGGAATTCGTGAACCGGGCAGCGGCGTTTGATGGTGAGAATAAGTAAACAGACTGTTTACTTTTTGAACCTTTGGCTCGGAAATACTGGCGAAACAGCTCTTTATTCGCCTGAAAGAACAATATTGCCCAAAAAATAGTCATCGAAAATGCGTCTACTCGGGCAGAATTTTCCACAAAAACGGCTTTATTTTGTCAAATGGATTACAGCACATGGAAAACCGGGCGTTGCAGTTGCGCCGCTTGCTACAGTTTTTGGTGTAGTGCGCGCCGCCTTCTTCAATAACTGGACAATTGTTTAGGTTGTTCAAAACCCGTGATCGTTCTGCCAACGGGATCAAAGGAAAAGGCGATTGCCGGCAAGTTGATTTCGCTGACCAAGCCACGCTAAGCTTGGTTTGCGGGTGGGCACCAACGCTTCGAAGAAAGGTTTGCGGCGTGATCCCTGTTCGTGGCCCGTTCATCCATCAAAAAAACTGGCGCAGTCTTGCCACTGCCATGTCCGTAGTGCTGGCATTGCTGGCGCTGGTTGTCTGGGCGCAGCCGGTCACGGCGCAGTCGGACAACGGCTCTGCAAACAATCGCCACCCGAGCACCTGCCTGGCGATTGCCGGCCTGGCCGATCCTCCCTTGCTGTGGAAGGTATCGAACGTTTCGTCCGGCCGGCCCTTCGCTCCACCGCAACATCTGGCCCAGTCGATGGCCGACGCGGTGCGCATCCGCTATGCGGTGCACTCGACCTACCGGATGGAAAGCCCTCAGGGTATCGTGATGGCCACGGATTTCGCCGGCCGGGCGGGAACAGGCCGCCTGCCGGATGTGGTTACCATGAACCATGCCCACGGCACCCACTACACCACCGCCCCGAACCCCGCCATTCCTCATGTCCTTCGCGGCTGGGGCGAGGGCTCCGGCCCTGCCAGCCATTACCTCGAGGTCGGTGATGTCCTGATCCGCAACGTGACGACGGACATCTACAGCGGCGGCGTGCTGATCGAGGCCGATGGCAACTCGATCTTCATCTTCGAGATGGCGGGCCTGTGCATCGGCCATGTCGGCCATCTGCATCACACGCTTACGCCTGAGCACATCGCAGCAATCGGCCGCCTTGACATCCTCATGATCCCCGTCGATGGCGGCCTGACCCTGAGCATTCAGGGCATTTCCGATCTGGCACGCCAGTTCCGGTCGTCCATCATCCTGCCGATGCACTGGTTCTCGGGCTTCTCCCTGCAACGCTTCGTCGACAACATCTCCGCTTCCTTTGCCGTCGACGTGCACGAGGGAAGCGAGTTTACCGTCTCGCTAGCCACCCTGCCGGCAAGCCCCACCGTCATCGTGCTGCAGCCCGAACTCGGTACCGGCTTCGGCATGGGCTTTGGCGACAACTGAACGACCGCTCACAACGCGCCGAGCACGGCGCCGATGCCTGCGCGAACAACCAGATTGGCATAGCGGTCGAGCGGCGTTTCCTCACGGTTGATAATGACAAGCTTTGCGCCGGCCTCTTTCGCGGCAACCGGCAGATCTGCCGCCGGATAGACCACCAGGGAAGTGCCGATCGCCAGGAAAAGGTCGCAATACTGCGCAGCCGTGAAAGCCGCCTCGGTCTCGGCCGCAGGCATCGACTCGCCGAACATCACCACATCGGACTTGACGATCTGGCCGCATTGCCGGCAGCGCGGCGCATGTCCGGTTTCCTCCAGTTGCGTGCGGCATTCGGCAATCTCGTGACGCAGTCCGCAGGCGGTGCAACTGGCGTGGCGCGCATTACCGTGAATTTCGATGATCGCATCGGCCGGCGTTCCGGCGGCCTGATGCAGCCCGTCGATGTTCTGGGTAATCAGGGTCGAACACTTGCCGCTGCGCACCCATTCGGCGATCTTCTCATGCCCGATGTTGGGCCTCACCTCACCCAGCTGATCCTCCATCGCAAAGCGCCGCCGCCAGTCCTCCAGCCGGGCCTCTTCCGAAACCATGAACTCGGCATAGTCGATGATGGTGAACTGGCTCCAGATGCCGCTCGGCGAACGGAAGTCGGGAATGCCCGATTCCGTCGAAATGCCCGCACCCGTCAGCACCACCATGTTGCTGGCTCCGGCAATCAGGCTTTCGAGAACGATTGTCTCCGCCGCCTTGCCGCTCATGCACCTGCCTGTCTGAGATCTTCGGCCGTCAGCTCGTAGGCTTTGCCAAAACCGCCATTGAGATTGGCGCGCTCCACCTTCATGCGCCAGAAGTGAAAGTCGCCGAAGTCGACATAGAGCTTCGACTTGGGATGCTTCTTCAGCCAGAAGTCGCGCCGCGCGGCATGCTGCGGATCGCCACGCTCAAGCTTTTCGATGCGGCCGATCACCGTGACGCGCGGATGGGTCAGCGGATCGCCCTTGGGCCCCGGCTCGCCGAACAGCAGCGAGGCCCGCCCGTCCCTTGCCAGCGCCCTGGAGTGGCCGGAGAGGTCGGAGGCCAGCACGAAGGGCGAACCGTCTGCCTCGACGGCGACGGCCACGCGGCTGACCAGCGGCATGCCGGTCTCTAGTTCGAGCACGGCGACGGCGGCAAACTGCGCATCGGCCATCAGCTGCCGCGCCAGGGCACGCGCGTCATCGTCGGTTTCGCGGATCGGATTGTCGGCAGAAGGTCGGCGTGCGGGTTCGTTCATGACTGTCCGGCATTTCAACGTTGCAGGGCGTACCGGAGTTTACAGCCGCAGGGGCCAACGGCAATAAAAAAGCCCCGCATCGGTTACAATGCGGAGCCGAAGGCATCCCCCATCCACGTTTGACGGGTTTAAGTGCCTTTTAGATCATTTCACGTTTCATCAGAAACGGGACAATGATTTATCCCATTGACTGGGTTTACGCATTCAGGTTTTGCCGATTCCGTCAAACCTGAATTGCTCAAGCCTGTTGCCTGTCTTCCTGTTTCCGGTCGCCAGTACATCCGTGGTCGGCCGGCAGAAGGCAGGCTGGCGTCTATAGCCGCCTCAGGCTTGTAGTGTCGATGACTTACGATGCCATCGAAAGATTGTCGGCAGCGACCTTGCCGCTGCGCTGATCGGTGACGAGCTCGAAATTCACCTTGTCGCCTTCGTTGAGCGAGTGAATGCCGGCGCGCTCCAGAGCGGAGATGTGAACGAAAGCGTCCTTGCCGCCGTCATCGGGCTGAATGAAACCGTAACCTTTGGTGGTGTTGAAGAATTTTACCGTACCGGTAGCCATGATGAATTTCCTTTCAATGGCGTTTACACCGCAGACACCATGCCCGCAGCGTTTGTCGTAGCTCGCATTGTAGAAGGAAGACGTCAGAGTACCGGGCTAGCCGGGGCAGTTCAGTTTTCATCAAACAAATTTGCAACGAACGAAGCGCATATGCCTGTCAAATGCGTCAATTGCAAGGCAAATCGCGAATCACGATGTCCGGGCCCGTCTGTCCCGGCCGCCTTCACACCACCAGATTGGCAACGATTTCGTTGTCCGTGATGTCCTGATAGCGCATGCCTGACTGGTCGAACTTCTTCTTGAGCCGCTCGAAGTTCTCCGGCCGCGTCGTCTCGATGCCGATCAGCACCGAGCCGAAATTGCGCGCCGATTTCTTCAGATACTCGAACCGCGCGATGTCGTCCTCAGGGCCGAGCATGAACAGAAAGTCCTTCAGCGCGCCTGGGCGCTGGGGAAAACGCAGGATGAAGTACTTCTTCAGCCCCTCGAATTTCATCGCCCGCTCCTTCACTTCCGGCAGGCGCTCGAAATCGAAGTTTCCGCCCGAGGTGACGCAGACGATCGTCTTTCCCGAAACCTGTTCGCGTGGCAGCCGCTTCAGCGCATCGATGGTCAGCGCGCCGGCCGGTTCCAGCACGATCCCCTCCACATTGAGCATTTCGATCATCGTGCCGCACAGCCCGTTGGTCGGCGCCAGCACGACCTGGGAGGCATCGTATTTCTTCAGCCGGTTGAAACAGTGCCGGCCGATCTTCGCTACCGCCGCGCCGTCGACGAAGGTATCCATGTCCTTCAGTGTAACAACCCTGCCGGCCTTCAGGCTTTCCAGCAGGCTTGGCGCACGGTCCGGTTCGACAAAGCTGAACTGCGGCACGCGCGCGCCCTCACCCGTCAACCGGTCCTCAAGGTAATGCGTCACGCCGGAAGCAAGTCCGCCACCGCCCACCGGCAGGACCACCCGGTCGATCGTTTCGCCTTCCGGCAGTTGATCGAGGATTTCCTTCGCCACCGTCGCCTGACCGCGAATGATCCTGGGATCGTCGAACGGCGGCACCATGACGCCGCCCTCGGCCCTGCAGAAATCGAGCGCGGCCTTGTTGGCCTCGTCGAAACTGTCGCCCACCAGGCGGATTTCCACATGCGGCACGCCGAAGGAGGTCGTCTTCATGATCTTCTGCTGCGGCGTGGTCACCGGCATGAAAATGACGCCCTTCTTTCGGAACTGGCGGCAGGCATGGGCAAAGCCCTGGGCATGATTGCCGGCTGAGGCGCAGACGAACAGCTTCTGTGCCGGGTCTTTCTCGGCAATTTCGATGATGAAGGCGTAGGCGCCCCTGATCTTGTAGCTGCGCACCGGCGAAAGGTCTTCGCGCTTCAGCCAGATGCGCGCGCCGAAGCGGTCGGAGAGATACTGGTTGAACTGCAGCGGCGTCGGTTCGAACACCTGCTGGAGCCGCTCATGGATGGCGGCGACTTCATTGGTAAACTTCGTCATTTTCTTGCTGGTTTGCCTGAAGGAAAATCGAAAACCGTTTCACAGCGCCGGTCGTTGCCTCTATTGTCATACCCCGGCAGGGTTGCACAAGGGACCGGCCTGCCGCCAGACGCCAGTGGCGAACATTCGGGAGGAACTGCATGCATGGCTTGATGATGGAACGGCAGTTGCTGATCTCGGGAATTGTGGATCATGCAGCGCTGTATCATGGCGACACGGAAATCGTTTCCGTCAACACGGGCGGCGGCGAGCATCGCACCAACTACGCCGAACTGCGCCGGCGTGCCCTGCTGCTGGGCTCGGCCCTGCAGAACCGCGGCATGTCCAGGTCCGACCGCATCGGAACGCTTGCCTGGAACAACTACCGGCATCTGGAACTCTATTACGGCGTCTCCGGCGCCGGCCTTGTCTGCCACACCGTCAATCCCCGGCTCTTCGCCGAGCAGCTCGTCTACATCATCAACCATGGCGAAGACCGCATGCTGTTCTTCGACAGGACCTTCCTGCCACTGGTCGCCGGCATCCGCGATGCGCTGCAGACCGTCGCAAGCTTCGTCATGATGGAGGCCCGAGACGAGGCCGTGCGCGACGAATATCCCTGGGTCGAGTTCTACGAGGATCTGATCGCGGAAGGTGATAGCGGCTGGTCCTGGCCCGATGACGTCGACGAACGCGATGCCTCCTCGCTTTGCTACACCTCCGGCACGACAGGCAATCCCAAGGGCGTCCTGTATTCCCACCGTTCCACCCTGCTGCATGCCATGATGTCGGCAACCCCCGATGTGATGAATTTCTCCGCCCGAGACTGCTTTCTGCCGGTCGTGCCGATGTTCCACGTCAATGCCTGGGGCAGCCCCTATGCCGCACCGCTGGTCGGCGCCAAGATGGTCATGCCCGGCCCCGGCCTCGACGGTGCCAGTCTGACCCGGCTGTTCAACCAGGAAAAGGTGACCATCTCCGCCGGCGTGCCAACCATCTGGGCAGGCCTCCTGCAGCATCTCGAAACCAGCGGCGAAAAGCTGCCCTATCTGGAGCGCACCATTGTCGGCGGCTCGGCTTGCCCGCCGGCAATGATCGAGCGCTTCCGTGACGAATACGATGTCGAGGTGCTGCATGCCTGGGGCATGACGGAACTTTCGCCGCTCGGCAGCGTCAACAATCTGAAGAACAAGCATTTCGAACTGTCCGAAGCCGGGCAGAAGAAACTGCGCGAGAGCCAGGGCCGTCCGCCCTTCGGCATCGAGCTTGGCGTCTTCGACGATGACGACAACCAGCTTCCCAGCGATGGCGAGACGCAGGGCAATCTCTACTGCCGGGGCCCGTGGGTGCTTTCGAGCTACTTCTCCAACGAGGGTGGCGACCCGCTGCGCAAGGGCTGGTTTCCCACCGGCGATGTGGCGACCCTTGACGGGGACGGCTTCATGACCATCCGCGACCGCTCCAAGGACATCATCAAGTCCGGCGGCGAGTGGATTTCGACCGTCGATCTGGAAAACCTCGCCGTTGCCCACCCCGACGTGGCGGAGGCTGCCGTCATCGCCGCAAAACACGAAAAATGGGATGAGCGCCCCCTGCTGATCGTCGTGCCCAAGCAGGGCAGAACCATCGACGAACAGGCGCTGCTCGGCTTCTACAAGCACAAGGTCGCCAAATGGTGGATTCCTGATGCCGTCATGATCGTCGAAGAAATCCCCAAGGGCGCCACCGGCAAGATCCTGAAGACCGCCTTGCGCGAGAAGTTCTCCGACGCATTGCTCACCGCGAACTGACTGCCGTAAAGGCTTGCAGGTAAGCCGGCCTGCGAGTGGCTGAGCCGCATGTCCAGGGTCGGGCTAGTGGAAAGATGCGGATGGAGCCGGTTATATTCGGCCTCACACCAGCCCCTGCTGCTCTGCACCCGCCCGCAAGCCCGCCTTTGTCGGCAGTTTGCGAATGGCCTCGCCGGTTTCCCTGTCAGCCGTCGCCAATTCAAACTGCGCCTGAAGGTTGATCCAGAATTCCGGGTCAACCCCAAACCAGTGGCCGAAGCGCAAGGCCGTGTCGCCGGTAATGGAGCGCTTGCCGGAAATGATCTGGCTGACGCGATTGGGCGGCACATTGATCTGGCGGGCAAATTCGGTCGGCGTGATGCCGAGTTCGTCCAGTTCGCCCTTCAGGATGATGCCGGGATGTACAGCGCGTTTGAACATGGATGCTTCCTCGTCTCTAGTGGTAATCCACGATTTCAACGTTCGACGGACCATTTTGTCCGTCCGGCCATTCAAAGCAGACACGCCACTGTTGATTTATGCGGATGGAGTACTGCCCTGCCCTATCGCCTCTCAGCGCTTCAAGCCGGTTGCTTGGCAATGCACGAAGCGTTTCCAGGGATGGTGCGGCATTCAAAATGGCAAGCCGCCGTTCTGCTTGAGCTTCAAAACCGGAAAACGCCTTCACGAACCCACCTCGCGCAAAGGCCTCAGTTTTCCTGTCTCGAAAGCCAAGTATCATTGTCAGTAAGAATATGAATAATGACGATATACGTCAAGCGTCATTACCGCTCCATATTACCCTTGCAATCATGCTGAAAACCGGGCAAAAGCGCAATTGACGTAAACGTAAGATTTCGGGCGGAAAACAACCTCCCGGCCATATCAAGAGGAGCAGCACATGAGCATTCAGGCAATCGCTGACAGCATCAAGGCCAAGATGAGCGACGGCACCGACATCGGCGCATCGGTCAAGTTCGATTGCGGCGGCGACGGCGTCGTGGTCATCGACGGCGGCGAGGTTTCCACCGAGAACAAGGACACCGACTGCACGATCAAATGCGATCTCGACGTGCTGCAGGATCTGGTTTCGGGCGATCTCAACCCGACGGCCGCCTTCATGCAGGGCAAGATCAAGGTCGAGGGCGACATGGGCGTCGCCATGAAGCTTTCCTCTATCCTCTGACAAACAGCATTCGCAACAAAAGGGCCGGGCTGCGAAAGCTTCGCACCCGGCCTTTTGCTGTCGTTATTTCACCACCGCCTCAAGCCATTCATTCCAGGCATCCCGATCACCGCGAAAGGCGTTGATGTCGGTATCGCCCTTGACCCCCGGCATCTGGCCGGTGCCGGTATACTGCCAGAAAGTCCACTCCTGCCCCGGATAGGTTTCATCCGGGTGGTTGGCCACCGAGCGCAGCCAGAATGAAACATCGCCGATCTTCGCCAACTCGTTGTCGCGGTAGAAATCGGGTGTCGTGTAGACGACCGGCGTCTGGCGGTAGTGCCGCCGCACGAAATTGAGGAACACCTGCATTTCGCGGCGCACCACCTCGGCGGGCGGGCGCAGCTTGCAGCTCGGCGATTGCGGATTCCATTCCATGTCGAGCACCGGCGGTAGCGCACCACGCTCCTTGGGAACGTGGCGGGCGAACCAGCGCGCCTGCTCGATCGCCGGGCGGCAGAAATAGTAGAAGTGATAGGCACCGCGCGGAATGCCGGCGCGCTTCGCTGCGCGCCAGTTGGTGCCGAAATAATCGTCCACCCGGTCGCCGCCCTCCGTCGCCTTAATGAAGGCAAAGCGGATGCCGGCCCGTTTCACCGCTGCCCAGTCGATATCGAACTGGAACTTGGAAACATCGATCCCGTGCACGGGATAGTCCCATGGCGCCCTGCCCTCCCATTCATGCGGGTCGTTGTCGCCATAGCGCGGCCCGGTTCCCGTAGTGCGGATATCCAGAACATCCATCGGCGAAGAGGTGCAGGCGGCAAGCAGCAATCCCGCCGCGATCAGCAGATTGGAAAGAAGGGCAAACCGGCGGGAGAAATGCAAAAGCATGAATCGGGCTCGAATCGGTACCGCCTTCTTATACACCCCCGACTGTCTTACGCACCCTTGCCTTACACACCCGTATCGGGGGCGGGAAACAGTACGCCGCCCTTACCGCTTTGCCATTGCGGGTATTTCGCCATCACCGCCTGAAGCCGGTCCGACGCCAGAAAGGCATCCAGCCATCGAATGACATTCGGCCAGGGTTGCGCCCGGAACCAGTCAATGTCGACATGGGCATACTGGCGCACGAAAGGCAGGAGCGCCATATCGGCAAGGCTGATGCGGCAGCCGAAGAGATAGGGCCTACCCTCCAGCATCGCTTCCAGTCCTGCAAGATGTCCGGCAGCCTTCGCGCGCTCCGCCGCCTCATCCGCATCGCCGTAGCGCGTTGCGTATTTGTAGCGGTCTAGCGCCGTCTTGAACGGCCCGTCGAAAGTTTCGATCAGTGCCCGCATGGGTTTCAGCTCCACGGCTGGCCAATCCGTCAGGCCTTCAGGGTCATTTTCGGAGAGCGCTCAATCCATGATGTCGCGGCTTTCTTCCAGCACGCCGCCATCGGCAAACACCAGTACCGGCACGGTTCCCTTGGGGCTTGCGGCAAGCATCTCCGCCGGCTTGTCGCGCAGAACGACCTCACGCAGTTCCACCTGTTCACCCGATGAGGCAAGCGCCAGCCTTGCCCGCATTGCATAGGGGCAGCGGCGGAACGAATAGAGGATCGGCAGGGCCGCCATCTCAGGCCGGTTCGCCTTTTGCGGTGGATCTGGCGATCTGCTCCTCCCGTGCCCTGCGCTTGGCTTCACGCAGGGCCTCCTGATCGGCGGCGATGTGGCCCTCGCCTCGCTGTTTCGCTAGGTCCACCTGACGCTGGCGCTCCGCAAAGCGCTGCTTCTGCTCCACGCTCATCTTTCCAAAGCAATGCGGGCAGGAAACGCCATTGACATAGTGCTCCGAGCGCTTGTCTTCATCGCTGATCGGGTGCCGGCAGGCATGACACAAATCATAGGGGCCGGGCTTCAGGCCATGACCGACCGAGACGCGATTGTCGAAGACGAAGCATTCGCCTTCCCACAGGCTTTCCGCTTCCGGCACGGTTTCGAGATATTTCAGAATGCCGCCCTTCAGGTGATAGACCTCGTCGAAGCCCTCCTGCTTCATGAAGCTCGATGCCTTTTCGCAGCGGATGCCGCCGGTGCAGAACATGGCGATCTTCGGCTTGTTGTGCAGCCGCTCCTGTTCGCGCACCCATTGCGGAAATTCACGGAAGGTGACGGTCTTCGGGTTCACCGCGCCCTTGAACGTGCCGATATCGACCTCGTAATCGTTGCGCGTGTCGATCAGCACCACATCGGGATCGCTGATCAGGTCGTTCCAGTCTTCAGGCTCCACATAGGTGCCGACCACATCGTTCGGGTCGATGCCGGCAACCCCCATGGTGACGATCTCTTTCTTCAGCCGCACCTTCATGCGGTAGAACGGATTTCCTCCTTCCGCCCAGCTTTCCTTGTGCTCGAGACCCGCCAGCTTCGGATCGCTGCGCAGCCAGGAAAGTACGGCGCGGACACCTTCCTCCGGCCCCGCAATCGTGCCGTTGATGCCCTCGCGCGCCAGCAGCAGCGTGCCCATCACATCGTTGTTGCGGCAGACTTCCAGTAGCGGTTCGCGCCGTGCCTGATAGTCATCGAGACGGACGAACTGGTAGAGGGCAGCAACGAGGAAACGTTCGGTCATGATCAGTTTCTTTTGATTTCGTATTGTAAATTGCGCTTCCTATTATCCTGCCAGCATTCCGATTCAACCCCCCCACAGGTCAAGTCATGCCCAACCGATACCACGAATTGCTGTTCACCGATGCCGTCAAGGCGATCCAGGCCGAAGCCGGAAGCCGCGCCATGTACGCGCGGCAGGAAAGAAGCGACACGGTGCGCAATGCCGATCTGGGGCCAGACGAGATCGGTTTCATCGCAGCCCAGGACAGTTTCTACATGGCGTCGGTCAGCCGGTCCGGCTGGCCCTATGTCCAGCATCGCGGCGGGCCGAGAGGATTTCTGGTGTCCCTCGGCGGCAACGCCCTGGCCTTCGCCGACTTTTCCGGCAATCACCAGTACATCACCACCGGCAATCTCGGCGACGATCAGCGCGTCGCAATCATTCTGACGGACTACACCATTCAGCGCCGCATCAAGCTGCTGGCACTTGCCGAGGCAGTTGCGGAACCGGACGCCGAACTCCTTGCCAGGCTCACCACGCCGCAATATTCCGCCCCCGTCGAGCGCGTCATCAAACTGGAGGTTGAGGCCTTCGAGTGGAACTGCCCCAAGCACATTACCCAGCGCTACAGCCTTGCCGATGTACAGAGGGCCACTGCCGGGCTGCAGAACCGCATCGCAGAACTGGAAGCCGCACTGGCGGCAGCAAACGGCAAAGGCTGAACGGCAATACCCCTCCAGATCGCCAGCAAAGCATCATTGCTGACACCCCTTGACCCGCGCTATGGTCATCCCATGGCAAGCGATGATCTCGATGAAATCGACCTAAAAATCCTCCGTATTCTGCAAGCGGAACCTGAAATCGCCATTCAGGAAATCGGCACCCGGGTCGGCCTTTCCCACACGCCCTGCTGGCGGCGGATCAGGAAAATGCAGGAAAGCGGTCTGCTCAAGGGGCGGGTCTGGCTGGTCGATGCCGAAAAAGCCGGCCACGACGTTTCGATCTTCGTCTTCGTGCGCCTCGATACCCATTCGGCGGAGGTCATGGACGCATTCGAGAAGGCCACGCTCGATGTGCCGGAAATCCTGCAGTGCTACACGGTGTCGGGGGAATTCGACTACATGCTGCGCGTGGTCGTCGGCTCGGTGCGGGACTACGAGCGAACGGTCAAGGGCAAGCTGCTGAAACTGCCCCATGTCGGCATCATGAACTCCCACTTCGCCCTCAACGAGGTGAAGAACACCACTGCCCTGCCTGTCTGACGCCGCAGACGCATGCCGCAGCGCGGCGCTTGATTGCGAAGTGTTCGTCCTAGGATTTTGCCATACGATAGGATCAAAACCCATCAACAGGCGGAAGACTTGCGAAAATTGGACTTTGGTTTTGGCGGATTCGCGTCATACTGTCGAATGAGGGAGTTGGGGCAGGATTTCCCGGCGCATCGGCTGGCTCGTCCGTCACGGGCATCTGGTTGGTTGGTGCGCTGATTGCGAACCGTCCCGCGTGTCCGTTCAAGCGGAGCGCCAGGCCCGTCATTCACGCACCGGGCCATTGAGGAGAAGCATTGATGGGTATCGAAAACAAATTCGATCCTGAATCTGCAATTACGCTGGATGACAAGTACACCGCCGAGGACGGCAAGGTATTCATCAACGGCACCCAGGCACTGGTCCGCCTGCCGATGGTGCAGATGCGCCGCGACCGCGCAGCGGGCCTTAACACCGGCACCTTCATTTCAGGCTATCGCGGCTCGCCCGTCGGCGGTTTCGATCACACGCTGCATCAGGCGCGCGAACATCTGAAAAAGCACGACATCCACTTCCTGCCCGGCGTCAACGAGGATCTGGCGGCAACCGCCGTGTGGGGATCGCAACAGCTCGCGACCTCCCCCGGCGCCCGGAAGGACGGCATTCTCGGCATCTGGTACGGCAAGGGCCCGGGTGTCGACCGCTGCGGCGATGTCTTCAAGCACGCCAACTCCTTCGGCACCTCACCCCATGGCGGCGTGCTGGCGATTGCCGGCGACGACCATCTGGCGAAATCCTCCACCGTCGCGCACCAGTCCGACCATGCCTTCATGGCGGCGATCATGCCGGTTCTGTTTCCCACCTCGGTGCAGGAATTCACCGAACTCGGCCTGCTCGGCATCGCCATGAGCCGCTATTCGGGGCTCTGGGTCGGTTACAAGGTGATTGCCGACACGATCGAGACCACTGGCGTCGTCGACCTTGCCGGCGAGCGCCGTGCCTTCGTCACACCCAACGATTTCGAAATGCCCCAGGGCGGGCTCAACATCCGCTGGCCGGATGACCGCTTCGCCCAGGACGAGCGCCTGCAGGAATACAAGGCCTATGCGGCCATCGCCTTTGCCCGCGCCAACAAGATCGACCAGCTCGTCATCGATTCGAAGAAGCCGCGCATCGGCATCGTCGCCTCCGGCAAGGCCTACGAGAATGTCCGCGAGGCGCTGCGCCACCTCGATATCGATGCAAAGACCGCCGACAAGATCGGCCTGCGGCTCTACAAGGTGCGCATGCCCTGGCCGCTGGAGCCCGAAGGCATCCGGCAATTCTCCGAAGGACTGGAGGAGGTGCTCGTCGTCGAGGAACGCCGCGAGGTCATCGAACACCAGATCAAGCAGCAATTGTTCAACTGGCGCGCCGATGTGCGCCCGCGCATCGTCGGCAAGTTCGACCACAAGGATCGCCACCTTCTCTCGCTGCACGAAGAGATCACCGCCGGTGTCGCCACCCGCATCATCGCCACCCGCCTGCTCGATTTCGACCTGCCGGAAGGCCTGCGCAAGAACCTGAAGAAGAAGCTCGAATACTACAATGACCGCCACCAGCTGCGCATAAGCCACAAGACGCCGGTCAACCGGGTCGCCCATTTCTGCGCCGGTTGCCCGCACAACACCTCGACAAAAGTGCCGGACGGCTCTCGCGCCTTTGCCGGCATCGGCTGCCACTTCATGGCGCTGTGGATGGACCGCAATACCGAGACCTACACCCATATGGGTGGCGAGGGCGTGACCTGGGCCGGCATCGCGCCCTTCACCGACGAAAAGCACGTTTTCGTCAATCTCGGCGACGGCACCTATTTCCACTCCGGCATCATGGCGATCCGCCAGTCCGTCGCCTCGGGTGCCAATATCACCTACAAGCTGCTCTACAACGATGCCGTGGCAATGACCGGCGGCCAGAAGATCGACGGCTCGCTCACTGTGCCGGAACTGGCTGCCCAACTGCAGGCGGAAGGCGTGAGGAAACTGTGGCTGGTTTCCGACGAGCCGGAAAAATACTCTGTTGCCGCCCTTCCCGCCGGCATCACCATCAAGCATCGCGACTGGCTCGACGACGTTCAGAAAGAGGCGCGCGAAACCGAAGGCTGCACGGCGATTATCTATGATCAGACCTGCGCCACGGAAAAGCGCCGCCGCCGCAAGCGCGGCACGATGGTCGACCCCGACAAGCGCGCCTTCATCAACCCGCTGGTCTGCGAGGGCTGCGGCGACTGCTCCGTGCAGTCGAACTGCATTTCCATCGAGCCGCTGGAAACCGAATACGGCCGCAAGCGCCAGATCAACCAGTCCTCCTGCAACAAGGACTTCTCCTGCGTGAAGGGCTTCTGCCCCTCCTTCGTCACGGTACAGGGGGCGAGCCTGAAGAAACGCCAGCTTCCGGCGCTCGCCGACGAGGCCCTGCCGGAAGCTGAAATCGTCCCGCTTGGGAGCGACGTCTACAACATCGCCATCACCGGCGTCGGCGGCACCGGCGTTTTGACCATCGGCGCCATCATCGGCATGGCAGCCCATATCGACGGCAAGGCGGCGATGATCCAGGATTTCTCCGGTCTTGCCCAGAAGGGCGGCGCGGTGCTTTCCCACATCCGCCTGTCGCAGACCACCGATCTCGTGGCCGCAGCACAGATCCCGCCCGGCGAAGCCGATCTGCTGATGGCAGCCGACACGGTGGTTGCCTCCGACAAGGGGCCGGTCTCGCTCTATGCCACGGACAGAACCCGCGCCATCCTCAACACCCATCTCACCCCGGTTTCCTCCTTCGTCTTCGACCGCGATTTCGACTTCCGCGAAACCGCCGTCATCAGCACCATTTCCAAGGGCATCAGGGAAAATCCCGACAAGGTGGACTTCACCCGCCTTGCCGAACTGGTCTGCGGCGACTCGATTGCCACCAACATCATGATGCTGGGCTATGCCAGCCAGAAGGGCACGCTGCCGATCGGCGTCGATGCGCTCGAAAAGGCCATCGAACTCAACAGCGTTGCCATCAAGGCCAACAAGCTCGCCTTCAACTGGGGCCGTCGCTTTGCCGCAAAGCCCGACGAGGCGCTGAAGCTGCTCGCCGAAGCACATGGCCTGCCGGCAGAACCCGAAACACTTGAACAGCTTGTCGACCGCCGCGCCGAATTTCTTGCCGCCTATCAGGATGCCGCCTATGCACAGCGCTACCGCGATCTGGTGGCGCAAGCCGAAGCCGCCGAGGAAAAGCTCGGCACCAAACGCGATCTGACCAATGCGGTCGCCCGCTATTTCTTCAAGCTGATGGCCTACAAGGACGAGTACGAAGTCGCCCGCCTCTTCACCGATGGCGATTTCAAACAGCGCCTTGGAGAGACCTTCGACGGCGACTTGAAGCTGACCTTCCACCTAGCCCCGCCGATCTTCAAGGGCAGGACACTTCCCAATGGCCGCCCGGCAAAACGTGAATTCGGCCCGTGGATGTTCACCGCCATGAAATGGCTGGCTAAATTGAAGCGCCTGCGCGGCACCGCCTTCGATCCGTTCGGCCGTTCCGGGGAGCGCCGCACCGAGCGCCGGCTGATTGCAGACTATGAAGCGATGATCGGCGATCTCGCCGCGAAGCTCACCAAGCGCAATCACCGCTTCGCCGTCGCATTGGCACGCATTCCCGATGAAATCCGCGGCTACGGCCCGGTAAAGGAAAAGTCGGTCGAGAAGGCGGAGAAGAACAAGGCGGCCCTGCTTGCCCAGTTCGCCAACCCGCCCGCCGAGGAGAAGGAAACCCGGCTGGAGGCAGCTGAGTAGGCCATCATGCCTCGAAGGCCTCGATCCCGAGAGGTTTAAGTTCCGCCAGATAATCATCCAGCGTCACCAGTCCGAGGCAGGGATGGGCTCCGGGCGCAAGCCTTTCACCCCTGGCCTGCCGCTCGGCGAGCAGGATTGCCGGAATGGTGGGGATGTGTGGCCCGGTGCCATCACGCGCCACGATGAACCACTTTCGCGTTACCGGCTCACCATCTTGGTCCGCTCCTTCAATTATCATGTGCATACCGCCATCGCCTGAGCCCAGGCTGTTGAACCAGTCGCTCATTGCAAGCAAGGGACCTGCCATCTCGGGCAGGTTGAAGGGCAATCCGGCGCGCACCAGCCATGACAATCCCCAGAGACCGAGATGCAGTAGGGAAAGCTCAAGACCGGCGGAAAAGCGGATCTGGCCGATACCATACCGGGATGGCAACAGATCGAGGTCGGGAATCTCACAATTCGCCATCCACCGCTTACCCAGAACCGGGTACTCCTGACGGTAGAGGTCCTGCCAGCCGAAGGCGGGTTGGCGGCAGGGAACGGCTTCAGAGGCTCCCCACATAGCTCATGATGCCGCGCGTGGTGGCCAGCCCTCGCTCAGCCCGTTGGCCCGGACTGATGCCGAAGGAAAGCCGGTCAATGCGAGAGAAAAAGGGAGCATACTGTTCCAGCACCGCCGACGAAAGGCCGGGCACTGTGCTAGCACCGGAAACGACCGCCACGCCAGCAGCTTTGGCGTGCTCGTCAAGGGATGCAATTCCAGTGACGAAATCCCGCCCGTCGGCAAGGTCGACATAATTTGTGCCGGCCTCGATACAGGTTTCGGCGATTCGGTAATCAGCCTCCTGAAAAGGGCCGCAGGTATTGACGACAACAGCCGGCTTGAGTCGCGCAATCTGGTCCGCAAGATCAGTGTTTGCATCAAAGGCCGCGTAACGGGCCTGCGTGCCCAAACTGTCAGCCAGCGTTTTCGCCTTGTCGGCACTTCGCCCGGCGATGATGATGTCTATACCCTTGGCAGCAAGCGCGGCAGCAATGCGTTTTCCGAAATTCCCGTACCCACCAAGTATCAGAACGGTGCGCATGATATCTTCATTCATCAAGCAGGTCTGCGAATCAGTACACACTCATCATGGACTATCTCGTCCTCAAATGGATACACATCATCAGCGCAACCGTCCTGTTCGGGACTGGCATCGGTAGTGCCTTCTACATGCTGATGGCAAATCGCAGCAGGAAGCTTGACAATATAGTCTTTGCCACCAGAGCTGTGGTGCTGGCCGACTGGCTGTTCACCACACCTGCAGTAATTATCCAGCTCATTACCGGCATTTGGCTGGTTGGTCTTTCCGGCTGGTCCTTTTCCGATACGTGGGTCGTATCCGCGCTCGGATTGTTCGCATTCATTGGCCTATGCTGGCTGCCGGTCGTATGGTTGCAGATTGAAATGCGAAAAATGGCGGAAGCTGCATTGACGAGCCGTTGTGAATTGCCAGCCCGCTACTGGAGTTTTGAACGCTGGTGGATTGTACTTGGCTGTCTCGCCTTCCCGGCCACTTTGCTGATCTTCTATCTGATGGTGTTCAAACCGGATTGATCTGACGGACAAGGCAGGACACTCCCAAGCCTGCATTATCCACAGGTCATAAAAGGGTCGCATCGCTGTAGCCGCGCTGTCATGAGCGGTTGCTAGCGGAACCTTGCCCGCGGATCGTCCCGTTTCGATCCAGAGCCCTTCCGGCCAATTGGCAAAGGGTTTGGCCGCCGGCACGGGCGGGAAGCCACTTCATATTCGCCCCAACGCCGGCTTCCCGCCCCACTCCGCAAGCATGAATTGCAACCCCGAGGACAACATGACAGAGCAACCCAAATCCTTCGCTTCTCCCAGCGAATTTTCCTTCGATGAAATCGACGAGATCATCAACCCCGCCCCGCAGGTAACCGGCTTCGACGAGGTGGTTGAAAGCGCCATTTCCCGCCGCGGCTTTCTGTGCGGCGTGCTGGCCTTCGGCGCCGGCACGTTCGTCACCGGCGTCTCGCCGCAGGGCATCAGACTGGGCGCAACGCATGCCCAGGCTGCCGGCCGCTTCGGCTTTACCCCCGTTGCCGCCAACACGCTCGACACCATCACCGTGCCGGAAGGCTTCAACTGGCAGGTTCTTGCCCGCTGGGGCGATGAGCTGTGGTCGAAATCCGTTGCCTTCGATCAGGCAACCCGCGGCACGGCTGACAGCCAGGCGCTTGCCTTCGGCGATAACAATGACGGCATGGACCTGTTCGAGGCCAATGGCCGCAAGCTCTTCGTCGTCAACAACGAATACACCAACACCAACATCATCTGGGGCAACCGTGAGGAAGGCAAGCCCGAGACCGATGACGATGTCCGCAAGGGCATGCTGGCCCATGGCGTAACCGTCATGGAGATTGCCGAGAGCGACGGCAAATGGAGCATCGTCAAGGATTCTCCCTTCAACCGCCGCATCACCCCGGAAACGGAAATGGACATCACGGGTCCCGCCCGTGGCCATGACCTGCTGAAAACCGCTGCCGACGAGGCCGGCGAGACCGTCAAGGGCACCTGGAACAATTGCGGTAACGGCCGCACGCCCTGGGGCACCTATCTTACCTGCGAGGAAAACTTCAACGGCTACTTCTCCGCTGCCGACGAAAACCACGAGGTTTCCGCCGAACTGAAACGTTATGGCATTTCCTCCAAGGACTGGGGTTACGGCTGGGCCCGCATCGACGAGCGCTTCGACGTTTCCAAACACCCCAACGAACCCAACCGCGCCGGCTACGTGGTCGAGATCGATCCCTTCGATCCGGAGTCGAGGCCCCGCAAACTGACGGCGCTTGGCCGCTTCAAACATGAAAACGCCGAAGTGGTGCTTGCCGCCAATGGCCAGCTTGTCGTCTATATGGGCGATGATGAACGCGGCGAGTTCCTCTACCGCTACGTCTCCAACGGCAAGTATTCGCTGAACGGCAACAATTCCAGGCTGCTGGAGGAAGGCAAACTCTATGTGGCCAGGTTCGCCGACGACCTGACCGGCGAATGGCTTGAACTCAGCCCGGCCACCACCGGCTTCGCCTCCCAGGCGGAAGTCTGTGTTTACACCCGTCAGGCAGCCTCCAAGGTCGGCGCCACCACCATGGACCGGCCCGAATGGGTTGCCGCCAACCCCAACAAGGTGGAAGCCTATGTGGCGCTGACCAACAACAAGAACCGCGGCATCAAGCCCAATGAGGGCGGCGACCCGGCACCGGTTAACGGCCCCAATCCGCGAGCCGAAAACAACTACGGTCAGATCGTGCGCTGGGCACCGGACAATGGCGACCACACGGCGAAGACCTTCACCTGGAGCATCTTCGCGCTTGCCGGCAACCCGCTGGAAAATTCCGACGCCAATGCCGGCTCGGCCAACATCAATTCCGGCAACATGTTCAACTCGCCCGACGGCATGCGCTTCGACGAGAACGGCTTCCTCTGGATCCAGACCGACGGCAACTACTCCGACAAGGGCGGGTTTGCCGGCATGGGCAACAACCAGATGCTGGTCGGCGACACCGAGACCGGTGCCATCGAGCGCTTCCTGGTCGGACCGAAGGAGTGCGAGGTGACCGGCATCACCTGGAGCGCCGACCGCCGCACCGCCTTTGTCGGTATCCAGCACCCCGGCGAAGACGGCAACAGCCACTGGCCTGATGGCGGCGAAAGCGTTCCGCGTTCCGCCATCATTGCCATCCGCCGCAACGATGGCGGCATCATCGGCTGACACCGCCCAATTAGGCATGCAGAAAGGCCCGGAGCATCTCCGGGCCTTTTTCGTCAGCCAGGCCATGACGTTCCTTTTGTCCCTCAAATTTGCCTGACGCGGCTGTGATCCCTGCTCGCAGTTTCGCGAGCCATTCTCACGGAAAAATCCGCTTTCTTTCATTTCCAGTTGAAAGCGCAAACCCCTAACTTCCGGGGTGTCGAAAGGAGGTAGCAACAGGCGCTGCCGGACTTCCCGCCGGACCCTGTTCTATTTCCTTCGGCAAAACCAACAAACCAGTCAACCGAAAGGAACAATGTCATGAAAACCCTTATTGCAGCTCTCGCCCTGACCGTAGCAACCGCCGGCGCCGCTTTCGCCACCGACACCAACCAGCAGGGCGTTCCCGCCAGCCTGATGAACAAGGCTGCCTACGCCGACCACATGGTTTCGGGCTTCACCGCCGTTGCCGGTGACCACGGTTACCGCATCGACGCCAACCAGGACGGCATCCCCGCCTCGTTGCGCTGAGCCGGACGGTACGCTGCCACCCACGGCAGCGCCGAAAAACCAAAGGCCCGGAACATCTCCGGGCCTTTTCCTATTCGGCGGCTTGTACAAGGCGCCTTGAACCCTTGGGTATCCGAACCCGGCGGTACAGCGCGACGATCTCCCGCCGGCTGACGGCAATCGCTCCCATCCGCAGTGCCCGGTCGCGTTCCAGGCCGGTAATGTCATAGTGGGGCGCGGCGGTTTTGGGCGGCCCCTGATAGGAAAGGCGGTGAATGCCGAGACGATGGGCGAAACGGTGCAGTTCCGCCTCCCCATCGGCCATCAGATGGCACCAGCTTCTGCCTTTCCAGCGCCAGATCGCATCATCGACATAGACCGCCAAGATGGGTCGCCCCTGTCTAGTCGCGCAACTGGCGGCGCAGGATCTTGCCGACATTGGTCTTCGGCAGATCCTCGCGGAACTCGATGTATTTCGGCCGCTTGTAGTTGGTCAGGTTCTTGGCGCACCAGGCCTTCACGTCTTCCTCGGTGAGGCTCGCATCCTTGCGCACCACGAACAGTTTGACCACTTCGCCCGAATGGTCGTCCGGCACGCCGATGGCCGCCGCCTCGATGATTCCCTCATGCGCGGCGGCAACTTCCTCCACCTCGTTGGGATAGACGTTGAAGCCCGATACCAGGATCATGTCCTTCTTGCGGTCGACGATCTTGGTGTAACCCTTCTCGTCCATGAAACCCATGTCGCCCGAGCGGAAGAAACCGTCGCCGGTCATCACCTTGGCCGTCTCGTCGGGCCGGTTCCAGTAGCCCTTCATCACCTGCGGTCCGCGAATGCAGATCTCGCCGACTTCGCCAAGCGGCAGGTCCTTGCCCTTCTCGTCGCGGATGGCAATGTCGGTTCCCGGGATCGGCAGCCCGATCGTGCCGGAGAATTCCTCTGCATCGAAACGGTTGGCCGTCGCCACCGGGGAGGTTTCCGACAGGCCGTAGCCTTCGGCGATCGTGCATCCGGTGATCTTCTGCCATCGTTCGGCAACCGGCCGCTGCACCGCCATGCCGCCGCCGAGCGTCAGCCGCAGTCCGCTGAAATTGAGCTTGGCGAAATCCTCATGGTTCATCATCGCGTTGAACAGCGTATTGAGGCCGGGCAGAACGTTGAAGTTCCACTTTCCGAGTTCCTTGATGAAAGCCGGAATGTCGCGCGGATTGGGGATCAGCACGTTGTGCGCCCCCTGCTCCATGCCCATGATGGCGTTCACCGTCAGCGCGAAGATATGGTACAGCGGCAGCGCGCAGATATAGGTCAGGCTGCCCGGACGGCCCTGTTTCTTGTAGGCGACCTCAACCCACAGCGCGTTCTGCGCTGCGTTGGCCAGCACGTTGGAGTTGGAAAGCGCCGCCCCCTTCGAAACCCCGGTCGTGCCGCCGGTATATTGCAGATAGGCGATGTCGTCATGGCCGGTGGCAACCGTTGCAAAACCTGCACCATTGCCCGCCAGCACGTTGCGGTAGGGTGTGTGGCCCGGCAGGTTCCAGGCCGGCACCATCTTCTTCACCTTGCGCACCACCAGATTGACGATGGCACCTTTCAGCCCGCCCATCTGGTCGCCCATGGCGGTTACCACCACATGTTCGACCTTCGTTTTCGCAACCACCTGCTCCAGCGTGTTGGCGAAGTTCTCCAGAATGAAGATCGCTTTGGCGCCGCTGTCGTTGAGCTGATGCTCCAGTTCACGCGGCGTGTAGAGCGGGTTGACGTTCACCACCGTGCAACCGGCCCGCAGAATGCCCATCATCACTGCCGGATATTGCAGGATGTTCGGCATCATGATCGCTACCCGGTCACCCTTCTTCAGGCCATGCGCCTGAAGCCAGGCACCGATCACCGAGGACTGACCGGCAAGCTCGGCATAGCTGATGGTCTTGCCCATGCAGGAAAAGACCGGTCGGCTGGAAAACTTGCGGCAGGAATCCTCGAGCAGTTCGGCCACTGAATTGTAGGCAAGCGGCGCGATATCACCCGGAACATCCGGTGGATAGGATTTCAGCCACGGTTTGGCATCGTAAGGGGATTTCGATGCGGCAGCCCCCTGCCCGGAACCTGCCTTCTTCGCGGCAGGTTTCCCGTTCGTTTTCCCTGCGGTCGTTGATTTTGCCATAATTTTCCTCCCTGCCGGACAAGCCCATGATCCGGCACCTCAATTAAATGTATCATGGATGGCGGCGCTTTAAAGAGCCATTCGCCAATTCACAGTCGGACAGGGGCAATGCGATGCCCGTCCCTCTCTCCCACCCGGCCTCTATCAAGAGCTTCCGTTTACGTCAATGCAACCGGCTCGCAGGCAACGGGCTGCTACGTCTGGCCCTTCACCGCCCGGCGGACCAGTTGTTCCAGCATCTGCAGAAAGTTCGACCGGTCACGCTGGCTGAACGGCGCATTGTAGGTCGATATGGTTCCTGCCTCGCGCAGCTCCTGGCCAAGATTGCGCATCGCCGACTGCAACCCGATCGTCTCCGCTGTAAACAACCTGCCGGAATGGCTGGTGACATGAACGCCCTTTTCCACCAGCCGCTTGGCGAGCGGCACGTCGGCCGTCACGGCAATGTCGCCTTCCGCCGCCTGCTCCGCGATCCAGTCATCGGCAGCATCAAAGGAAGCTGAAACCACCACATGGCGCACCAGCGGGTCACGCGAGGGCCGCATGCCGGAGTTGGAAACGATGACGACCGGCAGGCCATGGCGTTCGGCCACCTTGAGGATCTCCGCCTTTACCGGGCAGGCATCGGCGTCGACGAAGATGGTGGGTTTGGGGTCGCCATTATCCATTGCAGACTACCTAAGCCACATTGCCTAGCCTGCTGGTACGCTTGGCAAATGGTGATCCACCGCACAAAGCCCAAACAGCACCACTGACACCGTGGGAGTGCCAGAGGCAGCGGCGGGATTTCGTGTTGTCACTTCCGGCTAGAAGACCACCACCGATCGGATCGACTTGCCCTCATGCATCAGGTCGAAACCCTTGTTGATGTCTTCGAGCGGCAGGATGTGGGTAATCATCGGGTCGATCTGGATCTTGCCATCCATGTACCAGTCGACGATCTTCGGCACGTCGGTGCGGCCCCTGGCGCCGCCAAACGCCGTGCCACGCCATGAGCGCCCGGTGACGAGCTGGAACGGCCGGGTCGAAATCTCCTGCCCCGAGCCGGCAACGCCGATGATGATCGATTCGCCCCAGCCCTTGTGGGCGCATTCGAGCGCTGCGCGCATCACCTTCACATTGCCGATGCACTCGAAGGAATAATCGGCGCCACCGCCGGTCAGTTCGACGAGGTGGTTCACCAGATTGTCCTCGCCGACATCCTTCGGATTGACGAAATGGGTCATGCCGAACTTGCGGCCCCACTCCTCCTTGGACGGGTTCATGTCGACGCCAACCACCATGTTGGCGCCCACCAGCGCCGCACCCTGGATGACGTTGAGCCCGATGCCGCCGAGACCGAACACGACGACATTGGAGCCGGGTTCCACCTTGGCCGTGTTGATGACGGCACCAATGCCGGTCGTCACCCCGCAGCCGATGTAGCAGATCTTGTCGAACGGTGCTTTCGGGTTCACCTTGGCGAGCGCGATTTCCGGCAGCACGGTGTGATTGGCGAAGGTCGAGCAGCCCATGTAGTGGAAGATTTTCTCGCCCTTGTAGGAAAACCGCGATGTGCCGTCCGGCATCAGCCCCTGTCCCTGGGTCGAACGGATCGCCTGACACAGGTTGGTTTTCGGATTGAGGCAGTATTCGCACTCCCGGCATTCCGGCGTGTAGAGCGGAATGACGTGATCGCCCTTTTTCAGCGACTTGACCCCCGGCCCCACATCAACCACCACACCGGCACCCTCATGGCCCAGAATTGCCGGGAAAATGCCTTCGGGATCGGCCCCTGAAAGCGTGAACTCGTCGGTGTGGCAGATGCCGGTCGCCTTGATCTCGACCAGCACCTCTCCCTCCTTCGGACCTTCCAGATCCACTTCGACGATTTCCAGCGGCTTTCCGGCTTCAAAAGCCACGGCAGCACGGGTTTTCATGGGGCGCATCCTCCTCCGGTTTCCTGTTTTCGAGAGCAAGACTAGGGGGTGGGGAAGCGGGGGGCAAGGAGAAAGGGCATCAACTTCCTCCTCCTTGACTGCTGGAATTGAATATCGAAAGATACTTTTGGAAATCCGAGGCAAAGCGCGAGATGAAGAAGAAAGCCGCACTCCTGCTCGTGCTGATGTCTACGTCAGTATCGTGGAAAGTACAGGCAGCAGACGAACGCTACTGGATCGTTCGCAGCGACAAATTTGCCTGTATCCTTCAGAACCTCGAGACCTACCGCAGCGCAAACAAGTCAAAGGCCAGGGCCGTTATTTTCCCCGAAGATTGCCCGGACGCCGATCTCGTGACTTCGCTGATGCGGCGGTCCCGGAACTCCGTCCTGCCAAGTGTCGAGAAAAAGGCGCAGGACGACAACAAGCCAGCAGAAGTTGTGAGCTTCCGTACGAGCGATCTGGCATGCCTGCCAAAACTGAACATCCAGACGAAAGGCGAGTTTGTGCGCATTCCCAGGAATCCCTGCGAGGAACCCGAATAAGTGCGTGCCGCCTTCAACGACATCAAGGATGTTCTCGAGGCCCTGAGCTATCTGGGCGTGATCATTGGCCTGGTGTTTGCAGCGTTCGAATACAATGCCGCCAAGGAACTGCAGAACGAGAAAAACGCCATCGAGTTCATCCGGGATTTCCAGGCTGAGGAAATTTCGGAAGCAAGACTCTGGCTGGAGCGACAGTGGCGTCCGTATCCGCTCAGGGAAATCAGTGGAAAGACGGGAAGTGCCGAGGTTATCGACCAGTTGGCGATGTCGTTCACCATTGAAAGCACCGGCGGAACCGGCACCGACAACTTCATCCGGGTAGTCGACTTTCTGGATGTCGTTGGAACCTGTGTCGAAACCGGCATTTGCAACAAAACTATCATCACCCGGCATCTTGGCGACTTTACGGAAAATCTGCTGTGCCTTTATCAGGCTCCGTTGAAGGTGCTGCGCGGCGAGCGGGGCCTGGAAACCCTTGGGGGAAAACTGTCGTTCCTGACTGACGGCAAAGTCATGTGCACCGGAGGCAGAGCTCCTTGATTCCACGTATCCTTCTGCGATCTCTCCTTACCGTCGCTGCTCTGTTGATGATGGCATGGTCAGCGCCGGCAGCAAACATCACCCACGAGGCATGGCGCGGCGACACAAGCAATCTTAGCCGGTTAACGCTCTTCCTGAGCGGGCCGATCGAACCGGGCGACAGTAAAAAGATTGCCGACATTATCGAGCAAAGCGGATTTGATGCCTTTGACGACTGGCATGACCGCGTAATCGTTCTCGACAGCGAAGGCGGCAGCCTGACCGAAGCCATTGAACTGATGAAGCTGTTCCGTGAGCAGAACGTGGCCACCTACGTGCCGGCAAACGGCAAATGTCTTTCAGCCTGTTCGCTGGCTTTCATGGCGGGCACGGACTCCGGCGCATATTTCCGGGTCCGCAATCGGGTTCTTCATCCCACCGGCAAGCTGGGTTTTCACGCCCCCTCGCTGGGTCTTTCCAGTGACGCACTCATCCCTGCAACGGAACTGAATACATCCTATGCCGCAGCGCTGGAGGTCGTCTCCGGCATTGTCGATATGATGGCCGAGATTGAGATCGAGGAAAGCCTGCTTTCCACACTCCTCTCCACACCACCCGATCAATTCTATTTCGTTGAAACGGTGGACGATGCCAATCGATGGAAAATCTCCCTCGACATCGCCGACCCTGCCAATGTGGGCAAGCAGGACATTGCGAGAATGTGCACCAACTTCGAAAACTGGCTGCGTGGCGACAGCACCCTCAGTTTTGGAGACCATTTGGGAGAAGTTGGCGAGCAGAAGGTTGCGGACGGCACGGTCTTTTATGTGACCGTCAACTTCGAAAATGACATGACTTGCTATGCGAGGAGAACCGGACTCGCTGATCATTCCTACGAGATCCTGTATTCATCATCTGATCGCGGCAGCGCCATCACTTCGCTCACGACTTCCAACGTCGCGCTCGATGTGGCCTTTGCCCAACACCTGCTGGCGGCGGAAACCAGAATAGCGGATTTGAGTTCCGCTTCCCGCAGGATGCTGCTGCCCATCAACAGTTCTGATCCCAATACGGAGGAACTGTGGTGCGAGTTGTTTGAGAACCTTGAAAGAGTGCGGGCGGCCGATTGCACCAAGTATGTCCGGGGCAATACGTTTCATTACCGCTGGCCGGAGGGGGACGAATTCACCGTGACGGGCGGCAACGAAATCCACGTTGATGGCGAACTGGCAGGAGTGCTGTCCTATCCGGGCGGCCGGTCATGTTTGAAAATCCGCAGCAACGGCAAGGTATACTGCAACAGCCGCGACAGGCTCGACTACAAAAAACCAGACCTTCCACCCCTCTCATCGCTCCCGCCCAGCTTCGAAGGCCGGTGCAGCGAAGGAAAACGTTGGGCCGCCGGAATTGAGAATGGCGACCCGGACAGAATTTATGCCGGATTCTATTACTGTTCATACAGCGATGAACGCGAAGGCATGCCTCCACCCCTGCAGTTCTCATGCTCGCCGGGCGAGGATGCCTACGCCTTGTCGGCGGAAGTGGACCTTCCCTCACCAGGCAAGGGGCAGAGCATTCACTTCCAGGTCGGCCGGACCGGTTACAGCGTTGACGTGGAAGGCATCCCGAACGAGATGACCGGAGCCAACGACCTGCAGGCCGAACTGCCGGTCGGCCACGAGCTTATCGACACGCTCGCTTTCGAAAACGGCGGCTACATCTTCGCCAACGGAAGGCAGTTCCCGTTTCATCTCAAGGATTCTTCCAGCGCCCTGCGTTACCTTCAGCTATGCAAATCGGCGCAATAAGGCAAAACCGGCAACGGGCAGCATTTGCTCCTCATTCCCCGCCGTGCCCGCCGGATCGCTTCCGGCGCTGCAGCAGCGGCTGTTGCGTCTGCAACTGGGATGGTTTGGATGCGCCAGTCGTCAGACGCAGTAATAGGTGACAGGCCCGACGGTTCCGTCCTCGTCATACTCCGTTACAATCATGACGTTGTCCACTCCGCCACACTTGGAAATGGCCTTGCCCGGTGTCGGATAGCCGTCAGCGGCCGGCCGGGGTGGAAACCGGGTTTGAAAACCGTTCTGGAACATCGGAAAAAACGGCATCACACCGCGGCGGCGATGGCTGGACTCGCCACCCCGGTCACCCGATTCGGCGGATCCGGATTGCCCGCCGCGGTCCGGGCTTCCACTTGAAACACTGCCAGACGATCCGCCTGACGGTCCGCCTGTTGTGGCCGCTGCAGCGATGGTGAGGTTTGCCGTGAGGGTGGACAGGATCAGCGTCCCGGCGATGAAGGCTTTGGTTGACTTGTTCATGGCTCTTTTCCCTTTGGGAGCCCCACAAGCAATCAACCGGAACAGGCCGGCAGCCGCCGTGCTGTTCGTCACAGTGCCCTTATACCATCCCCTGACATGCGCGCAGGATCGCCTCCGGTGTGGCCGGTGCGTCGAGGGCGGGAACCTTGCCGGGATTGAGCGAGGCAACCGCCATGGTGATCGCCGAGAACACACTGGTCGCCAGCATCAGCGGCGGCTCGCCCACAGCCTTGGAACGGTAGATTGTCTTTGCCGGATTGCCGGCCGACTTGTACAGCGCGACGTTGAAGGCTTCCGGAACATCGGAGGCGGTCGGAATCTTGTAGGTCGAGGGTGCATGGGTGCGCAGCCTGCCTGCCTCGTCGAAAACCAGTTCCTCCGTCGTCAGCCAGCCCATGCCCTGCACGAAGCCGCCTTCGATCTGGCCGATGTCGATGGCCGGATTGATCGAGGCACCGACATCGTGAAGAACATCGACCCGGTCGACCTTCATCTCGCCGGTCAGCGTATCGATGGTTACTTCCGTGCACGACGCACCATAGGCAAAATAGAGAAACGGATTGCCCGAGATCGCATCCCGGTTCCAGGTGATGTCCGGTGTCGAAAAATAGCCGGTCGCCGACAATTGCACCCGTTCGAGAAAACACGTCTTCGCAAGCTCGCCGAAGGCAAGTTCGCGCTTGCCGGCCATCACCTTGCCGCCGGCGAATTTCACCTGCGAGGGCTTTGCCTGATAGAGCTGGCAGGCGACTTTGATCATGCGATCGCGGATTGCTTCGGCTGCCCGCCGCGCCGCCATGCCGTTGAGATCGGAACCGGAGGAGGCCGCCGTCGGAGTCGTGTTCGGCACCTTGTCGGTCGTCGTTGCGGTGATCCGCACCTTGGAAATGTCGACGCCGAAAATCTCGGCCACCACCTGGGCTACCTTCAGATAGAGTCCCTGCCCCATCTCCGTGCCACCATGGTTCACCTGAATGGAACCGTCGGTATAGACATGGACCAGCGCGCCTGCCTGGTTGAGGTGTTTCAGGGTGAAGGCGATGCCGAATTTCACCGGCGTCAGCGCGATCCCCTTTTTCAGGAAGCGGTTCTCCGCATTGAAGCGGGCAACTGCCTTGCGGCGCTGCTGATAGCGGCTGGTCCTTTCCAGTTCGTCCACCACCTCGTTGAGGATGTTGTCCTTCACCGCCATGCCATAGGGCGTTACCGAACGTCCGCGCCGGTAGAAATTCCGCCTCCGGATCTCCAGCGGGTCCTCGCCCATTTCAATGGCAATGGCATCCATCATGCGCTCGGCAAACACCATGCCCTGCGGCCCGCCGAAGCCGCGAAAGGCGGTATTGGAAACCGTATTGGTGAACACGCGCTGCGAATGAATGCGGCAATCGGGATAGTAATAGGCGTTGTCGGCATGAAACATCGTGCGGTCATTGACGCCGAGCGACAGATCCGCCGAACAGCCGCAGCGCCCGGCGAAATCCACATCCACTGCATCGAGCACGCCGCGCTTGTCGAAACCCGCCTCGTAGCGCACATGAAAATCGTGCCGCTTGCCGGTCGCCACCATGTCGTCGTCGCGGTCGAGCCGCATCTTGCAGGGCCGCCCGGTGAGCTTCGAGGCAAGGGCTGCCAGACAGGCCCACTGTCCGGCCTGGCTTTCCTTGCCGCCGAAGCCGCCTCCCATGCGCCGGCATTCCGTCACCACCGCGGCTTCCGGAAGGCCGAGCATACGGGCGACCAGATGCTGCACCTCGGAAGGATGCTGCGTCGAACAGTGAACCCGGATATCGCCCGCCTCCCCAGGCACCGCCAGGGAGACCTGCCCCTCGAGATAGAAGTGTTCCTGCCCGCCAATTGCCATTTCGCCCTTGATCCGGCGCTCCGACATTTTCAGGGCAACCTTCACATCGCCGCGCTTGAAGGTGTAGGGATCGAGCACCGTTTTCTTCGCCGCCTGCCCCTGTTGCACAGTGACCAGCGGTTTCCTTTCGGCATATTCCACCTCCGCCAGACGCACCGCGTGGCGCGCCTGCAGCCGGGTCTCCGCCACCACGGCAAACAGCACCTGACCATGAAACAGGATTTCCTTTTCCGTCAGAATGGGATCGCCACCGATCGACGGGCTGCAGTCGTTGACGCCGGGAACGTCCTTTGCCGTCAGCACGGCCACCACGCCGGGGGCTGCCCGCACAGCGGCAAGATCGAGCTTTTTCAACGAACCCGCGGCGATGGTGGAAAGTCCCGGCGCCAGATGCAGGCAACCCTCTGGCTCCAGAATGTCGTCCACATAGGCTGCGGTTCCCGATACGTGCTTCGCCGCGCTATCATGGGCAAGCGCCTTGCCGACGGTGACGACTTCTTCCCGCAAGGAATTGGGGCGAAGGACGCTGGGCTGAGCGCGTTTTCCCATCACACGGCCTCCCCCGTTGCCAGCACCCGTGTCGCGGCCTTGCCGCCTGCACCGGTTTCCGCGGCGATCTCGGTCAGCGCCTTGGTCAGCAGGTTCCTGACGATCTCCATACGGTAGCCGCTCGATGCGCGCATGTCGGTCATCGGCGTATAGTCTTTCTCGAACGCGGCCCTTGCCCGCTCCCAGGTCGCGGGATCGTCAAGCCTGGCGCCGGCGATTGCCGCTTCGGCGCGTTTGGCACGCTTCGGTGTACCGGCCATGCCGCCACAGGCGATCCGCGCCGAGGCAATGTGCCCCTTCTCCACCGTGAAGAGTGCAGCAAACAGCACGGCCGAAATGTCCTGATCGAACCGCTTCGAAATTTTCCAGGCCTTGAAATGCTGCTTGCTGCCGGGCTTCGGCATGATGACCTTGGTGACCAGTTCGCCGGGTTTGCGGTCCTGCTTGCCGTAGTCGATGAAGAAGTCTTCGAGCGGCAGGGTCCGCTTCGCGCTGCCATGCTGCAGTTCCAGCGACGCGCCAAGCGCAATGAGCATCGGCGGCGTGTCGCCGATCGGCGAGCCGTTGGCGATGTTACCGCCCACCGTGCCGCTTGCCCGCACATGGCGCGAACCGAGACGGCGCAGCACTTCACCCATATCGGGGCCGAGCGCAGCAAGCTTTTCGAAAGCCTGAGTGTAGGTTGCGCCGGCACCGATCACGATCTGCCGGCTGCTTTCGCCAATGGCATCGAAACCTGCCGCCCGGCCCGTATGAATGATCTTCGGCAGATGCCGCATCTGCTTGGTAATCCACAGCCCCACATCGGTGGCACCGGAAAGGATCACCGCATCGGGATGTTCCGCGCACAATGCGGCAAGCGCCCGCACCGATCCGGGTGCTGCAAAGAAGCTCTCCTGCGTTCCCGCGAACAGATCATCGCCCTGCATGGCAAGAAGCGCCTTTTCGGTCTCCTTCCAGCGTTTTGCCAGCGCGTCCTTCGGCGTTCTACCGGTTGTTTTCAAGGCGGCTTCGGCAATCGGCCTGTAGCCGGTGCAGCGGCACAGATTGCCCGCCAGCCAGTCATTGACCGCGCCCCGTTCGGCCTTTTCACCGCTGTGATGCAGGGTAAAAAGACTCATCACAAAGCCCGGCGTGCAGAAGCCGCATTGCGAACCGTGCAGATCGACCATCGCCTGCTGCACCGCATGCAGTTTGCCGCCCTCGGCGAGGTCGTCGACGGTAATGACATCGCAACCATCCACCTGGCCGAGCAGCAGGATGCAGGCATTGACGGGTTCATAGGAGAGCCTGCCGTCTCGGATTTTCCCGAGCGCCACGGTGCAGGCGCCGCAATCGCCCTCATTGCAGCCTTCCTTGGTACCCGTCTTGCGTTCGGCAAGCCGCAGATGATCGAGCAGCGTCGTTGCCGGATTAAAATCCGTCACCCTCACCAGCTTGCCGTTGCGCAGGAATTGGAGCCTGTCGCGCATGAAACCTCCCGACACCTTGTTACCGGAACGGTAGCATCATTTGGCCGGTTGTGAAGAGCGCAGCCCTCTTGGCTTGTGAGATACACTTTCTACGATTTCCGTATAATGCTTGGCATTTTCCAGGTTATATGGTCGCCGCATGAAAGTCCTGACCGGCCAACTGCTGGATTATGCTTCCGATCCCCGCCATGCGGGCGACGGCGCGATCCGCCATGTCGTCGATGGCGCCATCGTCATCGGCGGCGATGGCAGGATCGTCTGGAGCGGCGGGCGCAGCGATCTTCCCGCTGCCCATGCAGCCCTTGAGCGTATCGATTATGGCAGCAAGCTTGTTCTGCCGGGCTTCATCGACGCCCATCTGCATTTCCCCCAATACCGTATGCTGGCGGCTTACGGAAAGGATCTGCTCGACTGGCTCAACCGCTATACCTTCATCGAGGAGCAGCGTTACGGCGAGCGCGGAATTGCGGAAACCGCTGCAAAGGCATTTCTCGACGAATTGCTGCGCAACGGCATTACCTCCTGCCTTGCCTTTTCGACCATTCACCCGGTGGCACTCGACTGCCTTTTCGAGGAGGCCTCCCGCCGCAACATGGCGCTCGCCTCCGGCAAGACGCTGATGGATTGCAACGCGCCCGACGGGCTGCTCGACACGGCGCAATCCGCTTATGACGATTCGACCGCATTGATCGCCAGATGGCATGGCAAGGGACGGTTGAAATATGCCATCAGTCCGCGCTTCGCCGTCACCTCCACCGAGGCGCAGCTTGATGCCGCCGGTAGGCTGGCGAAGGAAAATCCCGGCCTGCTGATCCAGACCCATCTTTCAGAGAACCCTGCCGAGATCGAATTCGTCGCCGGCCAGTTTCCATGGTCGAAGGACTATACCGACGTCTATGACCGCTACGGCCTGCTGACTCCATCGAGTCTGTTCGCCCATGGCATCCACCTGTCGGAGCGCGAACTTGCCCGGCTGAGCGAAGCCGGATCGGCAGTTGTACATTGCCCGACCTCGAACAATTTCCTCGGCTCCGGCCTCTTCCGCCTGCATCGCACCTCGGAAGGCGATCACCCGGTCAATGTCGGTGTCGGTTGCGACATCGGCGGCGGCATGAGCTACTCGATGTTCGACACGTTGCGCGATGCCTTCACCGTATCGCAGCTCGTCGGCTCGCGCATTTCGGCTCACGAAGCCTTCTACCGAGCAACGCTGGGCAATGCCCGCCTGCTGGGGGCAGACGGAGAAGTCGGCACGCTCGATGCAGGCAAATACGCCGATCTGGTGGTAATCGACCCCTGCGCCACGCCGCTGATGGCCGAGCGCCACGCGCTGTCAGGCAACCTTCACGACGTGCTCTTTGCCCTGATGATCCTGGGCGACGACCGTGCGGTGACGGAAACCTGGGTCGCGGGCGCCCCTCTCAAGCCTCGCCCCTGACGATTGCCTCCACGGCCATTCCCGTCTGCAGCAGCCGCGCGTCGGCCATCGGGCGTCCCATGATCTGAGCCCCTATACAGGGTTCGGGCACCGGCAGGGTGAGCGCACAGCTTCCCAGCAGATTGACGAAACGCGTATTGCGCAGCGCCAGCAGATTGACGCTGGTAAACCGCTCGTCATCGGCCAGCAGCTCGTCCACCCCTGGCGGCAGCATCGGAATGGTCGGAAAGAGAAAACCGTCGAAATCGGGATACCCGGCAAAGAACGTTTTGCGGATTTCATCAAGTCGCAGCCATGCCGCATCGTACTGCTCCCGGGTTATCAGAGCCCCCTGCCGGAAACGGGTCTCCACCGGCGGATACACGATGCCGGGATTGCCCCCGATCAGGCTGCCCCATTGCTGCCAGGCCTCGAAGGGAAACAGCACCGCACCAAGCGACAGGGCTTCCTTCAGCGCCGCCGACGGGTCGATCCGGGTGATGCTTACACCCGCATCTCCAAGCCGCCGCACTGCAGCCTCGAACGCCTGCAGCACAGCCTTGTCGCAGTTCTCCATTGGTGGCCCGTCGATCACCGCAAAGCGCAGATCACCGGCAGACGGCAGGGTATCCAACGCAACCGCAGGCCCGCCGAGCGCGGCGGTCATCAAAGCGGCATCTTCCACCGTCCTGGCGATCGGCCCAACCGTATCAAAGCCCGCACACAACGGCACCACGCCTTCAAGCGATAACAGCCCGTGGGTCGTCTTCATGCCCACAAGCGAATTCCAGCAGGCGGGAATGCGAACAGAACCGCCGGTATCCGAGCCAATGGCCACCGGGGCCAGCCCGTGGGTGATCGAAGCCGCCGCCCCCGAGGACGAGCCGCCCGGCACATGGCCGGGCATCAGCAGATTGGGCGGTGTCGCCGTATTCGGATTGATGCCGAGGCCGGAAAAGGCAAATTCCGTCTGATGCGTCTTGCCGAGGCAGACCGTCCCTGCCGCAGTTGCTGCAGCCAGTACCCTGGCATCCTTCTGCGGAACACGGCCCTTGAGCAGTGGCGCACCGCTTTCCGTCGCAATGCCCCTGGTATCGTACAGGTCCTTCCAGGAGACTGGCACTCCGTCGAGCGGTCCAGCCTGCCTGCCCTCTCTTGCCCGTCCCGAAGCCGCAGCCGCCTCTTCGAGCGCCCGTTCCGCAGTTACCCGGACATAGATTTCATCAGCCTTGGGATGTTGTTCGATACGGTCGAGAAAATGCCTCGCGATCTCTGCCGCATCAGCCTTGCCACTGGCGATGGCGCGCCCGAGCGCGGCGGCAGTCATGGCGGAATAATCCATGAAAACAAAACTCCGTTCTTTGCTGGCAATGCTTATCGGTTACAAAGGGCTCAAACGGCAAGGGGGAAGGAATGACCCAATACGATTTCAAAGGCAAAACGGTACTGATCAGCGGCGCCGGCGGAGGCCTGGGTCTTGCTGCGGCAAAGCGCTTCGCCGAAGCTGGCGCCAATCTGCTGCTAACCGACCTCACCGAGGAAACGCTGCGGCCTGCCCGCAACGCCCTGAAAGAGCACCACGCCTGCGTCTTTCACCCCGGTGATGTGACAAGGGAAAGCCTCCACACCGAACTGGCAGCGATTGCCGTCGACAGCTTCGGATGGCTCGACATCGCGCTCAACAATGCCGGTATCCTGCACGATCAGGGCCGGGTGGAGGACATGGACGCAGAGACATCCCGCCGGGTGCTGGAGGTCAATGTCCTGGCGGTGCTGTTTGCCATGAAGGTGCAACTGCCGATCATGCGCCGGCAGTTCGAGGAGACGGGAACCGGCGGCGTCATCCTGAACACCGCCTCGGTGGCGGGGCTTGTTGGCGCACCGACGCTCTCCGTCTATGGCGCCGCCAAACATGCAGTCGTCGGGCTGACGAAATCCGCGGCAGTCGAATATGCCCGCAAAGGCATCCGCATCAACGCACTCTGCCCCGCCTTTACCCGCACCGCCATGCTGGAGACACCGCTCTCCCAATCCCGCCATGGCCCGGAACTGGCGGAGAAAAAGCTGACATCCAACATTCCCATGGCCCGCGTCGGCGAGGTCCACGAAATCGTCCAGGCGATGCTCTGGGCCTGCGCACCAGAAAACAGCTTCTACACCGGCCAGGCACTTGTCCTCGATGGCCGCCTGAGTGCTGGGTAGTGCAAAGAAAAGGCCGCATCTTGCGATGCGGCCCGCTTCAAATTGTATTCTGTGGTTATGCCGCCGGATTACTTGCCGACTGCCGCATAAACCACCGACAGCGCCCGCGCCTGAACCTGGGGATCCTTGTCGATCGCCACATGGTCAGCGTTGGTGAATGCCTTGATGTTGATGTTGTTGATGCTGCCGCCAAAGCCCGCAGCCGAGCGGTAAGGATGGCCGCGCGGCTGACCGGCAATATAGAAGTTGACCACACTCGGAGAACCGTAGCGGAAGGGTTGTGGCTGGGCGAAGCCCGGATCGAAACCGACCACCAAGGCAACGCTGACGCCGTTCTGGCCAAGATAGTTGGACATCGCCGCAGCTTCCTGACCGCCGACCGAATGGCCCATGATCACGATCGGATAGGATACCTGCCCGGACTTGCTGCGCTTGATAATGCTGTCGGCCAGACCGCGCCAGGCACCGTTGGAATAGGCCCGGGCATTGACGCCTCTGGACTGCATCCGCTTGGTCATCTGGTTCATGCCGGCGGAAAAGACGTCGAACGCGCCGCGCAGGACATAGACCTCTTCAGCCGCGGCCTGTGCGGGAACGCCAAGGGTGGCGCCCATGGCTGCCAGACCCAGCAGGCCTGCACGAATGGATTTCAGCTTCGCCATCATCACCTCACAATAGGATTCGCCTCGCCCCACCGGCGGGATAATAATCAAAGCGGAAGGGCTTTCAACCCCGCAACCTGTTGTTTGCACGTCATCGGGAGAACATCAGTCGCGCCCGCGCAGATGCTTCGCCTTGGCCAATTGCGGAAACAGCACCACCCAGAGTGCGGCAACGCCGATGGCGCCGACCCCTCCGAACACAACTGCCGGCACGACACCGATCAGCGCCGCCATGGTTCCGGCCCGGAATTCACCGAGCTCGTTGGATGCGCCGACAAACACCATGTTGACCGCATTGACCCTGCCGCGCAGATCATCGGGCGTCCACAGCTGGATCAGGGTTTCGCGGATATAGACGCTGACCATGTCGGCTGCACCCAGCAGCGCCAGCGCCAGGATCGACAGCCAGACAATGGTTGAAACGCCGAAGACGATGGTGAAAAGACCGAAACCGCCGACACAGGCCAGCATGATGTATCCGGCATGATTGTCGATGGATTTCCCGGTCAGCCACAGCGCCATCAGCACCGCTCCGATGCCGGGGCCGGCGCGCAACAGACCAAGCCCCCACGGTCCAAGTTCCAGAATGTCCCTTGCATAGACCGGCAGAAGCGCCACTGCGCCGCCGAGCAGCACGGCAAACAGGTCGAGCGAGATGGCGCCGAGCACCACCTTTTCACGCCAGATGTAGCGGAAGCCGGCAAGCAGTGTTTCAAGGTTCACCTTCTGCCGAGCCTGGCTGCGGGCAGGCCGCGGTATCAGGCCGGCCAATACGGCGCCGGCAAACAGCATGACGGCGGCAACGGAATAGGCGATCTGCGGCGAGACGCCGTAGAGCAGCCCGCCTGCGACCGGCCCCATGATGGTCGCCGTCTGCCAGGCAGACGAGTTCCAGGCAATCGCGTTGGCAACCGCCTCACGCGGCACCACATTGGTAACCAGTGCCGAGGAAGCCGGGCCGTGAAAGGCCCGCGCCAGGCCGAATACGGCCAGCACGGGGAAGAACGGCCACACGCTGTCAGTGCCGATGACCGTGAGCGCCAGCAGGATCAGCGCGCAGATTGCTTCCAGCACGTCGGCAAGCACCATGATCAGGCGCCGTCCGAAACGGTCGGCCACCGCTCCGGTGACAAGCACGAGAACAAGCGAGGGAAGAAACTGCGTCAACCCGACAAGACCAAGGTGAAACGGGTCGCGGCTGATGTCGTAGATTTGCCAGCCGACCGCCACCGACACGATCTGCGCGGCGAAGGTATTGGCAAAGCGTGACGACCAGTAGCGGCGGTAGCCGAGATGGCGGAAGGCCTGATAGCGGTCGGCCCCCGAGGCCGATTCCGGCGCGGCACCGGCAACCGGCTGGCTTGCTTGATCGGGGGTATCGCTCACGGGGTGCTTCCATCCAGCAGAAAGAAAGCCGGCCCGGGAGGCTTCCCGTACCGGCGGTCAGGGTCAGAACCCTAGAACTTTCCTACCACGTTGACGAAGAAACCCTTATCGTCAAGGGTCAGATCGGTAAGATCGTCGGAAAACCGGCCGAAATTGTAGCCAACACCGATCTTGAGATTGTCGCCGACATGCCGGTAGACGCCGGCCAGCACGCCATAGTCGACCTGTTCGAGCTGCTCCAGCCAGAGCGCGCGGCCCTCCACCAGAATGTCCCAGTTTTTCACCACGTGATAGTCGGCGCGCACGATGCCGAGATGGGCCGTGCTCTTGACGAAGTCCTCCTCGTCCCGGCTGGTGGAAATCTCGCCCATCCGCACACCGTATTTGGCGCCGACCGAAAGCCGCTCGCTCAGATCGTAGATGAAATCCCCCGACAGCACATGGCTGCGCTGTTTGGGTCCTGCGATCACATCATCCGAATTGACCTGCTGGGCACCGGGAAGATCATGCAGATAGGTGTATTTGAAAAGTGCGTTGAAGCGGTCGTTTTCGACCGGCCGGTAGGCCCAGCCAATGCTTGCCTCGATATAGTCGCCATCAAGCGTCGCCGACTGGTCGGACTGGGAAATGACCGCGTCGACCTTGGCAAGGAAGCGCCAGTCATCGTCATATTGCAGCCCCATATTGGCCTGGCCAAGCCAGGTGACCCGGTCGCGTATTTCCCCGTCTGAATCCTCGAACCGGGCTTCCAGCCGGGCACCGAGGCTCTTTCCCTCATCCTTGAAGTTGACTGTGGCAGATGGCGCAATACGCTCGAAATCGCCGCTCGCATCGTCCCGTACCGTGCCGATCTCGACGCCGCTACCCAGCGTCCAGAAGGCATCCGGCCGGAACTCGACCCCATAGGCCTGCACCAGTCCCTGGCTTGTGCCCATCAGATCGAAATTGTGTTCGCTCCAGGCCGTCATGCTTTCGGAAATCTGGCGGCGGATGCCGGTAACAAGCGTGCCGTTGTCGCGGCCGAACGGATCGTAGCTGACGAGATCGCCACCGATGGAATCGGGCACCAGCCGGTAGCCGACATAATATTTGTCGCCCGAGGTGGGTTCCCAGGTCAGCGCTCCGAGCAGACCCAGGCCACTGGTGCCATAGGAGATTTGTGCTTCGGCGCGAAGGTTCTGGGAGAGGTCGGTTTCGAAACCGATCCCGGCGCGGTCATTGCGCTCGCGGGTCGAATCCCGCGCCACCGTCGCCTGGCCGAAAACGTAGAACTCGTCCTCGCCATCGCCATGCCAGGTGACGCGCCCGCCGACATCGGTGCGCTGACCCACGCCATCATAAAGTTCGGCAGTACTTTCGCTGTCGGAATGCAACACGCCGCCCTGCACGCTGACGCGCTCGTTGAGGCGGACCTTGGCTTCGGCGCTGGCATCGCGCCGCATGACCCCGTCTGAGCGCTCGACCTGATCGAGCCTTGCCGTCAGTGTCAGCGCTTCGCTCGGTCGCAGCTCTATGTGGGCATCGATGATGCGCTCGTCGGCAAGCGTATAGCGGCCTGGCGCGTTGAAGCCCTTGTCGCGCTCCTCATAGACCGCGCCGATGCTGCCCTCCATGCCACCCAGCGTCAATTCGCCGAGATCGAGATGCATGCCCGCGCGCCAGGCCTGTGCCGTGCCGCCCGCGCCGTCGCCCGAAACCGGATTGAAGATGAAGCCGCCATCGGTGGAACTGACGACGGCGAAGGTATCGCCTTGCGACTGCGCCCATTCGAGCTGGAAGTAGCTTTTTTCGCTGAGGCGCCAGGTTGCATCCGCCGCAATCAGCGTCTGATCGGCGGAGCCGGTATTCTCCTGAAAGCCGGTGACGCCGAAGCGCCAGGCATCCATCAGCCAGGCTTCCGCCCGCCCGCCATAGCTGTAGCCGTCCACCTCGTCGAAGGTCGGCGTATATTCGTAGGTGGCAACGACGAACTGCTCATAGGTTGCCAGGCTCGACGGCAGTACCGCCGATGCGCCAGTCGTCGTCGAGGCCAGCGGCTCGGCGAGGATCAGCACGCCCTGCACATAGTCGATGGTATAGCCCTCGCCCTCGCGCAGCAGCTTGCGGTCGACCACCAGCCCGGTGCCAGCATCGCGAACCTCGATGGTAATCTGCTCCGAACCCTGATTGATGTCGGAACGCTTGAGGAAATAGACCGAACCGCCGGTGCCTTTGAACTGATCGCGCTGGGGCAGCGTGCCGGGCTGCGCGGCAAACGCCTGCAGCCGGGCAACCGGATCGCCATAGACGGTGGCGGTTTCCGTTTCGAGATTTGCCTTCGCGCCGTAAAGTCCGCGCTCGTAACGGGCCAGTTCGATGCCCTCGACACGGGTCTTGAAATTGCCCCACATCACATGGCTGCGGCCGCGATCGACCCGCACATAGAACTTGCCGGAGGTCGGTGCATCCTCCTTGATCAGCGAGTCGTCGCCATAGACCGGGTAATAGTCGTCGGGATCGAGCCGCCGCAGGAGCTGGCGCGGATCCTTCTTGTCCATGTTGGAAAACAGCGTATCGAGGTCTTCCTCGTCGGTATCGAGTGCCGCCGTGATGATATAGCGGCCCTGCACCTTGCCCTTTAGGTAGAAGGCAAGCCGCCCCTTGCGGTAGACGGGGTCGTATTCGCCGGGTTTTGCCGGTGCCAGCAATGCGCTGTCATGGCCTGTGCGCCGGCCCACCGTCAGATCGGCAAGCCCGACATAGAACCACTCGCTGTCGGGAATGTTGATATCGCGCTCGAACTCGACGCTGCGTCCGCTGCCCTGTTCATGGACCGAAACATCGACCACATGCTCACCCGTCGGCAGGATGCGCTGCACGACGAAATCGTTCTGGCCTGTGACCGGCACTTCCCGGCCCATGACACGCACCGCGAGCCCGGCAGGCAGATGCTTGCCGTACACCGTCACCACGCCGCCATGGACGGGAATGCCGGCGCGCGCCAGCTGGTTGATGCCATGCGCCGGCAGCGGTGAGGCCGGCCGTTCCTCGGTAATGCCGCGTCCCGTCTGGTCGCCGCGCAGGATGACCGCAGGCAGACGCAGCGGATCGTCGCTGATGACCAGCGGCAGGGCTTCGGTCTCGTCGAACCTGCCCTGTCCGTCATAGACCCGCAGCACGTAGAAATGGTCGCCCTTCGCGCCCGGGCCCGGCAGCCACGACGCGATGCCGTCGCCGCTCATCGGAACCACGGCCACCGGCCCTGCATCGCCGCTGGTGCGCCGCAATCCCGGAGCCGGATAAATGCGCACCTCCGCCCGGTCGATCCAGTCGGGATAGTTCCAGTAGCCGGCAAACTCGATCAGCGCATCGGGCGTGTGGATGCGCGCTTCCTCGGCCGTGGAAACCGACAGGCTGCGCTCGACGCCGAGACCGTCGAACTTTACCTGAATATCGACAGCCTCGAGATCGACATCGGTTCGCCGGTTGGCATCGTCGCGGCTCGGCGTTCCGACAATGGTCTCACCATCGACGCTGATGGAAACGCCTGCTTCAAGCCCGGCATCACGAAGCGCATTGCCGTTTTGCTGCAAAACCGCTTCCTCGGCGGCCAGCAGTGCTGAGAGATCGTCATTGCAATCGAAGCTTGTATTACAGGTTGCATGAGCGGCAGTTGTCAGAAGGCAATAGAAGACCGGGCCGCAAACCGCCGCTTTCAGGGCGGTTGCAGGCCACTGAACCCTTCTCGATGCACTCAATCTCGACATGATTCGCCGCATCCTTAACCAAGCGTAAAGAAACGGCATTTATGGTTAACATCCGATTAATAACCCTCTGATTTTTCGTCAATTTTTATGGTTAACGTCAGGTTTACACCGGCGCCCGGAGGCCGCTGCGACACGGTGGCGCACAGCAAACGGCAAAGCCCGCGCAGGCACTGCCCGAGGTAACCTTCCTCAACCCCGCACAGGCCTAGTTGACGATGCGGGTTTCAACCGAAAGTGGATAACGGCGCTGTTTTGCTGCCCAGGCGCCATTGATCAGCGACTGAAGCCCTTCGAGCCTGCGATGCACCAGATCCCGCCCCGCGCCAGGTGAGTCGTAGACGATGCGCAGCAGCGAAGGTTCTTCCTCTGCCAGCGGCAACAGGCTGCCCAGCGAGCGTACGGTTGCCGGCATTGGCCGCTCGCTGCCCTCGGCAAAGGAGGCATCGCTGACCTCCAGCCGGATCACCCGAAGATTGGCAGCCGCGAAATTGAGTTTGGTAAGCTTGCCCTGGGTCAGGCGAACAACCCGCGGATTCTCGCTGGTAACCCTGTAACCCGTTGGAAGCGTTGGGGTATCCAGCTTGAGCAGGAAATTCGAACCGATGTCCTTGTCCGGTATTGCACCGCAGGCGATCGAATAGCGGCCGAACTTGTCGGTGACGATCAGCAAACCGTTCGGGGTGGCCAGCCGCACGCCCGGCAGGCCCGGCTCGCCATCATCGAAATAACCGTCCTTGTCCTTGTCGTCGAATACCCGGCCGATGATATCCGAACACTGGAAGACGTGCTCGATCTCCAGCAGCACCTTGGCCCTGGCGATATTGGTAACGATGCCGCCTGAAACCGGGGAATAGCCATAGGCGAGGTTCTCGAACTCCTGCGCCGAGGCCGAGGCATTGATCGCCATGGTCAGGGTGATCGTCACCGAGTCGCCCGCCGGAATATCGACGCCGCGCCAGATCAGGGCACGACCGGAAGAATTGCTGTAGCCCGGCGCATCGCCCTGCTCCGGTTCGCCCGCCACCCCGTCTATCCGCGCGCTGTCAGGCACATAGCTCATGCCATTGGGCATCAGGTCGACAACATCGATGCCGGTTGCCGGGATGGCGCCGCCATTGCGCACCGTGATCGTGTAGGCGACCGGCGCACCAAGCGGTGCTCTTCCGGGCACGGCAGTCTTCTCCACCGTCAACTGTCCGGCGGGCGAAGTGATCGTGACCTGTGCATTGTCGCTGCTTGGCGCAACCGGCGTGCCGTCGAGCGGCGAAGTGCCACTCACCACCAGCGTGTTGTCATAGATGCCGCTTGCTGCGGCGACATTGACATCAAGCAGCACGCTCACGCTCTCGCTGGGCTGCAGCGAACCGCCGGCCGTCAGCAGCGCGGTATTGGCGGAGCCGTCATAGAACGGGTCGATGGAAGCGCCAAATCCGGCAGGTGCGCTGTCGATAACCGCGCCGGTTACCGTGAAGTTGGCCGCGCCGAAGACGGCGGCCAGATCGTCCACCATCTGCACATTGTTGACCGGCTCGTCGCCATCGGCAGTCAGCGTCAGACGGTACTGGACGTTGGACGACAGGTCGGGCTGCACATCCGGTCCTGCCGAAACACTCTTTGCCGCGTCGATGGTGGGCGAGCCGCAGTATTGCAGCGGGATGTTGTTGTTGAACACCGCCGGATCACCGGCCTCGATCTCGAACCGCGTGTAGAAGGGGTTCGCCGGCGCTGTGAAATCGGCAAGATATCCCGTCGATCCGAACTCTCCCGATCCCAGCACTGCCGGGTTGTCGGGCAGATAGCTGGTCAGATCGGTCGTGCCGGCAGACAGGCGGTCGGTGCTGGCGATGCCATCGGGTGGCAGCGTGTAGCTCAGCTGATAGGTGCCGGGCTGCGTCGCATGGAACTGGTAGCTGCCGTCGCTGCCATCACGGAGGATGACGATGCCGTTGCTGGCGCCAAGCCCGGTCTGGCTGCCGCCTGCAGTGAGGTTTTCAACCGTGATGAGGCCGCCGGAGAGAATGCGCCCGTCCGCCTGGCAGTAGAAATAGCCGGTCGGATCGTAGTCGACCTCGTTGGCATCGCCATCCCCGTCGCGGTCGGCCGTGTCATCCTCGTCACCATCAATCCCGCCATCCCCGTCGCTATCGGGAACGCTGTCAGGGGTGGGATTGGTGTCGGAAGGATCGCCCGGCGTCTGTGTCGGGTCGTCCGAAGCGACCGGAACGGAAATCTGGCCGGAGGTGGTGAAGGCGGTATTGAGGCCGGAGATCGACCGGGCGCCTGTATCGATGGTAACGGAAATGGTGACGAGCGCGATGTCCCCCGGTGCTAGCTGGACATCGCCGACCAGCAACTGGGTGTCGGAAGAGCCGTCATAGCCGCCATTGATCCCGCCGCTGCCGGCAAAACCGCTCACCACCGCCGATGGGGTGCCGATCAGCACGGCGGGCGCAACCGCTGCCGCAACATCGTCGGAAATGCGGATGCCGGTCTGGGTCACCGCGCCGGTGTTGCGCACCGTAAGCTGGTAATCGTAGCTGAAGACGGTGGGGAACTGCTGAACCGGCACCGTTGCCGTCTTCTTGATTTCGAGCGCGGAAACCGGCGCAATTGGCAGTTCGTGATCGGCCGTTTGCGGCGGCAGCTGGTCGGAGGTAACCGTCGCCGTATTGTCGATATCGCCATCGCCGCCGCCCAGCGTGTCGAGATCGCTCTGGGTGACGATGGTGGTGCCGCCATAGGTCCAGATCTCGCCGACATCCAGCCGGTTATCGCTGTTCGTATCGCCCGATTGCAGCGCAAGCGTCACATAGGGATCGCTGACCGCGACATTGGTAAGCCGGATATTGCCGGTATTGGTGACGGTCACCGTATAGTCGATGGTATCGCCTGCCGTCAGGCCGGGATTGCCGTCATCGTCGTTGAGCACCGCCGTCTTGGCAACTTCCATCGCCGGGTTGATGTTGAGCGGCACATCGCTGTTGGCATTTCCGTCCGGTGTCTGGTCGCTTGAAACCGTCACCGTGTTTTCGATGTTGCCATCCCCGCCGCCATCGCTGTCGATGTCTGCCTGGGTCAGCGGATAGGCGCCGGTGAACAGCCAGGTCTCGCCGGGATCGAGTTCACTGTCGCTGTCGGTATCGCCACTGTCGAGCGACAGTGTAACCAGCGGGTCTGCCGGCGTCACGCCGGTCAGCGAAACATTGCCGGTGTTCTCGACCGACACGGTATAGGCGATGGTATCGCCTGCGCTGACACCGGCAACGCCATCGTCGTCGTTGAGCGTGCCCGACTTGCTCACCGTCATGCCTGGCGTCTGCACCACCGCCACATTGGCGCTGGCCGTCTCGTTGATCGAATAGGTGCCGTCGTCGGTTACCGTAACCGTGTTGCTCAGCGTGCTCGATCCATCCATGTCGGCCTGGGTCACTGTGTAGCTGGCCGTACAGGTTTGGGTGGCACCGACGGCAAGCGTGGCAATCGTTGCGCTGCCGCTGCCGCAGTCCAGCGCGATCATCGGATCGGAGACATCGACGCCGGTCAGCGGCACGTTGCCCGTGTTCTCGATCGTCACCGTGTAGGCGAGTGCTGCACCCGCCGCCGAAACGCTTGCCGGAGCAACAGCCTTGGAAACGGTCAGTCCGGGTGAAGCCGTCAGCGGCGTGGTGATGGTGGTGCTGTCGTTCTCGCCTTCTTCGCTCGTGACATCGGCGGTGTTGGTCACGCCGCCATTGATGTAGTCGGCTGCGGTCACGGTGTAGTTGCCGGTCAGCACGCAAGCCGCCTGCGGCGCGAGTGTGGCGCAGGTGATCGTGTTCGGCGTGGTCACCGTATCGGTCACCACCACATTGGAAAGGGTGACATTGCCGGTATTGGTCGCCGTGATCGTGTAGACCACATCATCGCCCGGGGCGGAAACGCCGGTGATGTCGGCGCTTTTGGCAATTGAGATACCGGGAGCCGGAGCAAGCGGGATCGAATGGCTCGCCGTCTGATCGGCAAGTTCAGCGCTCGAAACGGTAACCGTGTTGTCGAGATTGCCGTCTCCGCCGCCATTGCTGTCGAGGTCGGCCTGGGTCAGCACATAGCTGCCGGTATAGGTCCAGGTTTCGCCGGGGGTGATGATCCCGTCGCTGCCGGCATCGTTGCCGTCGAAGGCAAGCGTCACCAGCGGGTCGGCAACTGCCACGCCGCTGACGGTGATGTTGCCGGTATTCTGCACCGTTACCGTGTAGTCCACGGTATCGCCGGCGGACTGACCCGCCGTCCCGTCATCGTCGTTGAGCGTGCCTGCCTTGACGATGGTCAGTTCCGCAGTCGCTACAATCGGCACTTCCTCGCTGACAATGGCGTCGGGAAGCTGATCGCTCGAAACCGTGGCCGTGTTGTCGAGGTCGTTGTCGCCGCCGCCCGCCGTATCGAGATCGCCCTGCTGAAGGGTGTAACTGCCGGTCCAGCGCCAGGTCTCACCGACATCCAGCGTCCCGTTCGAATTGGGATCGCTGGCGGCATCGAAAGTCAGCGCGACGAACGGATCGCTGGCGGAGACGCCGGTTAGTGTCACATTGCCGGTATTCTCCGCCGTGATTTCATAGCTGACGGTATCCCCCGCAGAGATGCCGGGCGTCCCGTCATCGTCATTGAGGATGCCGGTCTTGACCACGTTCCAGCCGGGTACGGCATCCTCGACATCGACACTTGCAGAATCCGATGCGGTAATCGGGCTGCCACCGAACTGTCCGGTCACCGTGACGGTATTCACGATTGCGGCAAGGGCGAACTGCACCTGGGCAAGCGACAGGAGAATGGCAAGCATCAGCGTCGCCGGAGATCTGCGTCTCCAGCGGGCCATGCCCGTTCTCCCTTGTCGCTGCCAGCGATGCGTCACGCCGCCCTCACCTTCGTTTCAGTTCAGGCTGCGCTTACTGCAGGTTATCGACGTCAGACTGCGTCACCACATAGGTGGTGACGATCGTCAGTACGTCGAGCGGCGCCAGAACATCCCAGGTGCTGTCACCCGGCGCGTCCGAGGAACCGCCGCCCGAATTGTTGGTAAGCGATGCGACGCTGACATCCGGGTTAGGCTGAGTGAACGCCCCCGAGCCGTTGAACACGTCGTTGAGCGTGATGTCGGAGATCGGCACGTTACCGTTGTTGGTAATCGTGTAGGTGTAGGTGATGGTGGTCCCTACAGCTACATCGTCGGTCGAGCCGTCAACCGGCGAGCCCCCGACCGTAGCGGCCTTGGCCATTACCAGCGACGCATTGACATTCTCGAGATCGACGGCCTCGGACGCAGTGCCCTGCACGGTAGCCGCATTGCCGTCGGAGTCTTCATATCCGCCGGAGGCCGTTACCGTGTTGTTGAGGGTGCCATCGCCATTGGCGCTCTGGGTGTTGATGTCGACCTGGGTAACGGTATAGCCCGCCGTCCAGGAAACCTGGTCGCCGGGCGCCAGATAATCCCAGTCATTGTCCAGGCTGTCATCGGCCGAAGGTTCCCCGACGCCATCAGCCGTCAGCGACCCCAGCGTGATGGTCGTCAACGAGCCATCCGCATCGGTACCGTGATCATCACTGAGCGAGACATTGGTCACACCGACATTGCCGGTGTTGGTGACCGTATAGGTGTAGGTGATGACGGTCCCGGCTGCGGCATCGTCTGTGGTGCCGTCAACCGGAGAGCCACCGATGGTCGCCACCTTGGTAACGGCCAGCACTGGTGCCGCGTCGTCAACGTCGACATTCTCCGTTGCCTGATCGGTCACCGCATCCGGAGTCCCACCCGGCGCGGTACCCATTACGGTGACCGTATTCGAGATGACCGCGTATGCCGGTGTCACTGCCGCCGGCAGGGCCAGCGTGAAGATCGCCAGACAAGCTGCCAGTTGTCTGGCAGCCGGCGGTTTGATGATGGTGTTGTCAGGTTTCTTTGACATTGTTCCGTTTCCTGGATTGAAATTCCTGGTTGTGCCTGGCGCCTTGAAAAGTGCCCCCCCAAGCACGGGCTGCAGTCCCCTTCGTCGGACCGCAGCCAGGAAACCGAATGGCGGCGAAACCACCCGCATGCAGTAACTTCGGATCGTTCTGGAAAAATCTTCCGATGGCGCGGCGCGGTCTCCCGCATGGAAGGCGGTACTGCGCGCACCGTTTTGCGTCGCGCCGAGGATGCCGTTGCGGGTTGTTGAGCTGTGTTTTCTGATTTGGGTCATTGCAGTGTATCCATGTCTGTCTGGGTTACGGTGTAGGTGCCGGTGACGGTCAGCACGTCGCCCGGGGCGAGTGCATCCCATTCACCGTCGCCGGTGGTATCGTTGTTGGAATCCCCTGTTGGTGCGTTGTCGGTAAGGGTGGCAGTGTCGGGATCCGGCGCAGGCGCCGGGCCACTGCCGTCATGGCTGTCGGAAAGCTTGATCGCGGATATGGTCTGATTGCCGGTGTTGGTAATCGTGTAGGTGTAGGTGATGACCTGGCCCACCGAGACGTTGACCGTGTCGCTGGCGGACTTTGTTACCGTCAGCGACGGGTTTCCGGCGGTCACGGTGAGCGCGTAATCCTCGATCTCGCCATCTCCGGCCGATCCGCTGGAAGCCAGGCCCGAAGACGTGGACCACCGGAACCGGGCAAAGGTCTGCGTGATGACCGCTGTTGGCGGCACCGTTACCGCAAGCTCGATCGTCCCGTTGACGGTTCCGTCATTGTCACCGGCGCCGCCATCCTGGACATCTGCAGCGATCTGCTCACCGGCTCCGCCAAAGGAATTATCCCCATTCCAGTCGATCCAGGCCTGTAGAATACCGCCCGAGCCCGATACCGTGACCGGAATGGTTGCCGGCATGCCCTGCACCATGGCGGGGATCGAAACGCCGTCATCGGCGTCGCCTGCAGCGTTGGGATCGTTGTAATCCGCGGCCTCGGTCGTTGCCGCAGCGCCGATCAGCCAGTTGCCAATGCGCCGGTGGTCGCCACCGCCATAGCCTGCCGTCGGCGCATCGGAGAAATCGCGCTTGAGGCGCACCCCGTAGCCAAACGCCTGCTTGCCGCCCGCTGTCAGCGAAACGTTGAATGTTGGACTGCCGTAGGAACTTACCAGCGCGGTACCGCCGGCGCCGGTAATCGAAACCGATCCTGTCCCCGCCCCGGAAACCGAAAGACTGCCAACCTGCTCGATGAGTTCGAACGAACCGGCACTGGTGGATATGGCGAGGCTCTCGCCGGCGCTCGTTTCCTCGACATCCGCAGCCACGAAGTCGAGCGAAACCGGGGTGCCGTTGTGTGTGGCTGCAAACGTGATCGTGTAGGACGGGTCCTGCGCGTTGTAGGTGTTTATCAGACCGACCGGATTGACCCCGGAGTAGACCGACGGGAACACGTCGCCGACATAGCCGCCCGAGGAATAGGTGGAGATCGACTGGGTGATGCCGGTGAGCGTTGCCGTAACCGATGTGCCATTGGGCAGCGACCAGGTTTTCGTGACCGTCGAGCCGGCACCGAAATCGGTAGTGCCGCCGCAATTCCAGTCGAACCAGAACACCTCCTCTAGAAAATTGCCCGAACCGCCCGATGCATAGCCCGAGCCGGTTGCCGTCGAGCCCACCGGGCAGGTCAGGTTGACCGCCGGAGGCGAATAGGTGACCGTTTCGCTGTCGCTGTTCGACTGCAGTCGTGTAGCGAACGACTGGCCCGGCGTGCCCACGCCAGCCACGGCGTTGTTGGTGACGAAGGCAGCCGAGACGTCGCCTGCGGTCGTCGTGTAGTTTGCCGTACAACTGATCGTCCCCCCGACCGGAACATCCGAGGAAATCGTGCCGCAGGTGAACTGGCCGATCTTGTCGTCGTTGATGACGATATCCTGCGAGGTATTGATCGGCAGGCGGCCGGTATTGGTCACCACATAGGTGTAGGTGATCGTCTGGCCCGATCCGGTGAAGGTGCTGGTGCCAGCGCTCTTGCTGAGCGAGATGGACTGGTCGACGACAATGGCGGTTGCAGCCCAGATACCGATGCCGCGGCCAGCCGCATCCCGGTTCGTCACGCCGTAGACGTTCTCGATCGATTCATCATAGCGCACCGTGGCCGTGGACGTGCCTGACGGCCAGACCGCCAGTATCGATCCGTTGTCATCGGCGTTCGATGTGTTCGAGGCGGTGGTGCCGATATTGTAGATACACTGGGCCTGGTTGGCGGCCAGCGCGCCGGTGGAGCCCGAACCGGTTGCAGGACCGATCCGGACCGAGCGGGCAGAGGCATTGCCCGAAACGTAGGACAGTGTCGGATTGCCGGCATTGCCCGTCAGGGTGACGAAATCGCACCTGTCGGCGGGATCGTTGTTGTCGGTCGGATCGATGTCGCTGACGATGAAGGAGAGCGCGTTTACGGTAAACGGACTGCCGCCGGAACTGAAGGAAAGCGTTGCCGTGTTGGTGGACTCGCCGACACCGCTGGAGCCGGAAGCCGCATCCCACGCGACGCCGATGCTGGTGGATGTTCCGAAAGCATTGGTTTCATCCGGGAAACCCGAAACCGCCGAACCACCGATACGCGCAATGCTCGCCGTGCCGTTCAGCCGGAAGCCGTACTGGTCGGTCATCGTGAAGTTGACCGGCCCGGTGCTGTTGGCCGGCCAGTTGGGATTGGTTCCCAGATTCATGGTGAAATCGCCGGCATGAGCGGCTGTCGCCAGCCACGCATGGCAGGCCAGTATCATCAGCAGGGGGGGGATTCGCCGGCTCTCGGCCAGAACAGCAAACAGCAAACGGGCCAGCGCCAAGGCACCAGCCAACGCTCTCGAACCGGCTCTCCTAACATGAGAGGACACGATTCGACGTCTACAACTCGGCAGAATCCGCCGCATTGTACCCCCTTGCTTGACGAAACGTTAAATGATTCGAGGGGGTTAGGTAAGATTTTGGATACGAAATCTTACCTATTGCAGTGCCGATTTTGCTGTAATGGACACAACTGTTGCCCAAAAGACTCAACTTTGGGGATAAGTGCCGCAATTTCGCACCTGGTTGCGGCACTGCAAGCTTCGCGCAAGGAATGCAGGAGCGGGAAATTCAGCTGTAATTTCCCTGCCGGGAGGGGCAAAACGCCCGTTTGAACTGGCGAAAACCGGCACCAAAAGCGCTTATGCGGGCGCTTTACCAGGGCAGCAGCGAACCGTCGTAGTTTATGAAGCTGCCGGTCTGGGCAAGGGACAGATTGTCGGCGACCGCCAGAATGCCGGCGGCACTTTCCTCCGGCGAGATGTCCGCACCCGCCCCGCCCATGTCGGTCTGTACCCAGCCCGGATGCATGGCGATGACGGCGATGCCCTCTGCCCGCAGATCGGTCGCCAGCCCCTGGCTTATCTTGTTCACCGCCGCCTTGGAGGCACGATAGGCGATACGGTCGGAGGCCTGATGGCTCATCGAACCCATCCGGGACGAAATGTTGACGATACGCGGGCTGCGGGAACGCTTCAGATGGGGCAGAAAGGCCTGGACGACCGCCAGCGGCGCCAGCGTGTTGACGGCAAGCGTTTCTGCAAAACCGTCAAAATCCATCTCCAGCGTCGATTGCGGCTTCCGCCCGATGATGCCGGCATTGTTGATCAGGATATCGATGGACACATCGAGCCCTTCTGCCGCCGCGCGCACGGCGGCATGATCGGTCACGTCGAAGATCAGCGGCGTGAACCCCGGCAGGCCCTCTTCGGCCATCCGCAAATCCCGGCCGCTCTCCGAAAGCCCGAGTTCGCCCAGTACCCGGAACGCGTCCTCCCGGCTTCTGACCGAGCCGAACACCCGCCAGCCCATGGTCAGCGCCTGCTGCGCCAGTTCGAAACCGATGCCGCGCGACGCGCCGGTGATGAGGAGATTGGTCATAACTGCCCGGTCAGATTTGCACACATAACCATGCGCATGATATATGCGCATATATCGTCAAGACTCAACAATACGTCATTTGATGGAACTCATCATGCCACAGCCCGCGACAAAAAAGCCAACCAATCTGACGCTGGACTCTGAACTGCTGGCACAGGCCCGCTCCATGAACGTAAACCTGTCTCAGGCCGCAGAAGCGGGCCTGCGCAAGGCAGTGACTGCGGCAAAGGAAGAGGCATGGAAGCGGGACAATGCCGCAGCAGTTTCAAGCGCCAACCAGTGGGTTGATGAAAACGGCCTGCCGCTTGAACGTTTCCGGCAGTTCTGATGGCAAAGTACGATGTCTACCCGGCACCGGGCGGCAAAGGCTACGTCATCGACGTTCAGGCGGACCTGCTGGACGGGTTGAACACGAGGGTGGTTGTGCCCGTGTTGCCACTGGCGCAGGCACCAGCACCGGCAGACCGCCTCAACCCGGTCTTTTCCATCAACGGCGAGTCTCATGTGATGGCAACCCAGTATCTCGCCGCTGTTCCCATGTCGGTACTAGGAAAGCCGGTCGCCAACCTCGCTGACCGTTTCGACGAAATCACCAACGCACTGGACATGGTGTTTCAAGGGTTTTGAGAGTTAAAAGGCTTGTTAACCTGTTGTTTCAGATCCATAATTTTAGAGTGAGGATCAAGAT
>JAMLIH010000001.1 GCA_023954255.1 Phyllobacteriaceae bacterium | reverse complement strand
CTCGACATCCGCCGCATCGGCGCGGTCAAGGACCGCGACGAGGTGGTCGGCAACCAGACCCGCGTCAAGGTGGTCAAGAACAAGCTGGCGCCGCCCTTCAAGCAGGTCGAGTTCGACATCATGTATGGCGAGGGCGTGTCGAAGACCGGCGAACTGATCGACCTTGGCGTCAAGTCGGGGATCGTGGAAAAGTCGGGTGCCTGGTTCTCCTACAATTCCGAGCGCCTCGGCCAGGGGCGTGAAAACGCCAAGCAGTTCCTGAAGGACAATCCGGCGGTTGCCGACGAGATCGAACTGGCCCTTCGCCAGAATGCCGGGCTGATCGCCGGTTCCCTGCTGGAGGGCGAGGATGAGGACGGCACTGCCGGTTCGCCGGATAATAGGAGCCCCGACAATGGGAACCCAGACAATGGGGATTTCGATGAGGGGATCGGCGACGAGGCAGCCGAAGGCTGAGGAGAGGGCTGGCCGCGGATTTCTACAGGCCCGGCCGGCTTAAACCGGGTAGGGCCAGGGGCATCCGCCGGATATGCGCTCCTCGTGCTCGCTGGTCGCCAGCAGGGCTGCTTTGCTTGCGCTGCCATCCTCAAAATGCAACGCGGCGGTCTTCCGCCGCGTTTTTCGTTGAAGCGGCATGCCGCAATGACGTGGCACCGGGCGTTTCAAGCCAGTTCGCCATTGCGTTTACCGGGCAGTCGGCCGGCAGGCGGGAGCAGGGTGCCAATTGGCCGATCGGCCATACATATTTCGATCTTGCCGATCCCGTCGAAATCGACCCAGCAGTGGACAGTTTTTCCAGCCTCGTCTAAAAGCGCCCCACATGTCCCGGAACAACCGGCGCGGCTTGTAAGCGGGGCAGTGTGACGCCATCTACGGCAGGGCCCTGATCCCTGCGGAAAAGATGCGGCCGCGCTGCCACGGCAAGGTGGTGCACGGCCTGTTTCCGGCAACAACCACAGTATCGATCCGGTGATAATTTCCATGCGTGGCGTCAACGAAATCCGTTCGGGCTTTCTCGATTTCTTCAAGGGCAAGGGCCATGAGGTCGTCGCCTCGAGTCCGCTCGTGCCGCGCAACGACCCGACGCTGATGTTCACCAATTCGGGCATGGTGCAGTTCAAGAATGTTTTCACCGGGCTGGAAAAGAGACCTTACAGCCGCGCGACCACGGCGCAGCGCTGCGTGCGCGCCGGCGGCAAGCACAACGATCTCGACAATGTCGGCTACACCGCGCGCCACCACACCTTCTTCGAGATGCTCGGCAATTTCTCCTTCGGCGACTACTTCAAGGAAGAGGCGATCTCGCATGCCTGGGAATTGCTGACGAAGGAGTTCGGCCTTGATCAGGACCGGCTGATGGTCACCGTCTATCATACGGACGATCAGGCCTTCGACCTGTGGAAGAAGATCGCCGGCCTGCCTGAGCAGCGGATCATCCGCATCGCCACCCATGACAATTTCTGGGCGATGGGCGATACCGGCCCCTGCGGCCCATGCTCGGAAATCTTCTACGACCACGGCGACCACATTCCCGGCGGCCCGCCGGGAAGCCCGGACGAGGACGGCGACCGCTTCATCGAGATCTGGAACCTGGTCTTCATGCAGTTCGAGCAGGTAACCCCCGATGAACGCATCGACCTGCCCAAGCCGTCGATCGATACCGGCATGGGGCTTGAGCGCATCGCCGCCGTCATGCAGGGCGTGCATGACAATTACGACATCGACCTGTTCAGAACCCTGATTGCGGCAAGCGTCGAGGCTACCAGTGTTGCCGCCGAAGGCGACAAGGTACCGAGCCACCGGGTGATCGCCGACCATCTGCGGGCCTCGGCCTTCCTGATTGCAGACGGCGTTCTGCCGTCCAACGAGGGCAGGGGCTACGTGCTGCGCCGCATCATGCGGCGTGCCATGCGCCATGCCAGACTTCTCGGTGCAAAGGACCCGCTGATGTATCGCCTGGTGCCGGCACTCGTCGGTGAAATGGGCGGTGCCTATCCCGAACTGGTGCGGGCCGGGAAACTGATTTCCGAGACGCTGGAACTGGAAGAGACCCGCTTCCGCCGCACGCTCGATCGCGGGCTTACCCTGCTCGGCGAGGCAACGGACAGCATGAGCGAAGGCGACCGGCTCGACGGCGAGACCGCCTTCAAGCTCTACGACACCTATGGTTTTCCGCTCGACCTGACGCAGGATGCCCTGCGCCGGCGCGGCATCGGTGTTGATACCGACGGTTTCAACGCCGCCATGGAGCGCCAGAAGGCGGAGGCGCGCGCTTCCTGGGCGGGATCGGGAGAGGCTGCCGACGAGCGGGTGTGGTTCGAACTGAAGGAGCAGCACGGCGCGACGGAATTTCTCGGTTATGAAACCGAACAGGCCGAAGGCGTTGTCCAGGCGATTGTCATCGACGGCAAGCTGGCCAATCAGGCGAAAGCGGGCGATGCGGTCGCCGTCATCGTCAACCAGACGCCGTTTTATGGTGAATCGGGCGGCCAGCAGGGCGACCGGGGTGAAATCCGCTTCGAGGGTGGGCGCATCGAGGTTACAGACACCAGGAAGCGCGGCGAGGGGCTGTACGTCCATTATGGCAGGGTTGGCGAGGGTGAACTGACGCCGGGCATGGCGGTCGAGCTCGAAGTCGATCATGGTGCGCGCTCCGGGCTACGCCGGCACCATTCGGCGACGCATCTGGTGCATGAGGCGCTGCGCAACGTGCTGGGCGAGCATGTGGCGCAGAAGGGATCGCTGGTCGCCCCCAACCGGCTGCGTTTCGACTTTTCCCATCCCAAGGCGATCGACGCGGCGGAACTGGCCGAGGTCGAGGAAATCGCCAACGAGATCGTGCAGCAGTCCGCACCCGTTTCAACGCGGCTGATGGCCGTCGACGATGCGATCGAGGCTGGCGCCATGGCGCTGTTCGGCGAAAAATACGGTGACGAGGTGCGTGTCGTCTCCATGGGAACGGCAAAGCGCGGCCCCAAGGCCGGCAAGACCTATTCGCTGGAACTGTGCGGCGGCACCCATGTTGCCAATACCGGCGAGATCGGCGTCATCAAGCTGCTGGGCGAAAGCGCGGTTGCTTCCGGCGTGCGCCGCATCGAGGCGCTGACCGGCGGCGATGCGCTGTCCTATCTGGAAGAACAGGAAGCGCGCGTCCATGACATTGCAGACCTGCTGAAAGTGCCGCCGCAGGATGCGGTGGCGCGGGTCGGCGCGCTGGTGGAAGAGCGCAAGCGGCTCGAGCGCGAGCTTGCCGAGGCGAAGAAGAAACTGGCGCTTGGCGGCGGAGGCGGCGCAACTGCAGCCGAAGTCGAGGAAATCGGTGGAGTTTCCTTCCAGGGCCAGGTGCTCGACGGCATCCCGGCGAAAGACCTGAAGGGGCTGGTGGACGAGGCAAAGGCGCGCATCGGTTCCGGCGTCGTGGCCATGGTCAGTCGCACCGAGGATGGCAAGGCAGCCGTTGTGGTCGGTGTCACCGACGATCTTGCCGGCAGGGTAAGCGCGGTCGATCTGGTGCGCGAGGCGTCTTCCGCCGTGGGCGGCAAGGGTGGCGGCGGCAGGCCCGACATGGCACAGGCCGGCGGTCCCGATGGCGCAAAGGCCGACGAAGCCCTGGCTGCCGTGCGCGCTGCGCTTGCCGGCTGACGACCCGGCCCAGATCTACGTCCTGCACCGGCCCTGTAGCTCGTTCTGCGGCCGGCATTTGCCGATTGACAGGATTTCGAAAGCGGCATAATTGGCGCCGGCTTCCCCTTGAGGGAAGTGTCCGAGGCGTGTGTCTTGAAGCGCAGCCAGCGTCTTGTCAGCTTCGATGTCTTCCGAACCCTGGGAATAGACGGTGTCGAGGCCGTAAAACCCGAAGCCATGTTTGCCGCCCATGACGCGCTGCGCCGGGCGGACTGGGTACTTTTTCCCGAAGAGTGGCAGATCAATCTGCTGGTCCATGTTCTCGGCTGCCGGATCTTTCCCAGCATCGCCAGCTACCGCTTCGGCCAGGACAAGGTGCAGTTCACCCGTGCCATGTGGCTGGCTGCGCCCGAGCACATGCCGGCAACGCTGATCCTGCCGGCAACGGCGGAAAGCGCTGCGCGGGCGGTGGAGGAACTGGGCTTTCCCATGGTCGTCAAGGAGCCGCGCAGTTCGATGGGACAGGGCGTGTTCCGGATCGACGGCCGCGCCGCGCTGTTCGATCTGCTGCCGGGGCTTTCCGTGTTGTATGCGCAGGAATATCTGGCGATCGGCCGCGATCTCAGGGTGGTGTGGATCGGCGATGCGGTTGTCGGTGCATACTGGCGCAGCGGCGAGGGGTTTCACCACAACATCGCGCGGGGCGCCGATTACGATTTCTCCGCCGTGCCGGAGTCGGCTCTTGCCCTGGTAACGCGCATCGCCACGGCACTCGGCATCAATCACGCCGGTTTCGACCTCGCCTGTGTCGATGGCCACTGGTATGTCATCGAGGCCAATGTTCGCTTCGGCAATGAGGGGTTGAGGGCGTTGGGCATCGATACGGCCGCGCTGATATCCGACTGGCTCGAACGCGAAGACGACCGGGACAGGCCGATGACGGCCTAACCGGTGGATGGCGGATTGCCGTGCCTGTGTTCCCTGGCGGCCTTCAGCAGGCTGCGGCCAAGCAATACGGTCAGGCCAAAGGCGATGATGAGCCAGACGGCGTTGCCGATCAGGTCGGCGACCATTTGTGCCTGACTTGAAAACAGCCAGCCAAGTGCGAGATAGAGCGTTACCCAGACCGCTTCGCCGGCGACATCCCATATCAGGAAGGATGGCCATGAAACCCGCGTCAGCCCGCTGGAAAGGTTGATCCAGGGTCCAAGCGGGCTTGCCAGCCAACGGCTGAAGAAAATCGCCGCTGATCCCCAGCGGGTCTCGAAATCGCGCGCCTTTCCAAGTCCCGCAGCCAGTTTTCCGTGGTTTTGCGAAAAGGCCAGAACCCGCCCGGAAAGAAGCCTGCCGGCGAAAAAGCCGGTCTGGTCTCCCAGCACGGCACCGGCGAGACCGGCCAGCCATAGAGCCGTGATGCCGAACTGGCCGCCGGCTGCCAGCGTACCGGCAGCCATGAAGATCAGCGAAGCGGGGATCGGCACCGCCAGGCAGGAAAGAAAGGCAACGGCAAAGACAAGCGGCAGGCCGTAGTCGTTGAGATAGGCGGCAAACTCCATCAGGAGCCGGCTCCGATGCGGCGTTCCTGCTTGTAGGCTGCGATCTCCTTTTCCAGCCGTTCGATCAGTTGCCGGGTGGTGATGCCCATTTCGCCGGCAACTTCCGATACCGCGCGGCGATCCCGGTCGCCCACATTGCCGTCCGTGACCTGCTTGAGACGGTCGACGGGAATGCCGTGGGATCTGGCGATGTAGCCCAACGGCATCCAGGCTTCCACCGGCAAGTCACGGTGTGTTGCCCAGTAGACGCTGAAGAAGGCAAGCCGCAAGCCCAGTGCAAGGGTGATGACAGCCATTACCGCGAAGGCGGTAGCCAGTATCTTGTGATGGCGCCAGATTTCCAGCATGCGCTTCATGGTTATGTTCCGTTTCTCCAGGATGGCTCAATCCTAGCAAAGCGCAGGGTGACGGGAAACGTCAGCAATCGGGAGAAAACAAAAAGCCGGGCAATCGCCCGGCTTCTCCTAACTCAACCTGGAACTGGCAGATCAGCTCATTGCCTTCTGCAGGTATTCGTCGACCTTGTCGAGGAAGCCGATGGTGTCTAGCCAGGGCTGGTCGGGGCCGATCAGCAGTGCCAGATCCTTGGTCATGTAGCCGTCCTCGACGGTATGGATGCAGACCTGTTCCAGCGTGTCGGCGAATTTGGCAAGCTCGGGATTGTCGTCGAGCTTGGCGCGGTGGGCAGGCCCGTGTCCATGCAAAGATCGAGGCAATCGAGTTGGTCGAGGTCGCTTCGCCCTTCTGGTGCTGGCGGTAGTGGCGGGTAACCGTGCCGTGGGCGGCCTCGGCTTCCACCGTCTTGCCGTCAGGCGTCATCAGAACGGAGGTCATCAGACCCAGCGAGCCGAAGCCCTGGGCAACGGTGTCGGACTGCACGTCGCCATCGTAGTTCTTGCAGGCCCAGACATAGCCGCCGGACCATTTCAGCGCGGAGGCCACCATGTCGTCGATCAGGCGGTGTTCGTACCAGATGTTGGCTTCCTTGAACTTCGCCTCGAATTCGGCCTCGTAGACTTCCTGGAAGATATCCTTGAAGCGGCCGTCATAGGCTTTCAGGATCGTGTTCTTGGTCGACAGGTAGCAGGGCACCTTGCGGCCCAGCGCATAGTTCATCGAAGCGCGGGCGAAGTCGCGGATCGACTCGTCGAGGTTGTACATCGCCATGGCAACGCCGGCGCCCGGCGCGTCATAGACCTCGTGCTCGATGGTCTCGCCATCCTCGCCGACGAACTTGATCGTCAGCTTGCCCTTGCCGGGGAAGCGGAAGTCGGTGGCGCGGTACTGGTCGCCGAAAGCATGGCGGCCGACGATGATCGGCTGGGTCCAGCCTGGCACCAGACGCGGCACGTTGCGGATGATAATCGGCTCGCGGAAGATGACGCCGCCCAGAATGTTGCGGATCGTGCCGTTGGGCGACTTCCACATCTTCTTGAGGCCGAATTCCTCGACGCGGGCCTCGTCCGGCGTGATCGTGGCGCATTTGACGCCGACGCCGTGTTTCTTGATGGCATTGGCGGCATCGATGGTGACCTGATCGTCGGTCTTGTCGCGGTATTCGATGCCGAGGTCGTAATATTCAAGGTCGATGTCGAGATAGGGGTGGATCAGCTTGTCCTTGATGAACTGCCAGATGATGCGGGTCATCTCGTCGCCATCGAGTTCGACGACCGGGTTTGCGACCTTGATTTTTGCCATGTTGGAAAATTCCCCAATGTGAGAATGAAACGGCGGGAGACCGCCGGAAAGAAACGGTTGATGGTCTCTTAGCAAAGTCTGTCTGGTGCTGCAAAGAGAGATGCGTCAGGCTTTCGTATTGCGTCATTTACCGGGGACTTGCAGGCTTCCGCTTTGGCGCATGCTGTGGCAGGAGAGGCAGCAGCAGCGAAGGAAATCCATGTCCGGTACCGACTTCAAGAACAAGCCGTTGATTGCCGAGGGCCCTGCCGTCATCCTGTGCGAGCCGCAACTCGGGCAGAATATCGGCATGGTGGCGCGCGCCATGGCAAATTTCGGCCTTGCAGAGCTGCGGCTGGTGGCACCGCGTGACGGCTGGCCCAACGAACACGCCACCAAGGCGGCCAGCGGTGCCCTGCATGTGGTGGAGAACGCCAGCGTCCACGCAACGCTTGAAGAGGCGGTTGCCGATCTTTCCTTCGTGATGGCGACGACGGCGCGGCCCCGCGACATCGTCAAGCCGGTGAGGGGGCCGGAAGAGGCGGCAGGCGATCTCAGGCGCCGGTTCCTTGCCGGTGAAAAGACGGGCATTCTGTATGGCCGCGAGCGCTGGGGTCTCAACAATGACGAAATCATCCTCGCCGACGAGATCGTCACCTTTCCGGTCAATCCGGCCTTTGCCTCGCTCAACATTGCCCAGGCCGTGCTGTTGATGAGCTATGAATGGATGAAGACGGCGGACAGCAATCCGGCATTCGACGCTTTCGGTTCGGGCGAGCGGGTTATCGCCGATCGAAAGCATCTGGTCGGCCTGATGGAGCATGTGGAACAGGCGCTCGACGATGCGGGCTATTTCTTTCCAGCAGAAAGGCGCGACCGCATGGCGCAGACGGTTCGCAACATTTTCGTCCACATGAAGTTGCAGGAACAGGAAATACAGACGCTTCGCGGCGTCGTCGCGGCCCTTGAAGGACGGCGGCGCAAGCAGCAAAACTGATTTGGGGCCTGGACAGAATCAGGGGTTAACGGGAAGGACATGCCATGCGTAATCTCATAATTCTTGCCGGTATGGTGCTTGTGGCTGCTGCCGGATATCTGGTCTGGATGTCGATGCAGGCACAGCATCCGGGTCATCAACAAAATTCCGGCCAGCAGCAATCGGGTATGGACATGCGCACGGAGAAACCGAGCGACAATGGGCTTTACACCGTTTCCTTCATGCCGAGCGAAGGGGAGCCTACGACCGGCCCCATCAGCGTGTGGCATCTGAAAATCACAGATCCTTCCGGCAAACCGGTAACCGGCGCCGAGGTTGTCGTCGATGGCGGCATGCCGGCCCATGGTCACGGGCTGCCAACCGTGCCGGCGGCAACAGGAGAGGCAGAGCCCGGTGTCTATCTCATCGACGGCATCAAGTTCTCCATGGTGGGGCACTGGAAGTTCGATGTGACGATCAGGGCGGAGGCCGGCGAAGATACGGTCAGTTTCAACCGGATGCTGGAGTAGCGCGAGGTGAAACGCCGCTCCGCCACGCTTGGCCTTCTGCTTGCCCTTTGCGGGCTTGCCATGTCCGGTTGTGGCGGGCCCAAGCTGACGCCCTATGACATGAAGCGGGCGAAGGAGTTCATGCTTTCCTCGCTTCCTCCGCTTCTGCCCGATCCCTCCAACCGCTATGGCGATGATCCACGCGCGGCAGCCCTGGGTGAAAAGCTGTTCTTCGATACCGGGCTCAGCGCCAACTCAGCCGTTTCCTGTGCCATTTGCCATCAACCGGACAAGGCGTTTCAGGACGGAATTCCGAGAGCCTTCGGCATCGACCAGACCCCTCGGCGCACCATGCCGCTTGCCGGCGCGCAATGGGGCGACTGGTATTTCTGGGACGGGCGCAAGGACAGCCAGTGGAGCCAGGCGCTGGAGCCGATGGAGACGCCTGCCGAGCACGGCATGACGCGGGACATGGTGGCGCGCGAGGTGGTGACCCGGTACCGGGCGGAATACGAGGCACTGTTCGGACCGGTGCCGGACACCGCCGGCTGGCCGTATTTCGCATCGCCGCTTCTGCCAGGCAACCCGCAGCAGAACTGGGACACGGCGACGCCACAGGTGCAGGATGCGATCAACCGCGTCTTTGCCAATACCGGCAAGGCGATTGCAGCCTTCCAGCGCACACTCAAACCGGAAGAAAGCAGGGTGGACCGTTTCTTCGCCGCCAGGCTGGCGGGACAGGAGCCCGCCGAGGCCGACCGGCTGACGGGCGACGAGATTGAGGGGTTCAAGCTTTTTGCCGGCAAGGCGCGCTGCGACAATTGCCACAGCGGCCCGCTTTTTACCGACCAGTTCTTCCACAATACCGGAGTCACGCTGAGCGATCCCGAAAAGCCCGATTACGGGCGGGCCTTTGCCGTTCTGTTCCTGAAACAGGACCTGTTTTCCTGCGCCGGACCCTATAGCGATGCCCAACCGCTGCAATGCCGCGAACTGCGCTTCATGTCGGAGGATCCGGCAGTCTTCGAGGGTGCGTTCAAGACGCCGGGGCTGCGCGGGGTTTCACGGCGCGCGCCTTACATGCATGCCGGCCAGATCGAAACGCTGGAAGAAGTGGTGGAGCACTATGTGGCGCGGCCCGATCCGTTCGCCACGCTGCCGGAGGTCGACGGAACCGTGACGCCGCACGGACCTCATACCGAAGTGCCGGAAATCAGCCTGACGGATGAGGAAAAACGGCAGTTGGTAGCGTTTCTCAAGGCGCTTTGAACCGGGCAATCCGGCCAGCCGGTACCGAATGATGTGCCGGTGAACGCATTGTGCAGCCATGGTTTCGTAAACACAGTGTGCAACAGTCACAACTTTTCCTTGCCTGCCGTCGGTCCTATCTGTGGGCCGGACAAATTTCGAGGGCAAGAACATGCAACCGTCACTCTTCATTTCGCATGGCGCACCCGATGTGGCGATCACGCCATCGCCGGTGCGCGACTTTCTGATCAACTTCGGCAAGGAACATCCAAGGCCCGATGCGATCATCATCGCCTCGGCGCATTACGAGACGCTTGCGCCGGAAATCGGTGCCGCCGCCGAACCCGCGACAATTTACGATTTCGGCGGCTTTCAGCCGGAACTCTACGAAATGCGCTATCGCACGGAAGGCGATCCGGAACTGGCCGAGCGCGTTCGCGGGGTTTTTGCTTCCGAAGGCATCGAAGCATCGCTCAACCCGCAGCGCGGGCTTGATCACGGTATCTGGACGCCGCTGATTCTCGCCTATCCAGACGGCGAGGTCCCGGTTGTACCGGTGTCGGTTCAGCCGAACGAGGATGCAAGTCACCACTACCGGCTGGGCAGGGCGCTGGAGAAGTTTCGGGCCGAGAACATGCTGGTTGTTGGCTCCGGCCACATCACCCACAATCTGCGTGCCATGTTTCACGCGATGCGCGGTGGCGGTGTCGATCCCCAAACGGCTGCTGCCATCGATGCCTTCACCGGATGGATCGGTGACAGGCTCAAGGCGGGCGACCGCCAGAGCCTGCTCAACTGGCAGGAAGATGCGCCGTTCGCGCTGGAAAACCATCCTACGGCGGAGCATTTCATGCCGCTTTTCGTTGCCTACGGAGCAGGCGGGGAAAACCCGAAAGCAGAGCTCATCCACAGTTCGAAACTGTATGGCGCGTTCAACAGCGACTTCTGGCTGTTTCACTGATGGCGTGAAATTGCCCCGCTGTTACCAGCGGGCGACCTTGACGCCCTCATTCGCCTCGATCATGTCGTGCAGGTACTGCACGGCGGGAACATAGATGTTCTTGGGCGGTTGGATGCCGACGGAACCGGCAATGCGCGTCATGAAGTGGTTGCAGTTGTTGGCAAACAGCAGATATTTCGGCTTTTCCGTCTTCGCCTGGCTGATTTCCGTCAGCAGCTTCTCATAGCGCTGGGCAGACAGCGAGACGCGATAGGCGATGTCAGGGCGGATGCGGCAGTCATCGGGATGGGGCTTCAGCACGCCCGGCATCGGCACGCCGGAAGCAATCGCCGCGCCGACATAGCCGCCCATCGGCGCCAGCATGATCAGGTTCTCGGTGAGGATTTCGCCGTTTCCACCCAGTTTGCCATAGGCGACATAGGTGTGGCCGACGGGCATGAGCGGCGTCTGGCGCATGCGGATTTCGATGTAATAGGGATCGCCGGGGGTAATGCGTTTGGCGCCCATGCGCTTGGGAGAGGGGCCTCGCCCGGACTTGCACTGACCGTGATCGATGGAGGGGTAGAGCTGCGAGATGCGCATCTCGGCTGCCTGCTCATAGGGATCGATCAGCGGCTCGGTCTGCGTGCCGATCGAAAAGCCGCTGGAAGTTCCCAGCAATTCGGTTGCCTGGGGGATTATCGAGGCATAGCGGGCATCGGAATAGGCGTTCGCGTTTGGCGTCGGTCCGACTGCAACGCCTGGCAGGGTATTACCGGCTGCAGGGCCGTCCTGTGGCTCGGGCAGGGCAGGAACCGTCAGGATTTCCGAGTTAGCCGAAAGCGCAAGGGCCGTTGGTGGTGTTGCCGGCTGGCCTGCACTCGCCGCTGCAGGATCGAGAGTTTGCGGCAGCGGGGCCGTTGCCATGAGCTGGGGGTTCTGGGGCTGAAGATCTTGCGTAGTTTCGGTTGTGGCCGCGCCAGCGATCGGATCAAGCGTTTGCTGCTGCACCGGATCGACGGAGAGCGCGGTCAATTCGCTCGTGCCCTCGACGCCTTTCTTGCGGGCATCGCGGCTGACGCTCTCAAAATAGGTGCCGGGCCCGCCGACACAGCCGGAAAGAAGCACGGCGGCAAGAAGGCTCACACCGGCGGCTTTCACCCCGGTTTTCAGTCTGTCAGCAATGGTGCCGATGGTACTGGTTGAAGAAATTGCCAAACTCTGCCCTGCCTGAGGTTGCCGCCCCACTTGATGATCGCCCTGCTTCAGCATCGTCATGACATGCCTGAAACCCGATAGCGACCGGCCATCACCCACGCGGTCCTTGTGGGCCTGACATTTACCCCACCGCAGCTGGCAATACAAATCACCAAATATGGCAGCGGAAACACATATGACCGCCAAACCCGACTGCCAAACCGTTGGCTGCCACGCTTATGTGCGAAATGAGCCCGTTTGATGACAGCCGAATCAGATTAGCCGCATTTTCCGCAAGCATGTCACGGGGAACTGGTGCCGGGCTGTTCCGCGGCAAGGGGGTAGTCAGGCGGCAGAAACCTCAGGCAAGCGCCTTGCCGTTTACCGGAACGCCTTTTTCGGTCAGATGGGTCTGCAACTCGCCCTGCTGGAACATTTCCCGCACGATGTCGCAGCCTCCGACGAATTCGCCCTTGACGTAGAGCTGGGGTACGGTCGGCCAGTTGGTATAGTCCTTGATGCCCTGTCGCAGATCGTCGTCAGCAAGCACGTTGACGCCCTTGTAGTCGATGCCGAGATAGTTGAGGATTTGCACGACCTGACCGGAAAAACCGCATTGCGGGAAGTCGGGCGTGCCCTTCATGAACAGTACGACATCGTTGTTTTTCACTTCATTATCAATGAATTCGTGCATTCCGCTCATGATTTGATTCCTTTTCGGTTGCGGAGTCCCGCGCCTTATCCATCGTTTATATCGTGTATTGGCGGGTGTTTATCAAGCTTGCCCTCAGCCGAGCAGCCACCACAGAACGGCAATCCAGAAGACTGCTGCAGCCACGCCCCACCAGAACAGGCTGTCCCTCACGAGCGGCCTTGTGACGATGGGCGGGACTTTCTCAAGTCCGCTGGTCTTGCGGGGTTGGGGCATGTGCGAACTGCCTATTCCGGCGCGCTGGTCTGCAGAGCAAGCGCATGCAGCACGCCGCCCATGTTGCCCTGCAGCGCCTCGTAGACCATCTGGTGCTGCTTGACGCGGGTCAGCCCGCGAAAGCTTTCGGAGACCACTTCAGCGGCATAGTGATCGCCGTCACCCGCCAGATCGGTGATCTTGACCATGGCATCGGGAATGGCGACCTTGATCATCTTCTCGATATCGGCGGCGTTCATCGGCATTGCATCACCTCGCTGCTTGCAGCCGTTTATTCGGCGGCGATGGCGGGATTCGCGCCGCCTTCCATGTAGGCAGGAAACCACGATTCATGGGCGTTGCGCAATTGCTCCACCGCGATATCGATGTGGCCGTCGATCTTCAGCCTGCCGCCGCCGACCGTGCCGAGATCATGACAGGTAACGCCGGCACCTTCCGCATTGGCCATGAACATCGCGGCGAGATCGGCCGGAACCGTGCACAGGTAACGTGCCTGGTCCTCGCCGAAAAGTGCCGCGTGGGTGGGTGCATGGGGAGCAGCCGCTTGCAGCGCGATTTCCATGCCCCTGCCTGCAGCGATTGCCATTTCGGCCAGCGCTACGGCGAGGCCGCCATCGGAGAGGTCGTGACAGGCGGTGACATAGGCAGAGCGGATCGCAGCGCGCACGTAATCGCCGTGTGTCTTTTCCATCAGCAGGTCGACGGGCGGGGGTGGGCCTTCCTCGCGGCCAAGGCAGGTACGCATGTAGGAGGAGCGGCCGAGATGGGTGCCCGGTGTGCCGATCAGCATGACCCGGTCGCCATCCTTCGCACCGCCAATGGTGGCCATCACGGAGGCATCCGGCAGCAGGCCAACCGCACCGATGGTGGGCGTCGGCAGGATCGGCTCGCCATTGGTCTCGTTGTAGAGTGACACGTTGCCGGAGACGATGGGCATGCCGAGCGCCTCACAGGCTTCACCAATCCCCTTGATGGCAAAGACAAGCTGGCCCATGATTTCCGGCCGTTCGGGGTTGCCGAAGTTGAGGTTGTCGGTGGCCGCAAGCGGCTCGGCGCCAACGGCGGTCAGGTTGCGGAAGCACTCGGCAACCGCCTGCTTGCCGCCTTCAAAGGGATCGGCCTCGCAATAGCGTGGCGTCACGTCCGAGGTGAAGGCAAGCGCCTTGTGGCTGCCCTCGATGCGCACCACGCCGGCATCGCCGCCCGGACGCTGCAGGGAATTGCCCTGAATGTAGGTGTCGTATTGCTCCCAGACCCATCGGCGTGAGCACAGATCGGGAGAGGCGAGCAATTGCAGCAGGGCGGTGTTGTAGTCGGCGGGCGGTTCCACATCGCCTGCCGATAGCGGCGAATGCCTGCCGGGTTCGATCCAGGGTCGGTCATATTCCGGCGCCTCGTCACCCAGTTCCTTGATCGGCAGGTTAGCGACCTCGTCACCCTGGTGAAGGATGCGGAAGCGCAGATCGTCGGTCGTGGTGCCGACAATGGCGAAATCGAGCCCCCATTTCTCGAAGATGGCCTTGGCCTCTTCCTCCTTGTCGGGGCGCAGCACCATGAGCATGCGCTCCTGGCTTTCCGACAGCATCATCTCGTAGGGGCTCATTTGCTCCTCGCGCACGGGCACCCGGTCGAGATCGAGTTCGATGCCGAGATCGCCCTTGGCGCCCATTTCGACCGCCGAGCAGGTCAGTCCCGCAGCGCCCATGTCCTGAATGGCGATGACGGCGCCGGTCTGCATCAGTTCGAGGCAGGCTTCGAGCAGGCATTTTTCGGTGAACGGATCGCCGACCTGCACGGTAGGGCGTTTCTCGTCGATCTTCTCGTCGAATTCGGCAGAGGCCATGGTGGCGCCGCCGACGCCGTCGCGGCCCGTCTTGGCACCGAGATAGACGACGGGCAGGCCGACACCCTCGGCCCTGGAGTAGAAGATGGCGTCCGTCCTGGCGATGCCGGCGGCAAAGGCGTTGACCAGAATGTTGCCGTTGTAACGAGGATGGAACTCGACCTCGCCGCCGACCGTCGGCACCCCGAAGGAATTGCCGTAGCCGCCAACGCCGGCAACGACTCCGGCCACAAGATGGCGGGTCTTGGGATGATCGGGATCGCCGAATCTGAGTGCATTCATGGCGGCAACGGGACGCGCGCCCATGGTGAAAACATCGCGCAGAATGCCGCCGACACCGGTGGCAGCACCCTGATAGGGCTCGATGTAGGAAGGGTGGTTGTGGCTCTCCATCTTGAAGACGACGCAATCACCGTCGCCGATATCGACAACACCGGCGTTCTCGCCGGGGCCCTGGATGACCTGCGGGCCTGTGGTGGGCAATGTCTTCAGCCATTTCTTCGAGGACTTGTAGGAACAGTGCTCGTTCCACATGGCGGAGAAAATACCGAGTTCGGTAAAGCTCGGCTCGCGGCCGATCAGGTCGAGAATGCGCTGATACTCGTCGGGTTTGAGGCCATGGGCCTCGACCATTTCCTCGGTGATCTCGATGTCGTTGCGAAGGGTCATCACGGGCTTTCGGGATTGGGGCGGGCTCTGAGGCCTAGTTACCCAATCGCAGACGAAATGTGTATGGCAATCTTGCGTGTTCCGCAGGAAATTGGCCCTTCGCGGGCGTTCGTCTTCCTTGCCCGGAGACGGGGCGGTTCAGGTGCCGGCCGTATGCCCCGCAACGCCGCTTTCCAGCACGTCGCGGATGGCGGCAAAGGCTTCGCGGTAGCGTTCGTCGCTGTACTGCGTGGCAAAGGCGATACGCACGGCGTGAAATGTCACATTGGACCGTGCCGGTTTGAAGTCGTCCTCCTGGGCGATCATGATGCCGCGCTGCAGGACGGCATCGCGAAACGGGCCGGAGCGCCAGGGCTCCGGCAGCATCAGCCAGGCAAAGGGGCAGGCCGGATTGGAGCGCAGGTCGAAGCCGCCGAGCACCTCGCACAGCAGGTCATGACGGCGGCCGATCACCATGCGCGTCTTCTGCAATGCCCGCTCCGCCTCGCCTGAAAGCACCAGGCGGCTGGCAAGTTCCTTCATCGGATAGCTGCCGCCGCCGGAAAACATCCGGTGGGCGGGCTGCACCCGTCCGGCATAGCCGGGCGGGCACGCGATCCAGCCCGCGCGCAGGCTTGCAGACACGGTTTTCGACATGGCGCCGACATGGAAGGTGAGTTCCGGACAGAGGCTGGCAATCGGCGGCTCGGTGTCGCCCGAAAGCGGTGCGTAGACGGCATCCTCGATAATCCACACGCTGTAGCGGCGGCAGATTTCGGCAATCGCCTCACGGCGTTTTGCCGGCAGGCGGGCAAGCGTCGGATTGTTGAGCGACGGCATCAGATAGAGCAGTCTGGGATGCTGGCGGGCGCACAGCTTCTCGAACTCTTCCGGCAGGATGCCATCCTCATCCATCGGCGCCTCGATGATCCGCCTGCCGGCAAGCGCTGCGCTGCGGGCAATGGCGGCATAGGTTGCCGTTTCGAAAACGATGCGCTCGCCGGGCGCGGTCAGCGTCATGATGACGGCCATGATACCGGCATGGGCGCCGTTGGTGGCGACGATGGTGTCGGGCGAGGGTGCAAAGCCCGGCCGCGACAGCAGCAGGCCGCCTGCTTCCCGCCAGGAGGCGGGAATGCCCGGCACGTAGTCGGTCAGCATGTGAGGGTGTCGGGCGGCGATGTCGGCGAACTGTTCCGCAATGATCTGCGCCTGGCCGGTGTGGACGGCGGAAGTGGTGTCGAGGTTCATGACCGCTTCGCCGCTTTCGCCGAGGTCGAAGACCGGATGCTGCGCGGCTCTGTGGGACATCGGGGCAGGCTGCGGGTAGGGCACTTTCTCGCGGTTGCGCACATAGGTGCCGCGGCCGACCTCGCCAACAACAAGGCCGCGCTCGGCGATCAGATTATAGGCGCGGCTGATTGTTCCGATTGTCACACCGATATCGAAGGCGAGATTGCGCATCGGCGGCAGGCGGCAACCTGCCGGCAGCACGCCCTCATCGATGTCCTGTTCGATGGCATCCGCCAGCCGAACGTATATCGGCTGGTTGCCCTGGAGCAGTTGCGGCAGATAGCTGTCGGGGATTTGTGTCATGGGAACAATGTTTAGGTTGATCCACGCCCCGTGTCAACAATAGATACAATAATGCTACTGGATGCATATTAAGGGATACAATAATGACAATGCAGAGAACAGGTTTCCTCCCGTCGGGCCGGGAGATCGAATATGACGAGGGCAGTAGGCAGCCGGGTGTCTTGCGGCAGGTGGCAGTGCGGGCAGGCTGGCTCCTTGGAAGACTCAGGGGCAGGTTTGCCAAATACCGCAGCCGCCGCGCCCTTGCTCAGCTCGATGACCGGCTGCTCGAGGATGTCGGTATTACGCAGAAAGCCCGTCAGCGGGAATTGTCGCGCAGCTTCTGGGACTGAGAGGCGGGCAGAAAGCGGTCGGCCGCAACAACGGCGAGGCCAAGAGCGATAAACAGCACGAGCAGACCGCCAATGGCAGTCAGAACGGGTTGCCAGCCGTTTTGCAGGTAGTCGAGGAAGGGGTAGGGCACTTCACCGGCAATCGGGGCGCGGGCGAGCGCATAGGCGAGATAGGCCAGCGGCCAGACGAGCCACAGCAACGGATCGCGCCAGCGGCTCGTGCCGTCCCGCCCCGCAATCAGCCACCAGAGTGCATAGATTACCGGCGTGACGTAATGCAGCGTGGTGTCGGCAACCCGCCACCAGCCCTGAGGCTGCCACAGAGCCGACAGGATGAGGAAATAGACCAGACCCACGAGGCTGATGGCAGCGACAAGTCCGGCTCGGACGAGCGGGCGCTGCAGGACGGCAAGCCGCCCGCCATCCAGTCCCAGTCCGGCGGCATGGGTCAGCATGACCAGAATGTTGGTCAGCACGGTAAAGAAGGAAAAGAAGAAGACGATCGAACCGGCAAGGCTGCGGCCGGCCTCCATGGAAGCGGGAATGGTCAGCACAAACTGCAGGATCAGGCCGCCCAGTCCGGCAAGAAATCCGACCCATTGCAGCAGGCGGGGCAGCAGGCGGGGCAGCAGGCGGGCCATCGTGCCTTACGCGCAGCCGGTCTTGCCGGATGTCCAGCGCATGATGTCCGTGTTGATGCGCGCGGAGAGGGGATCGGATGTCAGCGGGCCATAGGTGGTAAGCCGGGCAGGCTTTCCTTCGGCCTCGATCACCAGTTGCGGCAGGCCCTGTGCGGCCTTTGCCTCCACCAGCAGAATGCGCGGCTTGCCGACCCTGGTATCGAGTTCGGGGATGACTCGGTAGGAGCGGAAGACCTTGTCCTTCGACTTCATCCAGCAGGTCTGGGCCTGATTGTTGATGGTCTGCAGCAGGGCGACGGCTTCGGACCGGTCGGTGGTCGTGGTCAGCGCACCGCCGTTTTTTGTCTGGCATCCGGTCAAGGCGGCGCAGAGGAGCACGGCGCCGGCAGTCGTGGCTAGCGCTCGTTTTACCCGTTTCATGCAGCGTTCTTTTCGAGCCGCTCGAGGGCTGCCTCGAACAGGGCGCGGCCGTCCATGCCGCCATGGGCAGGCTCGATCAGATTTTCGGGATGGGGCATCATGCCGAGCACATTGCCCTGTTGGCTGACAATGCCGGCAATGTCGTTGACCGAACCGTTCGGATTGGTGCCGCTGGCATAACGGAAGGCGACCTGACCGTTGTCCTCGATCCCTGCCAGCGTCTTTGCATCTGCGAAGTAGTTGCCATCGTGATGGGCGACCGGGCAGCGCAGGATCTGGCCCTGCGCGTAGCCGCGGGTAAACATCGTTTCTGCGTTCACCACTTCCAGCAGCACTTCCCTGCAGACGAAGTTGAGGCCTGCATTGCGCATCAGCGCGCCGGGCAGCAGGCCTGCTTCGGTCAGAATCTGGAAGCCGTTGCAGACGCCGAGGATGCGGCTTCCGGCGGCAGCCTTGCCGCGCAGGGCATCCATGACGGGGGAACGCGCGGCAATGGCGCCGGCGCGCAGATAGTCGCCATAGGAAAAGCCGCCGGGAATGACATAGAGATCGGCTTCGGGCAGGGCGGTTTCGGTGTGCCAGACGACGGCAGGCGCCTTGCCGCTGATCTTCGTCAGCGCGGCAATCATGTCGCGGTCGCGGTTGAGGCCAGGAAAGAGGATAACGGCGGAGGTCGTCATAGTATGTCCACGTGATAATCCTCGATCACCGTGTTGGCGAGGAGCTTTTCGCACATGGCCGAGAGGTCGGCTTCAGCCTTCTTTCTGTCCTTCGTATCGAGTTCGACATCGAAGACCTTGCCCTGGCGCACGGAGCCGACGCCGCCGAAGCCGAGCGCACCGAGAGATTTTTCGATGGCCTTGCCCTGCGGGTCGAGGACGCCATTCTTCAGGGTTACGGTTACGCGTGCCTTGATCATGTGTTCTTTCCGGTTGGCCGTTCTGGCATCTCGTCCGCTTGCCGGTTTAGTCGTCGTTGCTTGAAACCAGCACCGGGCCCTTGCCGCGGACAGGTTCGTTCTCGTTCATGATGCCGAGCCGGTTGGCGACTTCGCGATAGGCCTCGAGAAGGCCGCCCATGTCGCGGCGGAAGCGGTCCTTGTCCATCTTCTCGTCGGTCTTGATGTCCCACAGCCGGCAGGAGTCGGGCGAAATCTCGTCGGCAAGCACGATGCGCATCATGTCGCCCTCGAACAGCCTGCCAAGCTCGATCTTGAAATCAACCAGGCGGATGCCGACGCCGAGAAACAGGCCGGAGAGAAAGTCGTTGATGCGCACGGCGAGCGACATGATGTCGTCGATTTCCGGCGGCGAGGCCCAGCCGAAGGCGGTGATGTGTTCCTCGGAAACCATCGGATCGTCGAGTTCGTCCTTCTTGTAATAGAACTCGATGATCGAACGCGGCAGCAATTCGCCTTCCGGGATGCCGAGGCGCTGCGACAGCGAACCGGCAGCGACGTTGCGCACCACCACTTCCAGCGGGATGATCTCGACCTCGCGGATCAACTGCTCGCGCATGTTGAGGCGGCGGATGAAATGGGTCGGGATGCCGATCTGGTTCAAATGGGTGAAGATGTGCTCGGAAATGCGGTTGTTGAGCACGCCCTTGCCGTCGACGATCTCATGCTTCTTCTTGTTGAAGGCGGTGGCGTCGTCCTTGAAGAACTGGATCAGGGTGCCGGGTTCCGGACCCTCGTAAAGGATTTTGGCCTTGCCTTCGTAGATACGGCGGCGTTTTGGCATGATCGTGATCCCGGTATTGTCAGCCGGCTTTCGAGCCGGGCATGGGCGCATCTGGCCAGGTTCCGGCAGGGCGCGCGGCAATTGCGGCAGCGCGCGAAATCCGAAGAATCCGGCCTCTGGCGCCTCCTTAGTGAAAACTTCGCCGTTGCACAATATTGCGCTGTCGTACTTCACCACTATTCTTCATGTCGCAGGCGGGTTTTTTCCCTTCAAATTGCGGCCGAAGCATCCTATATGCGTGGCGAAGCCGACAGGAGGTCACGATGAGCGGATTTGATGATCGCGAAGACGCGTTCGAAAGGAAGTTTGCCCACGATGAGGCACTGCAGTTCAAGGCCGAAGCCCGCCGCAACAAGCTGTTGGGGCTGTGGGCAGCCGAACTGATGGGAAAATCCGGCGATGATGCCCAGAATTACGCCAAGGAAGTGATTCGCGCCGATTTCGAGGAAGCAGGCGACGCGGATGTGTTCCGCAAGATTCGCGGCGATTTCGATGCTGCCGGCATTGCCCAGTCTGATCACCAGATTCGCCGCACCATGGACGAGTTGCTGGCGCAGGCGATCCAGCAGATCAAGGAAGAAGGCTGATACCAGCCCATCCATTGAATTCGAAAGCCCGGCTGCGGTGATGATCGCATGCCGGGTTTTTGTTTTGCAGGCTGGCTGGCGACCTTAGATGGTTTTTCCGGAGTCCAGCGTCTTGAGTGTTGTTTTCGTCAAGATTGATACGAAGAAGTAGATAGCAACAACGCCCAACATGTAGCCAAATCCGAGAATTCCAGCCCACACCGGCGGTGAAAAGTTCGCGCCGGTGGCTCCCAATACCAAGATTAAGGTTTGGATCGTAAGTGGCACACCCGCCAGAAATAGTGTAGCGCCGATGATGATGAGTGCGACCAGGATTGAAAGCAGCGATGCAATAGCCGAAAAACCCAATCTTTCTCTGCGGGTCATGGCGCGGTGTTGATGCAGAACAAATATTTGTCCCGGGTATATTGCTGATGCGCCAGTCGCTATCAGCCCGAAGGAGTTTGATTCAATATCAATAAAAAACGTGCCGGCTACAAATAATGCCGAAATCAGCAAATGAATAAGAGTGTAGGCGATATACATTTTGGGAAATGGCGGGGAAAACATGGCTTTCTTCCAGTTCTTTCCGCCAACTAAACACAAAAAGTCGTTTTTTCCAATGATAGGCGCTCTGTTTAATAAGGGGATTTCAGATGGTTCATGAACTTCGAGAACACCATCAGCCCTTCAGGCCAGGGGCCGTGGCCGCTTTCCGCGTTGATGTGCCCGGATTCTCCGGCATCGAGAAACAGTGAGCCCCAATCGGCCGCCATGCGCTCGGCAACCTCGAAAGAGCAGAATTCGTCGTTGCGGCTGGCAACCGTCAGCGAAGGAAAGGGAAGGGGATCGGTTCTGGCCGGTCCGAAGGTCAGCAGGTGGCGCGGGCGGATCGCCGGATCCTCGACATCCGGCGGAGCGACCAGAAAGGCTCCGGCGACGGGCCTTGAAAACGCATTGGCCGCGTGCACGATCACCTGGCTGCCGATGGAATGGCCGACCAGTACGACCGGCTTTTCCGCCGCATCAACGGCATCGATCAGGTTCTGCTTCCAGTCCTCGAAGACCGGCTTGTGCCAGTCGCCCATGGCCACACGGCGGGCGGCGGAAAGGCTGCGTTCCCAGCGCGACTGCCAGTGGTCTTCGGGCGAGCCCTTGTAGCCGGGCACGATCAGGATTTCGGTTTCGGTCGTCTTCATGCCACGGCAAATGGTTGTTCGCGCCGGCGATGTCAATCGTTACGACACTGGCGTTACGACACGGGCGTCACCGCACCGGCGTCACCACACCGGCGTCACCACACCGGCGTTGCGACAAGGGTGGCTGTGCCGGTTGCCCGCGCCAACCGATTGCTTCAGCCGATTGTCATGGATCGGGCGGGTGCAGCCATCGGGAAGATGCAGCCATAGAGGATCGGATGACCGTCCTCCTTTACGTGGTACCGGGCGAAGGTGCACACCCAGACCGGCTCGCCGTCGCGCATCAGCCGGAGCGTATAGGCATAGCCGGTCTGCTTCTCGATTGCCTCGCTGACGCATTTGGAAACCAGTTCACGGTCTTCGGGGTGGAAGTCCCCGATCGCTGCCTTGAGACTGATCGGCCCTTTCTTGAACTTGCGGCCATGAAGCCGGAAGACCCCTTCGGACCAGTAGGCGAGGCCGGTATCGAGGTCATAGCGCCAGAAGCCGATGTCCTCGATGTTTCCGCACAACTGCGCGATGTGCGTGTCGGAAAGGCCGAGTGTCTCGAATTGGCGGCTGGCTTCGTCGTTTGGCGCGGCGTTTACAACGAGGTGACTGGACATGGGCCTCCCTAAATCATTCTGTATTTCATCGCCAGTTTGATGGCATGCATGCGGTTTTTGGCGCCCATCTTGTGCAGGATTTGCGCAAACCTCAGATTGAGAACCTGTTCGGAAAAGGCCAGTTCTTCGCAGATTTCCCTTGGCGGCACGCCATCGGCGGTCATGCTCAGGATCCTGGTTTCCAGTTCTGTCAGGGTGTCGCGGGGCGGCTGTGCATCCTGGCGTATTCGCGCGAGCCTTCCATAGATGAGCGAGGCCAGATAGTTGAGCGTCAGGAAGAGCGCCTCGTTTTCGATCGGGTGGGCACCGCAGAAGGAAACGGATCCGACGCTGCCATCGGAAAGATGGTTGGAAAAGTAAACGCCATGATAGATGTTGTGGCTTTCGAAGAGTTTGCGCGCCTTATGGCGCTCGTCTTCCGGCCGTTCGGCGGTAATGCCGCCGGTGCTCCACACGAAGGGTTCCGTGGACGCGCGCAAATGGGCGATGACCGGGGAGTTCTTCAACAGGCCGTATTCGTCATAACAGGCCATCAGTTTTTTCGGCCAGTTGGTCACGAGCGACAGCTTCGACAGTTCCGCGTCACTTTCCGTCGGGATGTCGATTATCAGGAAGTACTCGAATCCGAAGGCGACGGCCATCTGGTTGCATAGGCGGTAGATGTCGTGGTCGGAGTTGCATTCCCTGATCTGCTTTTCGAATGCAAGTCTGGACGGATTGGTTTCGGCGGTGCTCTCCGCCATGTCTGAATGCGAATTCATTGCGCTTCGCGCCCGCTAGGAGCGCCACCCTCAAACTGCTGAGTTTTGATTTGGTAATTTGGCCGCTGAAAGCCGTATTGCCGCTTGTCCGGATGCCTTTGCATCCGATTCAGCGGCGCACCACTGGCAGAAAGCTGTGCCTATTTCAATCATTTTTCCTGAAATAAATCGATTTAGATAGCTGTATTCCTCGGAATCTTTGAATTATTTGAAGAAAATGCCGGTGCCCTCGACAAGCATTTTCCGAGGGATCCGGCACTTTCTGGAGCTTCCGTGCACGTAAACTGCAATTTGAGAATCAGCAACCCGCTATTTTGCGGATTGTTCGGTATGCGGCGGCGGTGTTTCAGGCGAGGAGAGACCCGGCAAGCCCTGCGAGGCTTCGAGCCCCGTAAAGGCAAGCAGTGCGACAAAGGCCAGTCCCAGCAGCGCCAGCACGACCAGAAGGCCGGTTGAACTGCCGCTTGCGGGCTGCAGGTCCGCGTAGTTTGCCGGATTGCCGGCATGGTATTCGTAAGGATGGTTATGCGTGTTCATGATGCGCTCCTTTCGAAGACCCTGATCCTTCCGCCCAATCGGGGCGGATTTCCGGCGCTGAAGTCACTTCAGGTTGCGGATGAAAGAATTCGGGAAGTAGAGGGAGGGAGCCGGGTGGGTATTCAGACAACAATACCATTTCCGGTTTCGATGGGGCAAATAACGGCCTATCCTTCGCAACGATGACGCGTTGGTTTGCTCTTCTTTGGGTGGCAATGGTGTGGCCTGGTTCTCAGGTGGCGGTTGCACAATCATTTTCCTGCTTTCCGACGAAGACCTGCGGTCAGATCAGCAACTGTGCAGAAGCCTACTTTCGCCTGACACAATGCGGTGACGATGAACGCGACGGAGATGGCGACGGCATTCCGTGCGAAAGTCTCTGCGGCAAGACCCGGGATGTAATGGAGAGACGTCTGGCCGCGCAGGGCTATAGCCAAGGTCCCGGTATCATTACCAGCCCAGCTGTGCAGTTTTCATGTGCACAGCGGAAAACCTGCAAGCAAATGCTTTCCTGCGAGGAGGCGTATCACCAACTCACGAACTGCGGCAACGCGGCGCTCGATGGAAACAATGACGGAATTCCCTGCAACAGCTTGTGCAGAGGCCGTTAGAGCAATCCAGACTGGGATCGGAAAAACCTGAACGCTTGAAGCAGGACCGAAGGACAAAATCTCTGTCCCGTTTCCGAAGAAACAACGAATGATCTGGATCATTCTACCGTCAGACGGAAACGATGCCTCTCGCAGGCACCTGAAATGCATGACGCATTTCGACTCAGCCAAACACCCGCCTGAAGATCGTGTCGACATGCTTGGTGTGATAGTCGAGGTTGAACTTCTCGCGGATTTCGGCTTCCGAAAGCGCGTCGCGCACTTCCTTGTCGGCCAGCAGTTCCTCGAGGAAGTCCTTGCCTTCCTCCCAAACCTTCATGGCGTTGCGCTGGACGAGGCGATAGGCGTCCTCGCGGCTGACGCCCGCCTGGGTCAGCGCCAGCAGGACGCGCTGGGAATGCACCAGGCCGCGGAACTTGTTCAGATTGGCCATCATGTTGTCGGGATAGACGAGCAGTTTCTCGATGACGCCTGTCAGCCTGGCGAGCGCGAAGTCGAGTGTGATCGTGGCATCCGGCCCGATCATGCGCTCGACAGAGGAATGGGAGATATCGCGCTCGTGCCACAGCGCGACGTTTTCCATGGCGGGCAGGGCATAGGCCCGCACCATGCGGGCAAGACCGGTGAGATTTTCCGTCAGTACCGGGTTGCGCTTGTGGGGCATGGCCGACGAGCCCTTCTGGCCGGGGGAGAAGTATTCTTCGGCCTCCAGCACTTCGGTGCGCTGCAGATGGCGGATCTCGACCGCCAGCCGCTCGACGGAGGACGCGATGACGCCCAGCGTCGCAAAGAACATGGCGTGGCGGTCGCGCGGGATCACCTGGGTCGAGACGGGCTCGGCAACGAGGCCCATCTTTGCCGCCACATGTTCCTCCACAGCCGGGTCGATGTTGGCAAAGGTCCGACGGCGCCCGAAATCGCGCAGGTCGCCACTTCCTCGCGGGCATTTTCAAGCCGTTTGCGGCAGCGGGAAAACTCCGCATAGGCCTGTGCGAGCTTGACGCCGAAAGTCGTGGGCTCGGCATGAATGCCGTGGGAGCGGCCGATGGTGACGGTGTCCTTGTGCTCCATGGCGCGCTTCTTCAGCGCTTCCAGCAGCTTGTCCATCTGCGCCAGCAACAGGTCGCTCGCCTTCACAAGCTGAACGTTGAAACAGGTGTCGAGCACATCGGAAGAGGTCATGCCCTGATGGACGAAACGGGCTTCCGGCCCGACGATTTCCGCCAGATGGGTCAGAAAGGCGATGACATCGTGCTTGGTGACGGCCTCGATCTCGTCGATGCGGGCAACGTCGAATTCCACATCCCCGGCCTTGTCCCAGATGGTCCTTGCCGCTTCCTTGGGGATGACACCCAGTTCTGCCATGGCGTCGGCGGCATGGGCCTCGATCTCGAACCAGATGCGGAACTTCGATTGCGGTGACCAGATGGCCGTCATCTCCGGCCGGGAATAGCGGGGAACCATGGGAGCCTCGTTGAAGTCTGCGCGAGCACGCGGTTTTCAAGCGTTGCGCTATCAGGTTGGCGGCGCCATCACAACATGGCCGGCGTGTTATGCGGCGTTTTCCCGCGCTTTGCGCTCCCACTTCCCAGAGCGCATTCAGAGCGCATTCAGGGTGTATTCAGAGTGCGAGGCGGGTGGTGACAGCAAGATAGCGCCCGTCCGGCCCCTGGAAACCGCGTTTTTCGAGCAGGATCAGCACCGCCACGATGAGTTCCCGGTCATCGCCCGGATAAAAGGTGACGATATCGGCAAAATGATAGTCGAGCGGACAGCCGCGGCTCGACGGTATGGACGTGTCCTCGTGGATCTTGCGGGTCGCCTCGCCCGGCGTGTTCGATATCTGCAGCAGGGTGAAGCCGACCGGTCCGCCGAACTCGACGCACCATTCCTCGCCGGAAAAGTGCCGCGTGACGAGCCGGAATTCCAGCGCGTCGCTGCCGTCGCGCGGCGAAAACCAGAACGGCCGTGCCGCCATGCGCTTGGAATCGGCCGGCAGTTCGAACACCGTATTGGTGGCGCTCATCGTGCCGGGATGAACGATCTGTGCCAGGGCGCCTGCTGCCTGTGCCCGTGCCTGCTCGCGTGCGGCCTCGATGTCGGGCGTGTCTTCCTCGATCCGGACACGATAGGGAGCGCCGTCGGTCCACTGATCGGTAGCCGTGTCGATGATGTAGATGTTGGAATAGACGAAGCCCGAGCCATCCTCCCGGCCGTATTCCTCGAAGGCAAAGCGGCTGCCATCATCCGAAAATCCGAGGATGACGCGCTCGGCATAGTCGCCGGCGAACGCCGGTCGGGAAGTGAGCGCCGCAGCTGACAGCACAAGAAGGGCGGACAGAACAAAAAGTCTTCCTGCAAGGTGGCGAATCGTCGTTCTGGTGGTCATGATGTCCTCACTTCCTGATTCCGGTTCCTGCCTCAACTGTCTTTCCAGCAAGGAAAAATGTCGTTTTCATGAGGGCTTGCCTCGTAAATGCCACGGGCGATGGCGCGGGCCATGGTGGATGAAGCAAGTGCGCAGAGATCGATCCAGTCCTCCATGGCAGGAGCGGGTTTTGCGCCCGTCGAGACGGCGAAGATCATGTCGCCATCAAGCGGCGTGTGCGCGGGCCACAAGGCGCGGGCAAAGCCGTCATGGGCAGCGATCGCCAGCCGCTTGCATTCCGCCTTGGTCAGCGTCACATCGGTGGCAATGACGGCGATGGTGGTGTTGGTGCCGGCTGCGACCTTCGCGAAACTTGATCTTGAGGCCTTTGGCGTCCGGCGGCAGGGGATGCGGCAGGCCGAGGCCGCCGAATTCGCTTTCCTGTTCAAAGGGTGCTGCCCAGAAGTGTTTCGTATTGCCGACACAGGGATTGCCGAGCGCGTTGACGGCAACAAGCGCGCCGATGGTGCCGCCGCCAGACAGATCGCCGGAGGCCGAGCCGAGCCCGCCCTTGAGGCCCGCCACCAATGCGCCGGTGCCCGCGCCGTGGCTGCCGAGATCGAAGATCTTTCCGGCCGCCCTGACCGCCTGATACCCCAGTTCGCGATGGGGCGGGTACTGCCCCCAGTCCTTGTTTCCGCCGTTGATCATGTCGAACAGGATGGCGCCGGGCACGATGGGTATGCGCTGGTCCGCGACCTGGAAGCCCCGGCCCATTTCCTTCATCGCGGCCATGGCGCCGGCGCCGGCATCGATGCCGAAGGCGGATCCGCCCGACAGGAAAACCGCATCGACCTCGCCGACGGTATTCTCCGGCGAAAGCAGGTCGGTATCGCGGCTGCCGGGCGCGCCGCCCATGACGTGGCAGGATGCCGTGGCGGGCCTGCCGCATACCAGGACGGTGACGCCGGTCTTGGCCTTCCCGTCGCTGGCATTGCCAACGGCAAGCCCTTCGACATCGGTGATCAGGTTGTTTTTTCCCCCGCTCATGGCGCAATCTCCTCGAATGCGCCGCCGCGCCATTCAAACAGGGTATGAACGGGGATGGTATTGGCGCCGGTTTCGTCGAACTTTACCGGGCCGAGGACGGTGGCAAAGGTCTCCCCATTGAGCCGGCCTGCCGTATCGGTTGCGCCGGGTTGAAGCGCCTGAAGGGCAACTTCCATCGCCTGATAACCGGCCAGCGCATAGGGTTCGGGATCAATCTCCGCCTGTTCCAGCCTTGCTGCTGCGAGTTGTTGCGGAATGGTGGCGGCAACCTCGTGACGGGCAAGCACGGCATGCAGCCCGTCCGGCGGCCATTGCTCCTGCGGCAGGAAGGGCAGGACGGAAAGGGCATCGCCGGCTGCGATCTCTAGCGGGATTTCAAGCTCAGCCGAATTGCGGGCGATCATGGCGACATCCTCGGCGCCCGCGCCGATGAAGGCTTTTGCCGTGCCGGCCCTGCGCAGGCGGCGCACCAGGCGCGCCTGGGTCGATTGCGTCGGCCGGAAATTGTCCTGAAACTGCGGCGGCAGGCCGGCTTCCTCCATGGCGGTGCGGAACTGGTCTGCCAGGCCGCGTCCGTAGGCCGTGCCGTCGTCGATGATGGCGTAGGGCGAGGATGCCCACTGGCGCGAGAGTTCGCGCGAGGCGATGATGGCAGCTTCGGTGTCGGACGGTGCCAGCCGCCAGACGTGCCAGCCCTTGCGTTGGCGATCGATTGTCAGCCGGGGCGCCCGGGCGCCGGCAACAAGCAGCGGGATGGCACTTTGCTTGAAGGCTTCGGCCAGTTCGAATGCCACCGCATTGCACAGAATGCCAGTGATCAGGCCTGCGCCAGACTGGCGCAATTCGTCGGCGGAAAGACCGGCCACGTCACCGTCGCAACGGTCATCGGCGATGGCAAGTTCCACCGGGGTTTCCGCCTGCCGGTTATGCTCCTCCAGTTTCAGCTGGGCACCGGCGAGAAACTGGCGTCCGAGCTTTTCGACAGGACCCGACAATGGCAGGGAGAGGCCGACTTTCAGTTGCGCTGCCGCAGGTGCCGGAAATGCTGTGACGAGAAGCGCCATGGCGCCGCAAAACAAGAAGATGCGGCGCATTCCCGCCGCCGCATTGAAAAGCCGATTCGCGCCTCGGCGCCGCGGGGGCAAGGGCGCGCGGATCAAGGCAGAAAGCCGGTGGCTCGACAAGCATTGCATTGCCTATCCCTATTTGCTCTTTGGTGGCCGCGCAACGGCCAAGGCATCTCGAAGCAGGGTGGAAAAGTCTTGCTCCGGCCGCGAACCTCACTCCTCAAAACGGCTCGTCTCTTCGCGGTCGCGCTCATAGTGTTTCTTCAGCGGAAACGGCGGCAGCCAGGACTCACGCCGTATTGTCCAGATTTCATAGGTCGGCATCAACTGGTCGGGAGCATCGAGCGAGCCGAGATTGATCTCGATTTCGTCGCCGCTGCGGGAAAAAACCGGCGAGCCGCAGCGAGGGCAGAAATAGCGTTCTTCGTAGGCGCTCGTTTCGCCCAGGATAACCACCGCATCCTCGGGGAAAATGGCGGAAGCATGAAACAGCGCGCCGTGATGCTTGCGGCAATCCATGCAGTGGCAAATGCCGACCCGGTAGGGGCGTCCCTTGGCCCGGATCAGGACATTGCCGCACCGGCAGCCACCGCTATATCGCTCCATGCTCTCTCTCCTCACCAGACTGGCTGCCGGAACAGTTATCGCGAACGGTGTGGCGATGGCAATTGCCGGCCGGGGCGGATGGCGGCAAACGCTGCGGCGGCGACGGGCAGGATTGCATTTGCCTTCCGGGTCACTAGCTTGCATAAGACGGCTTTGATTTTCATGCGTGCCCGGCCGGCCAGATCCGGCCTTCAGGCCGATTGGAGTTTTTCTTGCTCAGCAAATCCCGCATCTCCTCCCAGGATTACCGCGACTGCATGGCGCGGTTTGCCGGTGCCGTTCACGTGGTTGCCACGGATGGGCCGGCGGGCCTGCGCGGCGTTACCGTATCGGCCGTTACCTCCGTTTCGGACAATCCGCCGACACTGCTCGTTTGTCTCAACCGCAACCGGCCGGAAAACGGCTGGTTTGGCGAAAACGGCCATTTCAGCCTCAACACCCTGTGTGCGGACCAGATCGATGTCGCCCGCGCTTTCGCCGGCGAGGGGCATCTTGGGATGGAGGAGCGTTTTGCGGCCGGTCAATGGCGCAGGCTGGTCACCGGCTCGCCGGTGCTCGAAGGCGCGCGCATGGCGCTGGACTGCCGGGTGACGAATGTTCTGGAAGTGGCAACCCACATGATCATTTTCGGCGAGGTTGCAGGCTTTAACCTGCCGGCAGGCGATGAACCGCCGCCGGCTTTGTGTTACATGGATCGTGACTACCGGGTTTTGTGAGCGGCAAAAAGATGACGAAACTTCCCGCTACCATTGATGAAACGGTCGATCTGCTGGCAGGCGGCGGCTACGTGTCAGACCGGGCGCTGGCGACCGTTCTGTTTCTGGCGCTGACGATGGGCAGGCCACTGTTTCTGGAAGGCGAGGCGGGCGTCGGCAAGACCGAGATCGCCAAGGTTCTGAGCGAGCAGCTCGGACGCCCGCTGATCCGCCTGCAATGCTATGAGGGGCTTGATGTCTCGACCGCGCTCTACGAGTGGAACTATGCCGCCCAGATGGTCGAAATCCGCATGCGGGAGGCTTCCGGCGAGACCGACCGCAAGGCGATGGAGAAGGGCGTATTCTCCGACCGTTTCCTGATCCGCCGCCCACTGCTTCAGGCACTGGAGGGCAAGAAGGGCAAGGCGCCCGTATTGCTGATCGACGAACTCGACCGCACCGATGAGGCTTTCGAGGCCTTCCTGCTGGAAATCCTGTCGGATTTTCAGGTGACGATCCCCGAACTCGGCACGATCAAGGCTACCGAACCGCCCATCGTCATCATCACCACCAACCGGACGCGGGAAATCCACGACGCGCTGAAGCGGCGCTGCCTCTATCACTGGGTCGACTACCCCAATGCCGAGCGCGAAATGGCGATCATCAAGGCCAAGGTGCCGGGAGCCGGCGAAGCGCTGTCGCGCGAGATCGTTGCCTATGTACAGAAGCTGCGCCAGATCGACCTGTTCAAGAACCCTGGCGTTGCCGAGACACTCGACTGGGCCGGCGCTCTGATCGAACTCGACAAGCTGGCGCTCGATCCGCAGACGGTTTCCGACACCATCGGCGTGCTGCTGAAATACCAGGACGACATCGCCCGCATTCAGGCAAGCGAGGGCAAGCAGTTGCTCGACGAGGTGAAGGCCGAATTGCGGGCGGCGGAATAGGGCGATGGCGCAGGCTGCCGCCAGAATGCGCGAGGCAGGACGGTTACCCGACAACATCCTCTATTTTGCCCGCACGCTGCGTGGGGCGGGCATGCGGGTGGGGCCGGCAAGCGTGGTCGATGCGGTGCGCGCCGTCTCGGTTGCAGGGATTACCGACCGCGACGATTTCTACTGGATACTGCATTCCGTCTTCGTCAACCGGCATGAGGATCATGCGGTTTTCGACGAGGCCTTCCGGCTGTTCTGGCGCTCGCGCGAACTGGTCGAAAAGATGCTGCAGATGTTTTCGCCAATCGCCATGGACCGTCAGCGCGAAGAGGAAAAGCGGGCAGGTCAGGCACGGGTTTCCCAATCTCTGTTTTCCGGTCAGGAAAACCAGCGCGAAGTGGAAAAACCGCAGGTCGAGATCGACGCCATGCTGACGGCGTCGGGCCGGGAAGTGCTGCGCAAGAAGGATTTCGCCCAGATGACGGCGGAGGAACTGGCTCAGGCGCGCCTTGCCATGGCAAAACTCGTCCTGCCGGTCCAGCCGGTGCGCACGCGGCGCTACAAGGCGGTCAACCGGCCTGCGCGCATCGATGCGCGCCGAACGCTTTCAAACTCGATGAAAAGTGGCGGTGATCTGGTTCTGCCGCGCTTCAGGAAACAGCGCCTCGTGCACCCGCCGATTGTTGTTCTGGCCGATATTTCCGGCTCGATGGCGAATTACTCGCGCACCTTCCTGCATTTCATCCACGCGCTGGCTGAAAGCCGCCAGCGGGTGCACACCTTCCTGTTTGGCACGCGGCTCACCAATGTGACGCGGCAATTGCGCAACAAGGACATCGACGAGGCGCTGGCCAACTGCACCGATGCGGTGGAGGACTGGTCGGGCGGCACGCGGATCGGGGCGACCCTGCACGAGTTCAATCGCAAATGGTCGCGCCGGGTGCTGGGACAGGGCGCCATCGTCCTGCTCATCACCGACGGGCTGGAGCGCGATGACGACGAGTTGCTGGAACATGAGATTGACCGGCTGCACCGTTCCTGCCGGCGGCTGATCTGGCTCAATCCGTTGCTGCGTTTCGACGGGTTTCAGGCCCGGGCGCGCGGCATCCGCACCATGCTGCCCCATGTGGACGAATTCCGCGCCGTGCACTCGCTCGATGCGCTGGCCGATCTCTGCCATGCCCTGTCGGCCCCGATGTCGGTCCAGCACGATCCGCGCCGCTGGCTTCAGGCGGTGCAGGCAGCATAGACGGCAATTGGCTCAAAAGCCGTCTCTTGAAGCGATCGGGGCGGCGGGACTACATTAACGGCATCGTTTCAGACGGAAAGATTTTGCCATGACCACCGCGTCTTCAGAACATCCTCCTGCCCATAGTCCAGCATTGGGCCAGGAGCTCGACATCGCCGAAGCGTGGATGAAGGAGGGCCGCGAGGTGGCGATTGCCACCGTGGTGGAGACCTGGGGGTCGGCGCCCCGGCCCGTCGGTGCGCATCTTGTCATCGATACCGACGGCAACTTCGAAGGCTCGGTCTCGGGAGGCTGCGTCGAGGGTGCGGTCATTGCAGACGCCATGGAGGTGCTTCACTCGGGCGAGCCGAAAATGCTTGAATTCGGCGTTGCCGACGAGACGGCCTGGCAGGTCGGGCTTTCCTGCGGCGGCAGGATACGTGTCTATGTGGAAAGGGTTGGCTGATGGATCCCGCCAATCTGAAGAAGCTCAATGCCGCCCGCCGTGAACGCCGTGCTGCCATTCTGCTGACCGAGATGGAAAGCGGGCGCGACCGGGTTGTCGGCGAGCAGGACGCCGTTGCCGGCGCGTTGGGAGAAATCACGGCGGCAGCCTTTCGCAGCGGCAAATCAGGCATTCACGCGGTTGACGGGCGGGAGTATTTCCTCAACGTTCACGTGCCCGCGCCACGCATCGCGGCAATCGGCGCGGTCCACATCACCCAGGCGCTGGCGGGAATCGCGGCGATTGCGGGCTACGATCTGAGGGTCATCGACCCGCGCACCGCCTTTGCAACCCCGGAGCGCTTTGCCGGTATCGATCTGGCTGCGGAGTGGCCGCAGGATGAACTGGCAAGACGCCCGCTCGATGCTTTCACCGCGCTGGTCGCGGTGACGCACGGCCGAAGATCGACGCGACTTTCCCCTCATCGAGGCGCTCAAGACCGGCTGCTTCTATGTCGGCGCACTGGGTAGCCGCAAGACCCATGCAAAGCGGGTGGACCGGCTGAAGGCTGAGGGGCTGAGCGAAGCAGATATCGCGCGCATACATTCACCTATCGGGCTCGATATCGCGGCTGCCAATCCGATGGAGATCGCTGTGGCGATCATGGGCAGGTCATCAAGGCCTACCGTACCCGCCCGGTTCATGCCGTTGCCGGGGCGAGGGGAGCCGCAGGAAGCATGAAATTCGGCCGTTTCCCGCTGGATGAATGCGCCGGCGCCATCCTCGCCCATACGCTGCGGGCCGGAAAACTGGTGATCCGCAAGGGAACGGTGCTTTCCGATGACGATCTGCGGCGCATTGCCGATGAGGGTGTCGCCAGCCTGATTGTTGCCATTGCCGGCGCCGGCGGCCGTAGCAGGACGTGGCAGCCGCCGGATTGCCGCCGCGCTTCAAATGCGCGGGGCGGGGACGGCGAGATGCGGGGACCGGCAGGGTCAATTTCCACGCGTCGCATTCAGGTGTCCTGCGGGTGTCGAGGATGCGGTCGGTACCGTCAACGCCATCGATCCCGGCATCACCTTCGCCACGCTTGGCGATTTCGAGCCGGTCAGGGCCGGCCGCATGGATTCGACCGTCAAGATCATTCCCTATGCGGTGGCGGAAAGCGCGGTCAGGGCGGTCGAAGAACTGGCGGCAAGGGCGGAAATCCTCACCGTGCATGGCTATCAGGCCAAACGCATCGGCATGATCTCGACCCGGCTGCCGTCGCTGAAGGACTCCACCATCGCCAAGACCGAACGCGTACTGGAAGCCCGGCTGGAACCGAGCGGTTCGACCATCGCCTTTCACGATGTCGTCGGCCATGAGGCATCAGAAGTCGAGCAGGCGCTTCGAAAACGGGCAGGGGACTGCGATCTTCTCATCGTGTTCGGCGCCTCGGCGATCTGCGACGACAGGGATGTCATTCCCGAAGGGCTGCGGTCCGCCGGTGGTGATCCGGCTCGGCTTGCCGTTCTTGGTCTTCGACCAGTCGATAATGCGCTCCTTGGCGTCCCATTGGTCGATGTGGAGCCGGGCGATCTCCTCGACACGTTGGCCGGTAAGCATGAGAACCCTGACGGCGCGCGTATAGGGCGGGTGGACAGGCGTATCGGGATACTCCAACCAGCGATAGAGGCGAACGAATTCCTCCTCGTCCAGCCAGCGCGTGCCGACATTCTTCGGCTCGGTCGGGATGCCCGCTGCTGGATTGTAAAAGAGACGGAACCGCCGCGCTGAGGTCGTGCGGTAGTCATGCTCGGATTTCAGACCCCAGCTATAGGCTGACCGGATGTAGGAGCGTACATGATCGGCCATCGACCGCTTTCCGCGCTCGTAGATCGGGCGGATAAGCGCGGTGATCTCGTCCGGCTCGATGTCGCGGGCAGGGCGGTTGCGCCCGAGCGTATCGGCGATCTTGTTCAGTCCCTTCTCCGCCTCCTTCCATGACGGTTTTCCGGCGTCCTTGAGGGCGGCGACATAAGCCTCGAAGAGATCTGCGACGGTGCCGGGGCGGGTGTCGCCGGCGATCTTGATGCTGCGACCCTTCTGGATCATGCCGGCATAGTCGCGGTTGAATACCTCACGCGCTTGGGCAAGCGTCATCGACGGATACGACCCGAGCTTTTTCTTCATGCGCTTCTTGTCGCGCCATTGCTGCGCCATCCAGTCGGCGGTGACGCGGGTGGGCATCGGTTTGATGACGAGGACGAGGCGGCCGGTTCCATGGCCCTCCCCGTCGACGAGGTTGAGTTGCTTTCCGGTCTGTTCGACCGTCTTCAGGGTGCGGCGGATTTCTCCATCTGTAAGGCTTGGCACTGGGGTCTCCCATCGGGTTTCGAGTGGGGTCGCGAGACGATTTCATGGGGTCTGCGACTGGGATCAAAAGGGGCGTCAATCCCCCTAAAAACCGACCCCAGTATGCCATGCTATCCCTGACTACGACAAGCCAGAAAATCGTTGTTTCTCAAGGGGATCAGGCGTGACCAAGCGTGACCGAAAAGGGTTGAGTGGGATGGTTGTGGACCAGGATGATGGCGGTGGCCGAAAGTTCCAGCGCGCGCTTTGCCACCTCGCGCGGATAGACCGGCGTGTGATCGACCGTGCCGACCTGCTGGACCTCGTCCTTGATCAGCCGGTTCTTCTTGTCGAGAAAGAGAATGCGGAACATCTCGCGGTCCTCGAAGGCCATGGTGGCTCGGCAGTAGTCCAGCACCTTGGTCCAGGAGGTAAGCAGCGGGCGCTCGCGGAAACCGCCGCTGGCCAGCAGCGCTCCGGCGGCCTGGATGAGCTTGAGGTCGAGCGCGACTGCCTCGCCAATGCCCTTGACTTCCGTCAACCGCGCTACCGGCGCCGACAATACTTCCGACAGCGAGCCGAATTCGTCGATCAGCCGTTTGGCGATGGGTTTGGTGTCGCCCTGGCGGACCGAGCGATAAAGCAGCATTTCGAGGATTTCGTATTCCGCCATGGCGGACGCGCCGGATCTGGCGAACTTCAGCCGCATGCGCTCGCGATGGCCGTGATAATGGGGTTTGCGGACGGACGCCGCCGCAGGGGGGCGGGAGGCCTTCTCCCGAAAACCGTCTTGCCCGGAGATGTTCCTTGATTTGCTGCCACCCGGCATGAAAGCCTCGCCATTCGCGCGAGGGCAGGCGCAACCGCCTGTGGGTGGCCCTCAATCAGGCATATGGTGGCACAGTGTGGCCTGCCGGGGAAAGGGTAAAAATCTCGCAGCCATCCTCGGTGACGCCGACGGAGTGCTCGAACTGGGCCGACAGGGATCGGTCACGGGTGACCGCCGTCCAGCCGTCGGCCAGCACCTTTACCGAAGGCCGGCCGAGATTGATCATCGGCTCGATGGTGAAGATCATGCCCGGGCGCAGCTCGACGCCTTCGCCGCGGCGGCCGAAATGCAGGATGTTGGGCGCGTCATGAAACAGCAGGCCGAGTCCGTGGCCGCAGAAATCGCGCACGACGGAGCAGCGCTCCCCCTCGGCAAATTCCTGGATGGCGGCGCCGATGTCGCCTGTCGTGGCTCCGGGCCTGACCTCGGCAATGCCGCGCATCAGCGACTCATAGGTTACCTCGATCAGGCGTTCGGCGGCGCGGCGCACCCTGCCGACCGTGTACATGCGGCTTGAATCGCCATGCCAGCCATCAAGCACCAGGGTGACATCGATGTTGAGGATGTCACCCTCGCGCAGCGGCTTGTCGTTGGGTATGCCGTGACAGACGACATGGTTGATCGAAGTGCAGGAAGACTTTGTGTAGCCGCGGTAATTGAGCGTTGCCGGAAAGGCGCCGTGTTCGATGCCGAACCGGTAGACGAAATCGTCGATTTCCTCGGTGGTGACGCCCGGCTTGACCAAGGCCGCCAGCCGGTCGAGGCATTCCGCCGTCAGTTGCCCGGCCCGGCGCATGCCCTCAAACCCGTCCTTGCCGTAGAGTTTGATGGTTCCGGTATTCTTTACGGGCGCAAGGCCTGCTTCGACGTAGTTCTGCATGTCATGCTCTATGCAGTGAAAGTTCTTCCGGTGCAAGGCCGGGTGCTGCCGGGCTCAAGCCGTTGGCGGGATGATTTCGACCGGCTCTGCAGCGGTGATCCCCGCCGGGGTTATCTGGCACTTCAGGGCGGTCATTTCAACGCCTGCTGCCCGTGCCCGCTCAAAGGCCGCCGCATAGTCGGGGTCGAGGTCGGCGGCGATGGTGAAGCGGTCGCCATCCCAGCGCTGGATGATGTAGAGCATCTGAGCGCGATTGCCGGCCTCGACCTGTCGGATCAGTTCCCCCAGATGCTTGGTGCCGCGTGCCGTCCTGCAATCGGGAAATTCATGCAGGCCCGGCCGGCGCACCAGGTGGACATTCTTGACCTCGACAAAACGCGGCGGCAGGCCCGGTTCGCGGACGAGAAAGTCGATGCGGCTGTTTTCGCCGTATTTCTGCTCGGGCAGGATTTCCGATCCGGGCAGAACCGGCACCAGCCCGTTGTCGATTGCTTCGCGCGCCAGCCGGTTGGGCAGGTTGGTGTTGATGCCGACCAGTGTTCCATCCGCTTCGACGATTTCCAGCGTGTAGCGCAGCTTGCGGGCCGGATTTCGGCTGTCGGAGACGAAGGCGCGCGATCCCGGCGCGTCGAGGCCGAGCATGGCGCCCGGATTGGGGCAGTGAACGGTGATTGCCGTGCCGTCCGGCATTTCGACATCCGCCAGGAACCGCTTGTAGCGTTTCAGCAGCGTGCAGGGGATAAGGCCGTCTTCAAACTGCAAGGTTTTCGCCCGTCTGTGTCAGTTTTGCCCTTGTTGCGGCAGGCCGCATTCATTACACACGGCGCAATGCGGGGCAGATTTGCAGCGGGTGGTAGCGCAATGCCGCCTGATCTTTCAATGGGCGAAATGGAAGCGGATTGATGGACAGGAGTTTCCCGGCTGGCCTCAACGGGCGATCCACGGCGCTGCGCGAGCCGTTGCGGCATTGCCGGTACTGATCCAGGGGCTTTTCATGTGGCGTATCGGTTTCGGGCTGGAAAAGATGGGGCTTGCCGCCCAGCGGTGGCCGGTGCTGTTTTCGCTGCTGGTGCTCGCCCTGATGGCCGTTGCCGGGCTCAATGTCGGCAATGTGAATTTCAACGGCAGCGTTCTTTCCGTGCTGCCGGACCAGTCGGTCGCCTTCCGTGATTATGAGGGTATCAAGCGGACCTACCGCAACTTTGCCCGGGATGTGACGATCCTGGTCGAATCCGACCGGCTGCTGACGTCGGAAGGGCTCGAAGACCTCCGCAACCTGCAACTCGACGTTTCGCTGGCGGACGGCGTTGCCCAGACGAATTCGATCTTCTCGGTGCCCGATTTCGATCCCGAGACGGGTGAGCCGCGTGACTGGTTTCCCGAAGAACTGGGAAGCGACGAGGAAACGGTGGCGCTGATCGACGGGCTGATCGAGAAATACCCACAGGCGACCAGCCTGTTCAACAAGGAGCGCGGGATTGCCGTCATCACAGCGTCGCTGGTTACCGGCGTGCAGGAAGACGATGAAAAGAGCTTTGCCGCCTATCTGACGCTGAGGGAAGCTGCGGAAGCGGCGGTGCCCGAGGATTTCAAACTGTCGTTCACGGGCCTGACCCCGATCGGGGCGGCGATCCTCGGCGCCCTGCTCGACGACCAGGTGAAGCTGACGGTGTTCGGCCTCCTGATCGGCACGGCGATCGCCTTCTACGTGTTCAGAAGCCTGCTGGCGGCGTTCCTGTGCGCGGTGCCGCCCATGCTGACGGCGCTGTGGGTGTTCGGCCTGTTTGCCCTGTTCAAGGTCGACATCAACTACCTGACCACGGTGCTGCCGACTTTGGCACTCGTTCTTGCATTCGCCGATGGCATTTTCCTGTATTTTCGATGGCAGAGCCTCAATGCGCTGCAGCCGGATGCGGAGGCGAACCTGACCGAGGCGATCGTGCGGGTGGGGCCGGCCTCGTCGCTGACCTCGATTACCACGGCGCTGGCCTTCATATCGTTTGCCTATGCGGACAGCGAGGCGCTGAAGGAATTCGCCTATTTGGGATCAGCCGCCGTGCTGCTGGCCTTTGTCGCGGTGATCATCGGCCTGCCGCTTGCCATTCACTGGGCGATCAAGCTCGGATTTGCCAATACCGGCATGCGGCGCACGCCGGCCTTTCACAGCATCGGCAAGCGCATGCGGCCCGTCACCATCGGCCATCCCTGGATGCTGGCCTTGCTGGGGCTGGCGCTGATGATCTGCTTCGGCATCCTGCAGCGCGATGTCACGGCCGAGTACCGGCTTACCGAATACCTGCCGAAGGCTTCCGAGGTGCGTTATGGCGAGGTTCTGGCCAACGAGATCACCGGCGGGCGGGCGCTGATGCTGATTTCCGTTCCCTTTGACGAGGAGGGCGGGTTTGCCAGTGCGCAGAACCGGCAACGGCTCGAGGAGGTGGGAGCCATCGCCGGCGAGCAGTTCGGCGACAAGCTGGTCTTCTCGGCAGCACAGGCGCTTCATGCCGCGCGTACGGATGCAGCGCGCGAACGCATTACCGAAGTGGTGCAGGAAGCGGTGAACGAGGGGCGTACGGATTTCATTGCCAAGGACGGCATGGCGGCACTGGTGGGGGTCAGGCTTTCCTCGGATCTTCCCGTTGCAACGCTGATCAAGGAAGCCGACCGCCTGCGCGAAAAGCTTTCGCCGCTTTCCTATGCCGAACGCATCAAGGTCAGCGGTTTTCCCGTTCTCATGAGCATCGAATTCACCCATCTGATCGAACAGCTCCGCCTCAGCCTGATACTGGCGATCATTCTCGGCGTGACGATCCTCGGGCTGGCCACGCGCTCCCCGCTGATGTTCCTTGCCGCGATCACGCCGAACCTGCTGCCGATCTTCTTCGTGCTGACGGTGCTCTACTTTGTCGGCGGGACCATAAACCTTTCAGAAGTCGTGGCGTTGACGGTGGCCTTCGGTATCGCGATCGACAATGCCGTGCATCTGATGAATGTGTTCGAAAGCCAGCGCCAGGAAGGCAAGGAGGTGCGCCACGCACTGGCTGCAGCGCTGGAGGAAGTCGGGCCGGCGCTGATGGCGGGAACCGTCATCATCTGCGCCGCGATTACCGTGACGCTGATCAGCTCGCTGCCGATCGTGCCGGTGCTCGGCCGGCTGATGATCGCCACGCTGATTGTTGCACTTCTTTCCAATCTGCTGATACTGCCCGCCAATATTTTGACACTTGAAGGGCTTAAACAGCGTTTCTTCCGCAACTGACGGCGCCGAGCCAAGTCTTGCCCGGCGGCGGCTGACACCAACCGTAAATCCGATTGCGACATCATGATGAAAACGATTTTGCTGGCTGCTGCCGTCTGTGCCGGGGCTTTTTCAGTAGTCATCCCGGTTGCGGTCCCTGCCGCCCGGGCCGAAACGGCTGCCGAATTCCTGAAGAGCCTGGAGGGAAATTATTCCGGCCGCGGCAATGCGGTAGTCATCGGCGAGGAGACGACAAAAATCTCCTGCAAGCTTGCCAACAGTTTCGACGCCTCGGCAAAAGCGCTGAAGGTCAACGGCAACTGCGCCAGCACCAAGGGCAAGGGCGTGGTCAACGGCAAGGTGGTGGTCAGCGGCAACCAGCTCAGCGGTTCCTTCGTCTCCACCCGACAGAACGTTCGGGTTACCAAGACCAGCGGCCAGCTCTCCGGTAAGACGATGGTGCTTTCCTCCAACATGATGAACGACAAAACCGGCCAACTCATCCGTGTCCAGCAGCATGTTTCCAGGACCGGCAACGGCATCAAGGCGGTTTTCTACGCTTTCGACAGCAAGACGCAGAAATACAAGCCGGCTGGCTCGATCAACCTGAAAAGGCAGTGATGGCGGATTTCGTCGATCCCACAAGGGAAAGCTTCGGCCTGTTCAAGGACCTGCCGCGCGACCACCCCGTGCAGATGCTCAATCTGGTTTTGTTGAACGAGAAGGCCGTCTACCCTGACGGCACCACCTGCAGCGGGGCGGAAGCCTATTCGGCCTATGGCAGGGAGAGCGGGCCGGTGTTCCGCGAACTGGGCGGGCGGATCATCTGGTCGGGAGACTTCCAGTTGACGCTGATCGGGCCGCAAGACGAAATCTGGGACATTGCCTTCATTGCCGAATATCCCAGTGGGCAGGCTTTCATCAACATGCTTCGCAATCCCGTCTACCGGCAGGCGGTGGTGCACCGCCAGGCGGCGGTCAGGACCTCGCGGCTGATCCGCATGAAGCCGAAAGCGGTTTCGGGCAGCTTCGGATAAGGTTCGGCTATTCGACGATGGAGAGCCATTCGCTTTCCGCGAGGCGCCGGGTGCGCAGCCGGTTGACCGGATGGGCGGCATCCTCATGGCCGATGGCAATGCCGCAGAACAGCATCATTTCATCCGGCATGCCGCAGAAATCGGCAATGGTTCTGGGATACTGATACCAGCATTCCTGGGCACAGCTTTGCAGGCCGGCTTCCTCAAGCAGCAGCATGAAGGTCTGCAGGAACATGCCGCAGTCCGACCATTGCGGTGGCAGCATGATGCGGTCCATGAAGCAGAAGATGGCGGCCGGCGCGCCGAACAGTCGGTAGTTGTTGGCAAACCATTGCCGTCTTGCCACCTTGTCTTCCCGGGCGATGCCGAGATGACCGTACATTTCCTCGCCAACCTCGTAGCGTGCGGTGCGGTAGGGTTCGATCAGCTTGGGCGGATAGACCTGATATTCCGGACCTTCGCCGCCGGGGTGGGGCGTGCCGGCAAGTCTTTCTTCCATGATAGCGCGCAGGCGGTTGGTCGCGCCGCCATTGACCACGGCTACCTTCCACGGCTGGACATTGCCGCCGGAAGGCGCGCGCGCTGCCTTGCGCAGGCATTCCAGAATGGTTTCGGTTTGCACCGTTTCGTCTGTAAAGGCGCGCACCGAGCGCCGGCTCAATACCGCTTCGCTGACCTTCATGGTGTTTCTCCGCTGTTTCGTACCGCTGTTTCGTACCGGGGCGGCAGCGGGGTTCTCTTATCGGAGGCAGGAAAAAACACAACAAGGCAGTGGGCCGGTCAGCAAGCCGGGCAGCAGGGCGGGCAAGCGCATCGATACTTATACTTGAAATGAGTATAAGTATGCTCTATATGAATCACGAACCAGTCCGGAAGGAGCTTGAAATGATGCGTGCAAAAGAGAGCGGTGTTTTCGAGGTGATTTCAAAGGCCGAGCCAAGGGTCGGTGTGAGCCGCCGGACCATGCTGATGGGCGGAACCGTGCTGGCAACCGCCGCCGCCATGCCGGGCCTTGCGCAGGCTGCAGTTGGCTTGCTGCAGGGTAAGCGGCATCCCGGACTGCACGGAGAAGAACATTCCGGCAAGTATCTGTGTGACGAGGTTCATCGCAGGATTGCGCTGGAACTCGATGCAATCATCGCTGATCCGGCAATCGACGGCGAAGGCACGGCCAAAGCGCTGATGGAGGCACGGTGTCCCGGCTGCGGTGAAAGGGTGCATCCGGCGACGAGTTCGCTGTCTGCCGTGGTGCCGAAGTGGCAGTGGCAGAAGCCCGGCGCCTGAGTTGCGCGTGCCTGACGGTCTCAAATCATCTGAAAGGGAGCGACCATGACCAAACAAACCAATTTCCGGCAGATATCGCGCCGGCGCTTTGTCGGCGGAACGATGGCGGGCAGTGCGGTGCTGATGGGCATCGCTGCACCGGCGTTTGCCACCGCCAAAGCCGGCATTGCCGGCCTTGCAACCGGCGGGGCAGGCGGTGATTGCCGTCTGCGCCATGCTTCGATGGCGGAAAAGCTCTCGCAGACGATTGCCGATCCTTCAGTGAATGCCGAGGCTACAGCGCTGGCCATTCGTACCAGCTTCTGCCCGTGCTGCGGCACGCAGATCGGCGCGTCCTCGGGATTTCAGGCAGTGGGAGTGGCAGCATGAGGCGCGCGGGAACCGGCATCAACCGCCGGCGCTTCCTGAAGCAGGGCGTAGCCTTCGGGCTCGCCGGTGCCGGCATGATGGCGGCCGGCAGCCTGCTGCCGGACCCGGCGCTCGGCACCACCGCAACCGCGGCTGCGGCGAACAGCAAGCGGACGGCGGTCTATGTCTTTGCCAGCGATCCGCGCGCCGTTCTTCCGGGATTTCGAACCATTCCCGGTTGAGCACGAGAGTTGCCGGGCGGTTGTTTGCGTCCGGCAATAAAACAGCGCTGTCATGGCGGCGTTACATCTTTTTACTTGCCTACAAACCGGCAAGCAGCGATGATTGCGCTGTTCGGGCATAATGCGAACGTGAAGACGACTGGAAGACCGAAGTAAATCGTGGTGGGAAATCTGCAAGAGTTTACCATCATTCGAGTGCGTACCGGATACGCAAGTCACCTTGTCCGGTTGCATCCCAGGCAAACGCGCCAGCGCGCGGAAAACCGGGAACGCAAGGTATCTGCCTTTCTTCGACATATTGCTCTGCCTGCCCCGAGCCGGTTCGCCGGCGCAACCGTTGCTGCATGTCCGATGGCACGCAGCGCAACGATCGAAAAAAGGAACCAGTTATGGCGATCAACGGAACGGTAAAGTTCTTCAACACCGACAAGGGTTATGGCTTCATCAAGCCCGATGACGGCGGCAAGGACATTTTCGTGCACATTTCCGCTGTTCAGGCTTCAGGCCTCACCGAGCTCACCGAAAACCAGAAGGTGGCATTCGAGACGGAAGAGGACGCCCGGGGCAAAGGCCCCAAGGCAGTCAACCTTCAGGCTCTCTGAAAGAGGCATCCAGGAAGGGGCGCCCGGATCGTTTTCCTATCCCGAGGGCAGCGGGAGAGGGGAGCAGAGAAAGGAGCCAGATTTCCGCGAAGCGTTGCGGGCTGTAAGGCTCAGCGCTTCCACCAGTTATATTTTGCCTTCATCCGGCTGACGCTGTCGCACACCATTGCCTCGAGCGCGCCGAGATCGTTCTTCGCCAGATTGGTGACATAGAGGCAGGAAACCGAATGGCGGTGCGGGCCGAGGCGCGCCAGTTCCTCCCCATAGGCTGAAAACCCCGACATGATGTAGATGGCCGTATTCTGTCTTCTCGGCGAGAATCCGGTGAGGAAGTAATCGCCTTCGCGGCCGCTGTCATAGCGGTAGTGATAGCGGCCGAAGCCGATGATCGCGCTTCCCGGATTTCCGGCAAGACCGTTACCCCAGAGCACCGGCGGCAGCCCCGTCCACTGTTCAAACAGCTTCAGCAAGGTTTCGGCGTCCCGTTTGCGGGTAACATGCTGCACGCCCTGCACGAAGGATTTCGGACTGCCTTCAACGGGCCGGGTCTTGTTTTCGCTCAACGGCAAGTACCTCCCGCAGCGAAAATAGACTAACCGGCGGAAGTCGCCAAACCCGAGCCTGAGGTGCGTTGCGGTTTCGCCGGCCGCGACTGGAGCAGGATGAAGACCATGATCGCCATGTTGACGATGTTCCAGGCGATGCCGTGGATGAAGGCCATTCGGTAGGACCCCGTCAGGTCGAAGATGAAACCGGATGCCCAGCCGCCGACCGCCATGCCGCCGACGGTGGCGACCATGATGATGCCGATGCGTTTTCCCGCTTCCTCCGCCGGCAGGTATTCGCGAACGATGATGGCGTAGCTCGGCACGATACCGCCCTGGGACAGGCCGAAGATCAGCGAGACGATGTAGAGGGAGGCAAGGCCGTTGAAGGGGATGTAGAGGAACAGCGCCAGCCCCTGCAGCACCGAGCCGATCAGCAGGGTTGGAACGCCGCCGATGCGGTCTGCCAGCCAGCCGGAGAGCAGGCGGCTGGCAATGCCGGCGGCCAGCATCATCGACAGCATTTCCGCGCCCACGCCGGCGCCGAAGCCGAGATCAACGCAATAGGCGACGATATGAACCTGGGGCATGGCCATGGCCATGCAACAGCCGAAACCTGCGACCAGCAGCAGGGCCGTCAACTGCCAGGACTTCAGCGGAATGGTCTTGTGCGGTGGCTCGAGCGCCATGCGGCCTGCCGGTCCTTTCTGTTTCTGGCGCAGCAGGAAGGCGACCGGAAGGATGAGCGCCGTGCAGGCAATGGCGATGATCAGGAAGGCGAAGCGCCAGCCCTCATCGGCGATCGGCCCCTTCAGCACCAGCGGCCATATCGTGCCGGAGATGTAGTTGCCGCAGGCGGTGGCGGCGATGGCTATGCCCCGGTAACGGCGGAACCAGTGGGAGACGTCGGCAATCAGCGGTCCGAAGCCTGCACCCGTTGCAAAGCCGATCGGCAATTGCAGGGCGGCGAAGATCCAGATGTTGGGCGCCAGGGTGGAAAGTGCGTAGCAGATCGAGGTCACCACGGCGGAACCCGCCAGGATGGGGGCGATGCCGTAGCGGTCGACCCAGTCGCCGAGCACCAGATTGCCGAGAGAAAAGCCGAACATGGCCATGGTGAAGGCGGTTGAGGCGTCGGCGCGGTCGACGCCATAATCGGCCTGGATGTTGGGCAATACCAGAATGGCAGCCCACATGCCGATGTTGATGACTGTTGCGGCGGCGATGCAGAGCGCCAGCCGAAGCCAGGCGGAAGGTCCGTCCACCAGTGTGGCTGACGAGGTGTTTTGCGCGGTGGGGGTCATTTCAGGTCAATCTGCTTGCCGCCGGAATCCCATTTCATGACGGGAGAACATTCCATCAGGTATTCGGCGGAAGAGCCCTCGCAGGCGATCTGGATGGCGGCATCGAGATCTGATTCCGTCTGCCAGCCGCACAGGTAGGTGTGCCAGTGCAGGCCTTCCTTGTGCTGCATGAAGATATCGGCGCTCCAGCCGGCGGGATAACACCATTTGACGCGCAGGCAATCGCTGGCGGCAGCGCCCGATTCCATGCATTTTTCCCGCGCGCACTCAAAGGCGCGGTCTGCATTGTCGGAAATGCAGACGCCGCTTGCCTGTTCGGGCGCCTCGACAAAGGCGATGCCGACCGGACCGTCCTGCGCACCCGCCGCTGCGGCCGGCAAGAGCCAGGCTGCCAGCAGAGTGGCAATTGCCGGGTTTCCGAACGGTCTCATGCTGCCTTGCCTTCCGCTTCCTGCCATTGTTTTGCGGGGGATTTCCCCGCCACGGGCGGTAACCGTGCTATGGACAATCCGCGCACATCACGGCATAACCGCGCACAAGTCAAACCGCAAATTGCAGGGCTTCCGATGTCGCTTTTTACGCAGTTCTTCACCTGGTGGAACGGTTCAACCTGGGGAACCCGGTTCTATACCTGGCGCAAGGGCACGAAGGTGGGCGAAGACGAGTTCGGCAACGTCTATTATGAAGGCGATGGCGGCAGGCGCTGGGTCCAGTACAACGGATTGGCGGAGGCCAGCGCCATTCCCGCCGGCTGGCATGGCTGGATGCACTACCGGGTCGACACACCGCCGTCGAAGGAAGACTACAAGGCGAAGGACTGGCAATTGGCCCACCGTCCCAACCCGACGGGAACGGGCGCCGCCTATTTTCCCAAGGGCTCCATGGCCAATCCCCAGGAGCGGCCTGAAGTTACCGGCGATTACGAAGCCTGGCGGCCGTAACACGCTTGCAAATCACCTTCTGAGAGGCACGGCATGCTGACGGGTGAAGCCAGCGCACCGGAGGGACTGCGGCTCTATGCCGTTGGCGATACCCACGGTCATCTGACGCTCGCTCGCGCGCTTTTCGGCAAAATCGAAGCCGACCTTGCCCGCAATCCACCGCCGCGCCACCGCATCGTCATGCTGGGCGACTATTGCGACAGGGGGCCCGAGACGCGCGGCCTGATCGACTTTCTGATCGAACAGGGCAATCATCACGACATGGTGTACCTGCTCGGCAATCACGACCAGCGGATGCTCGAATTCCCCGACATGGCCGATGAAACGGGCGAGGCGTTTCTGCATTTCGGCGGGCGGGAAACGCTCGCCTCCTACGGCATCGATGCCGACGCGGCAACGAGCCTGCGGGCGGCAGGCAAGGCCTTCGGGAGGGCATTGCCATCGAGCCATCGCCGGTTTCTCGAGGATGCGCTGCTGTGCCACGAGGAGGGCGACTATTTCTTCTGTCATGCAGGGGTGAAACCGGGCATCGCCCTCGAGGCGCAGCAGCCGGCGGACCTGTTGTGGATCCGGCATGAATTTCTTCAGCATCAGGGCGATTTCGGCAAGGTCGTCGTGCATGGCCATACGCCGTGGGACCGGGTCGACATCCAGCCCAACCGGATCAATGTGGATACCGGCGCATACGACACCGGCATTCTGAGTTGCGTGGTGCTGGAGGGCAGGGATATTCGCGTGCTTCAGACCGACGGACCTGGCGGCTGAAGTCTCCTTGGAACTGCCGCAAAGGCATGCTAGACGCGGCCACCGGCGGCAGACAGGTGAATCGCCTGCCGCGACGCAATGAAGAGATGCGGCCTGATGATGCAGACCAGACAGAAAACCCGGGCGACGGGGCATGAAGACACGCCATCGGGCGGCAGCCGGCTGCTGCGGGCAGCCCTGCTTGCTGCCGTTGCCGTGGTGCTGCCGTTTCAGGGACTGGCGAACGAGAAGATCGCCAACCGTGTTGCCGTGTTCTCGGGTATCGACAAGATCACCGGCCGCATTCACACCTTCGATGTCTATATCGACGAGACGGTGCAGTTCGGCGCGCTGCAGGTAACGCCGCGGGTCTGCTATTCGCGGCCCAATACCGAGGCGCCGAAAACCACCACTTTCGTGGAAGTCGACGAAATCACGCTGGATTCAAACATCCGCCGCATCTTCACCGGCTGGATGTTCGCCGACAGTCCGGGGCTCAATGCCGTCGAGCATCCCGTCTACGACATCTGGCTGAAGGACTGCAAAATGGAGTCCGACGTTCCGCCGCCCTCATAGGGGAAGAAATCGGCGTCCATCTGGACGGCCTCCTCCAGCAGTTGCGAATAGTCCTCCCGCGGAATGTCGATGGCGCCGAAGCGCTTTAGATGCTCGGTGGTAAACTGGGTGTCGAGCAGCTTGAAGCCGCCTGCCTTCATGCGATGGACCAGATGCACCAGCGCCACCTTGGAAGCGTCGGGCACGCGCGAGAACATGCTCTCGCCGAAGAAGGCAGCGCCCAGCCTGACGCCGTAAAGCCCGCCGACCAGCTCGCCGCCTTGCCAGCATTCAACGCTGTGGGCATTGCCGAGCAGGTGGAGTTCGCCGTAGAGCCGCTTGATGCGCTCGTTGATCCAGGTGGTCTTGCGGCCCGGCGTGTGCTCGCCGCAGGCTTCGATGACCCAGTGAAACGCTGTGTCGATACGGACATCGAAGGGGTTTCTGCGCATGGTCTTGCGCAGGCTTGAGGGGATGTGGAAGTCCTCCAGCGGGATGATGCCGCGCATTTCCGGTTCGACCCAGAACAGGCCGGGATCGTCGGCCGACTCGGCCATCGGAAAGATGCCGCAGGCATAGGCCTTCAGCAGCACCTGTGGCGTGATCTCGAGCAGTATGTCCTGGGTTCCGGCCATGGCGGTTCCTTGTCGCTATGTTTCAGATAGCGATTCGCACTGCTGACTGCAATCAACGGTGACAGGTGCAGGCGATCAGGCTTCCTGGCGGGCTGCCAGATATTTTTCCAGCCAGTGGATGTCGTAATTGCCGGCCTCGATATCGGGGTTGGTGACGAGGTCGCGGAACAGCGGCAGGGTCGTCTCGATCCCATCGACGACGAACTCGTCGAGCGCGCGGTGCAGGCGGCGCAGGCACTCCTCGCGGGTGCGGGCATGAACGATCAGCTTGCCGATCAGGCTGTCGTAATGCGGCGGGATGGAATAGCCCTGATAGACGCCGGAATCGACGCGCACGCCAAGCCCGCCCGGCGGATGATAGTAGGAAATCTTTCCCGGCGAGGGGATGAAGGTTTCGGGATGCTCGGCATTGATGCGGCATTCGATGGCGTGGCCCGAGAAGATGACGTCTTCCTGGGTGACCGAGAGGCCGTCGCCGGCAGCAACCCGCAACTGCTCGTTGACCAGGTCGATGCGGGTGATCATTTCAGTGACGGGATGCTCGACCTGCAGGCGGGTGTTCATCTCGATGAAGTAGAATTCGCCGTCTTCCCAGAGAAATTCGACCGTGCCGGCACCCGAATATCCCAAGCCCTGAACGGCTTTGGCGCAGATCTGGCCGATCTTCTGACGGTCGGCCTCGCCCAGAACCGGGGAGGGCGCTTCCTCCCAGACCTTCTGGTGGCGGCGCTGCAGCGAGCAGTCCCGCTCGCCCAGATGGATGCCGCCGCCCTTGCCATCGCCCATCACCTGCACCTCGATATGGCGCGGTTTGGCGAGGTATTTCTCGATATAGACGCTGTCATCGCCGAAGGCCGAACCGGCCTCGCTGCGGGCAGTGTGAAAGGCCTGGGACATCTCGGCCTCGTTGCGGGCGACCTTCATGCCGCGTCCGCCGCCGCCTGCGGCCGCCTTGATGATGACGGGATAGCCGATATCGGCTGCAACGCGCTTGGCGGTCTCTTCATCGGTCACGCCGCCTTCGGAGCCTGGCACGACGGGAATGCCAAGCCGCCTGGCGGTCGCCTTGGCCTCGATCTTGTCGCCCATGATGCGGATGTGCTCGGCGGAAGGGCCGATGAAAGTGATGTCGTGGGCTTCCAGAACCTCGGCGAACTTGGCGTTTTCCGACAGGAAACCGTAGCCCGGATGGATCGCGTCGGCTCCGGTGATCTCGCAGGCCGCCATGATCTCGTGCATGTTGAGATAGCTTTTCTTCGACGGCGGGGGGCCGATGCAGACGCTTTCGTCGGCAAGGCGCACATGCATTGCCGTCTCGTCCGCAGTCGAGTGAACGGCGACGGTCGGGATGCCGAGTTCGCGGCAGGCGCGCAGGATGCGCAGGGCGATCTCGCCGCGATTGGCAATGAGAACTTTCTTGAACATCGCCTTACTACCTCGCAGGAAAGAACTGGCGCGCAGGAAACGGCCGCCGCATCACTCGATGATCAGCAGCGGTTCGCCATACTCGACCGGCTGCGCATCCTCGACCAGAATGCGGGTGACCGTGCCGGCTCTGGTCGCGGCGATCTGGTTCATGGTCTTCATCGCCTCGACGATCATCACCGTCTGGCCGACCTTGACTGTGTCGCCGACCTTGACGAAGGCGTCGGCGCCCGGGGCGGGCGAAAGATAGGCGGTGCCGACCATGGGCGAGGTTACGGCGCCCGGATGGCTCTCATCGGCGGCTGGGGCTGCAGCGGGCGCAGCGACAGGCTGTAGCGGCGCAGCGGCAGGTGCCGGCGTGGCTGCAGCAACTTCCACCATGCGCGGTGCTGCATGGCGGGCGATGCGGATGCGCAGATCGTCCTGCTCGATTTCGATTTCGCTGAGTTCGGTTTCCTTCAGGAGTTCGGCCAGCTGGCGGATCATTTCCTGATCAATGGCATTCTTTTTCGACATGTCTGTCCCATTTGGTGACATGGTACTGCCGCTCCCAATCAGACCGGTGCGCAGGCGAAGAGGCGCGGGTCAGGCCGTCGGTTTTGTCACAGGATGCCGCAACAGCTTGCGGACGGCGCGGCGTACCAGGGTATTTTCGGTTCCGGGGTTATACAGACAGGCTCAGCCAAGGGAAAGGGTTTTCGCCCGGCATGCCAAACGGCCGCAAGCTTTTCACCAGAAAAGGCGTCAAACCCTTGGCAATTCACGCAAAATACGGCCGGTTTCAGCCGCCTTCGCCAGTCTGTTCCTTGATCATCGGCATCAGGCGGTCATAGCCGACAGCGCCGAAAACCACATTGTCGCCGACGACATAGGAGGGTGTGCCGGAAATTCCCAGACCGTCGGCGATGGAATAGACCTCGCTGAAGGCGGCCATCGATTCCGGATTGGAGAGATCGTCGACCAGCTTCTTGCGGTCGGCGCCAAGGAACTGGGCGATCTCCAATGCCACGTCGCCATCCTTGCGGCCTTCATGGCTGAGCAGCTGGCGGTGGAATTGCGGATAAAGCTCCGGGTAATTGCGCGCCAGGCTCATCGAGACGCGGTGGGCTGCGAGTGAAGCCTCGCCGAGGACCGGAAACTCCTTCAGAATGAACCTTACATCCTTGTTTTCCTCAAGAATGCGGTCCATGTCGGCAAGCGCGCGGCGGCAGAAGCCGCAATTGTAGTCGAAGAACTCGACCACGGTGACAGCCGCATCGGGATTGCCGATGATCATCTGATGGCTGGAATTGAAGATGGTTTCGCCCTGTTCCTCCAGTGTCTGCTGCTGCTGGGCAACGCGCATTTCCTCCTGCTTTTTCTCCAGCGCTTCCTGCACTTCCAGCATGATCTCGGGGTTGGCAAGCAGGTATTCGCGGACGATCGTCTCAACCGCAGCACGGTCAAGTTCCTCGGCCTGGGCCGGCTGCAATGCGGACACCGCCAGAAGCGGGCCTGCCGCGACGGTTGCTGCCAGCAGGCTGCGGGTTACACAGCGGCGCACAATGCGGGGGAAATAGGAAAATCGTGCCATGTGATGGTTTCCTGGATTTGTCTCTGCCGCAGCCATTTGAAACAAACTGGCGGCCAAACGGTCAGAAGGGCTTCTTCTTTTTCGGCTTGTACAGGACAATATCCTGCATGCGAACCCATTGCGGCGAATTCTTCTTCAAACCTTTTTGAGCGCGGATGGCGAACTGCTTGGCGTCCTTGTAGTTGCCGACCAGAAAACGCTGTTCTGCAGTGGCGGCAAGGGCATCGGCTTCCTGGCCAAGCAGGGCATGGGCGCGGGCAAGGAATTCATAGCCGGAAACGGTTTGCTGGTCGCGGGCAAGTCCCGCCCGGATCTGCTTTATGGCCTCAGCTATGTTGTCGCGCTGGCCGGTTTCGATCAGCACATGACCGTACTCAACGCGCAGGAGACCGGATTTGAACGGGTCGAGTTCAATGGCCTTCCGCATCGGTGCGACGGCCTTGTCGGCCTGACGGCTTTTTAGAAGGATTTCCGCTTTCATTTCGTAGAGATAGGCATGATTCGGCATCTGGCCGATCAGCTTGTCGATGACCCGCAGTGCGGCCTTTGCATCGCCCCGCAGATATTGTGCAATGGCCGCGCCATACAGGGCAGGGATGCTGTTGGGGTTTTTGTCGAACATGCGGCGGACCTGACCGAGACCGCCGGAATAGGCGGCAATCTTGGCGCGCACCATGTCATGGCGGGTCTGCAGACCCGGCGCGTCCTGACTGGCGAAACTCGGCGACTGGCGGACGACGGTTTCAAGTAGCGAGATACGCTCCCGGGGCAGGGGATGGCTCTGGATATAGGGGTCGATGCGCGAGGAGGAAAACAGCAGTTGGGAGCCGAGCCGCTCGAAGGTCTTCAGCATGCCGGCGCCGGACTGGCCGGTTTTTTCCAGCAGGCTCACGCCTGCACGGTCTGCCGCGGTCTCCTCTTCGCGCTGATAGGCGAGATCGAGCGCTTCAGCGTGTTGCCGCCGCCTGAAATGATGGCCTGTTCGGCGGCATCGCCAAGATCGCCACCTGCCACCATCGCGCCGGCGCCGAGCAGGGCGCCGACGGCTGCCAGCACCTGAGCCCGTTCCAGCCGGTCGCGCATCCTGACCTGATGGCCGCCGATAATGTGGCCGGTTTCATGGGCGATCACGCCGATGATCTCGTTGGGGGTGTCGGCCTGCATCAGCGCGCCGGTATGAATGAACATGCGGCGATCGGTGACGAAGGCGTTGAAGGTCGGATTGTGTACCAGATAGACGTCGACCGCCCCTTTTCCGAGGCCGGCGGCGGCAAAAATCGGCGAGGTATAGGATTTCAGCAATCCCTCGATCTCGGCGTCGCGTACCAGCGGCAGTCGCTGGGCCAAGCCGGCCGACGGCGCCATCACGGCGAGCATGACCACAATGGCCGCCAGGAGGGAAAACACAGGGCGGCGAACGGTTCTGCCCGTGCTAGCGGGCGTGAGGCGGGTTTGGGTCGGATCAGGCGGCATGGTCGTCCCGTTTGCCGAAAACTCTGTTGACATTAAAGCAATCCGGCTTTCGTCGGAATCGAAAAACCTGGCCATGCAAACAGGATCAACGGCGCAAATGTTCACCCGCCTCGATGGAAACGGGAAGCCGCATAGGACACCGAGCATGTGGCAACAAGGTGGCGAATGGCGGGCAGGACTTCAATGCCGTCCGGGCCCGCCACTGGCAATCATCGCAAGCCTCAGCTCAGAAAACCGCTCCATCCGGCCTGGTTTTCTTCCTCGCCGTTTTCTCCGGAAGCTTCGCCCTTCTTGACTCGACGGGTGTTGCGGCGCTGAACCTGGCGCGGCGGAGCGGCCTCGCGCGTTCCGTCGTCCGTGTCCGCCTCTTCAGCGGTTTCGGCGTTTTTGCCGGTTTCTTCGGCTTTCACCTTCTTGCCGGGCCGGCCGGTACGGCGTTTGAGGCGGCGGGATTCCGCGTCGTCATCCTCGTCTCTGCCGGCGGCGGTTTCCTGCGGCGTTGCCGCTGCAGGGGCAGCCGGCCGATCATCCCTGGCGGAATGTTTGCGCGCCCGTGCGTCGTCCCGGCCACCATTGTGCCTGGCGGCTGGGGCAGTGCCCCTTTCCGCCCGATCCTCGTCGCCGTCATCTGCGGCAGTGTCGGTTTCCGGCCCGTCTTCGCCATCGCGCGCAGCCTGACGGCTGCTACGTCCGTCGCGATCATCCCGGTCGTCCCGGTCGCGGTCCCTGCCGCGTCCGCGCCGCCGGCGGCCACGCTTGCTGCGCCCGGATTCCTCGTCATCGCCCGTTTCATGACCCGTTTCATGGCTCGTTTGATGGCCTGCTTCATGGTCCGTTTCATGATCGAACGGCGTGCTGCCATGCATCATGTTGACGGCGGAAGAATCCGGATTGCCGGTGGCAGGGTCGCCTTTCTCGATGGCGTAGTCCTGATCGCCGATGTCATGGTCGGCCTCGACCAGAATCTGAAGGCCGAAGCGCTGCTCCATCGAACTGAGTGCGCGCCGCTTGGTGTTGAGAATGTACATCGCCATCGACGGCGATACCTTGACCGACACATCGTTGCGGCTGGAGCGGTTGAGGTAGTCCTCCAGTGCACGCAGGATCATCAGTGCCAGCGAGGACTGCGAACGCACATGGCCGACGCCGTGGCAGACGGGGCAGACGGCCATGGTGCTTTCCAGCACGCTGGCTCGGATGCGCTGCCGCGACATTTCCAGCAGGCCGAAATGGGAGATATGGCCAACCTGAATGCGGGCGCGGTCGTTTTTCAGGCATTCCTTGAGCTTGCGTTCCACCGAGCGGTTGTTGCGCTTTTCCTCCATGTCGATGAAGTCGATGACGATCAGGCCGGCAAGGTCGCGCAGGCGCAACTGGCGGGCAACTTCCTCGGCTGCTTCCAGATTGGTCTGCAACGCCGTCGCCTCGATGGAGTGCTCACGGGTCGACTTGCCGGAGTTGACGTCGATTGCGACCAGCGCTTCCGTCTGGTTGATGATCAGGTAGCCGCCGGACTTCAGCGTCACCTGCGGGGTAACCATCTTCTCGAGCTGGCTTTCGATGTTGTAGCGCGAGAGTATCGGCTGGTCGCCGGTATAGAGCTTCACGTTCTTCTCATGGCTCGGCATGAGCATGTTCATGAAATCGCGGGCTTCCTCATAGCCGGCTTCGCCGGAAACGACGATCTCGCCGATGTCCTTGTTGTAGAGGTCGCGGATCGAGCGCTTGATCAGGCTGCCTTCCTCATAGACCAGGATCGGGGCGGTGGAGGCCAGCGTCAGATTGCGGACATTGTCCCACAGCCGCATCAGATAGTCGAAATCGCGCTGGATTTCCTCCTGCTCGCGGGAGGCGCCCGCAGTGCGAAGGATGACGCCCATGCCCTTGGGCACGTCGAGCGCCTGGGCGATGCTCTTGAGCCGCTTGCGGTCGGCCAGATTGGTGATCTTGCGTGAAATGCCGCCGCCGCGCGCGGTGTTCGGCATCAGCACGGAGTAGCGGCCGGCAAGCGACAGATAGGTCGTCAGGGCAGCGCCCTTGTTGCCGCGCTCCTCCTTGACCACCTGAACCAGCATGACCTGACGGCGGCGGATGACCTCCTGGATCTTGTATTGGCGGCGAGGGCGCTTGATGCGGCCTTCTTCCAGCGCATCGTCCTGGCCGACCGATTCGACCGGAGCGGCACTGCCGCCGCCATTGCCGCCGGCATCGGGTGCATCGGGCTGGCCGTCGCCGTCCTCGCCGTTTTCAGGTGCAGCCTGCTTGCCGGTTGCGTCGTCCGCCTCGTCACGGGACTTTTTCTTGCGACGGGAGCGGCGGGTCTTTTTCGGCGCTTCCTCCGCTTCCTCTCCCGTTGCTTCAGCTTCGACAGCTTCTTCCGTCGTTTTGGAACGGCCTTTTTTCGGTTTTTCGCCGCCGTCTTCCGCGGCTACCTCATCGTCCCCGGTCTCGGCTTTCTTCTTGCGAGCCTTTGCCGCGCGGGGCTTGCGTTTGCGGGCCTCCGGCTTGGCGTCGGCTTCTGCTTCGCCGTCATCGGCTGCGGGTTCGCCGGCACGCTCGCTGTCTTCGTCGTCTCCGGTGTCGTCGCCATCCCCGGCGGGCGGGGCGGGTTCCGAAATCGAATCGGCATCCATGGCGGCAGCCATGGTTTTACCGCTCTCCTCGCCGCCTTCGTCTGCGGCATCGTCTTCTGCGGCGTCACCGCCTGCTTCTGCGTCGGAGTCGGCAGCCTTCTTGCGGGATGTCTTGCGGGCACGGGGTTTTGCCGCAGCGCGAGGCTTGCGCTTGGGCTTTTCGGCTTTCCCGGCCTCTTCGGCTTCGCCGTCGGCCGCTTCCACGGTCTCCTGCACAGTTTCCGCGGCGGTTTCGTTGTCAGCCGCCTCGGCGCTGCCGTCGGCTGCTTCGTCATCGCCATCCTCGCCGGTATCTGCGGCGGCCTGCCGGGTCCTGTCGGATCTGGAGCGCTTGCCGCGCCGGCGGGAGCGTTTCGGGGCAGGGGCTTCTTCCGCCTCGTCGTCATCGGCCTCGATGAGCGCCTCGGCGTCCTCCTCTGCTTCTGCTTCGGCGGCAGCAGCTTCCTCCTCTGCAAGCAGGGCCTGCCGGTCGGCTGCCGGGATCTGGTAATAATCGGGATGAATTTCGGAAAAGGCGAGGAAACCGTGCCGGTTGCCGCCATAGTCGACGAAAGCTGCCTGCAGCGAAGGTTCGACCCTCGTCACCTTGGCAAGATAGATGTTTCCCCGGAGCTGCTTGCGCTCCTGGGCCTCGAAATCAAATTCCTCGATACGGTTTCCGCGAACCACCACAACCCGGGTTTCTTCCGGGTGGGAGGCATCGATCAACATTTTGTTGTTGGCCATTGAATAAGGTCTCCGCAGGCGCGGAGCGGAAAATGCTGGTCAATTGTGTGTCGAGCGTCTGTCGTACAGCAGCGTATCCGAGCCGCGCCCTTTTCGGGGCTCCGGCGGATGTCAGTTTCCGGCTTGCGCCTGCATGGTTGTAGATTTGGCCTGCCGGGGATACTGGCGTGGCAAACGGGCGGCCTTCCATGCCGCCGGGGAGGGGGAGTATTGTCCCGCAAGCCCCTATTTCTGCCGTTGCCATTTGCATTCCCGCACGCCGTTCTTGCTTCATGTGTAGCCGGACTTGCCGGCTGGTGAATTCGCAGGTCCGGCCAGTGCCGGCCTGCGGCTAATCGGTGCAATCCGGCTCCTCAATTCCGGATATGACACGAAATCCTTTTTGAAGACGGGCGTTTGCCTGAACTGGTGCTCAACAGCAGCGCTAAAGACGGAAACTACGCGGTTAGTATTGAACCGATCAAAATGGTCAAAATACTGGCGTCTGGTTCCGCCATCGACACCCTCTGGACACGGCACCGGCAGATACTCTGCGGCATTCCGGCAAGGGCAATCCCGTTTCGGTTTCAGACATAAGCCTAAAGCGGCCATTAAACAAGGCCAATCATGGGCCAATCGTGCCATGACCTGAAAAAGCAGTTAAACTCCGGGATCGCCCCGGAGGACAACCCAGGCAACCGCCTTGAGGCATCCAACGGCCTGGCAAACCTCGACAAGCCGGAGGCAATGGCCTAACAGGCCTGAATCGGCTGGAAATGGTGGCGATTCGGCAGAAAATGACAAATCACACAGCTTCTACAGCGATGACGATACAGCCCGCTCTCCCGGTCGGCGAGGGGATGCCGGTCGGCCTGCCCGCAAGCACCGGGCGGCAGCGCACACGGTGCGATTTGCGCGGCCGGATCAGGCCGTTTGCGCTGGCGCTGTCGCTTCTTCCGGCCGCAATGGCGGGTGTTGTCCCTGAAGCATCGGCCCAGCAGTCGGCAGTACCAGCGGTCGAGGCGGCGGATGGTGCGGCGCAAGCCGCTGTGGCGGCGACGGTTGCCTATGACGGCATGCTGGAGGTTGCAGACGGGGAAACGGCCCTGCTGCTGAAGTTCGACGGCAAGCCGGACTATCGGCTGTTCTTCATGGACCGCCCCGACAGGCTGGTGCTCGAATTCAACAACATCACGCTGGGTTTCGATCCGGAATTCGCCTCGAATGCCGGCGGATTGATCAGGCAATTGCGGTTCGGTTCGATCACCAATGACCGTTCCCGGCTGGTGGTGGCACTGTCGGCGGCGGCGGAAATCCGCCAGCAGGTTCTCGAAGCCGATGCCGAAACCGGCCGCTACAGCCTTCGCCTGTCGCTGGGCGAAATCGAGCAGGGCGTGTTTTCGCAGCGGGTGGCCGAGCAGCAGGCGCTGCTGGGGGCAAGCGGCGAGGCTGTGGTCAAGGGCGGGCGGGTGCGTGGCGGACCGAAGCGCGAAGGCTACTTTACCATCGTGCTCGACCCCGGCCATGGCGGCATCGATGGCGGCGCTGAGGGGCGGACGACGAAAGTCGCCGAGAAGGACGTCACGCTTGCGGTCTCCCGCCAGCTCGGACCGATGCTGGAAAAGGCCGGGCCGTTTCACATCGCTTACACCCGGGATGACGACGTGTTCGTCTCGCTGAGGGAGCGCCAGGCGGTTGCGCGGCGCGAAAATGCCGATCTGATGGTTTCCATCCATGCCGATGCCCTGCGCCAGAACTATGTGCGCGGGGCGACGATCTACACGCTGGCGGACAAGGCATCGGATGCGCTGGCGCAGGAGGTTGCCGATTCGGAAAACCTCGCCGATGTGGTTGCCGGTCTTGCCGCACCCAATGAAACCGACATCGTGACCGACATTCTGGCCGACCTGACACTGCGCGAGACGACGCATTTTTCCCGGGCGTTTTCGCTGATGCTGGTGCGCAAGATGCGCGACCGGGTCAACCTGATCAACAATCCGCAGCGCGCGGCCTCCTTTGCGGTATTGAAAAACGCCGAGGTTCCCAGTGTGCTGCTTGAACTGGGGTATCTCTCCAACAACGAGGACGAGCATCTGATGGCGGACCCGGACTGGCAGTCGAAGGTTGCCGGCATCGTCAGCGAGGCGGTGGTCGAGTTCTTTGCCGGCCGGCAGCCGCGCAGTACCGGCAACTGAGGCCGGGAAGGCAGGCGAAACCCGCTGAAGAAGTCGGTCTGGCGTGCTTGATCGGTCAATTCTTAATGTGGCATTAACCATGTTTATGTGATGAATGGGCCGTGGTGTCAGATTGCAGCCACATTGTTGGCCGAAAGCAACGCCAACAGGTGCCTGCGGCATGTTCCCGGCGAGCGTAGGCCGGATGGAATCAGCTAAGTACTGTTTTGGTTTGGACTTTCTTTTCGGAAACGGCTAAACCTGAAACGAGTTTACGATAGGTAATCCGGCAGGGCCGGACGGGCGAGGTTAGGTTTACCCCATGATTTTGCGGCTTATCGGATATCTGTTCGGTATCGGCACGCTGCTCGGCCTGGTCGTTCTGGCCGGTGTTGCCTGGTATGTGTCGGATCTTTCCAAGGATCTGCCCGATTACGAGGTACTCAATGCCTATGAGCCCCCGGTGACGACGCGCATTCATGCCGGCGATGGCGCGCTGATGGCCGAATATGCCCGCGAAAGGCGGCTTTATCTGCCGATCCAGGCAATTCCGAGCCTGGTCAAGAACGCGTTCCTTTCCGCCGAGGACAAGAACTTCTATTCCCATCCGGGCATTGATCCCGAGGGACTTGCCCGCGCCGTCATCGTCAACCTGCGAAACCTCGGCTCCGACCGGCGTTCGATCGGCGCCTCGACGATCACCCAGCAGGTGGCGAAGAACTTCCTGCTTTCCAACGAGCGCACCATCGACCGCAAGATCAAGGAAGCCATTCTGGCACTGCGCATCGAACAGGCCTATTCCAAGGATCGCATCCTGGAACTCTATCTGAACGAGATTTTCCTCGGCCTGGGCGCTTACGGCGTGCCGGGCGCGTCGCTGACCTATTTCGACAAGTCGGTGAACCAGCTCAAGCTGCACGAGGCGGCCTATCTGGCCGCGCTGCCCAAGGCGCCGAACAACTATCATCCGTTCAACAAGACGGAAGCCGCCATCGAGCGCCGCAACTGGGTGATCGACCGCATGGTTGCCAACGGTTTCGTCACGCCGGAGGAAGGCGACGAAGCCAAGGCCAAGCCGCTGGAAGTCAATCCGCGCCGCCGCTCGACCTATCTTGCCGCTTCCGAATATTTTTCCGAGGAAGTGCGCCGAGAGATCATCGACCGCTATGGTGAGGATGCGCTCTACGAGGGCGGACTTTCGATTCGCACCACGCTCGATCCCGACATCCAGCGCATGGCGCGCAAGGCGCTGCAGAACGGCTTGATCGGTTTTGACATCGAGCACGGTTACCGCGGCCCGGTTACACACATCGAGGCAGCCGGCGACTGGGGTGTGCCGCTCAGCGAAGTCGACGGGCTTTCCGATGTGCCGGAATGGCAACTGGCCGTGGTGCTGGGAGTTGGTGAACAGGAAGCTTCCATCGGCCTTCAGCCCGAGCGTGAGGTTTCGGGCGAATTGACCGATGAGCGCAAGCTTGGCCGCATCACGTTGGAGAACATGAAGTGGGCCCAGAAGGTGATCGACGAGGAGGGCAAGACCCGCAACGTCAAGACCGCCGACCAGATTCTCCAGACCGGGGATGTTGTATTTGTCGAGGCCGTGGCGGAAAATCAGGCCGGTGAGTACCGCCTGCGCCAGCCGCCGAAAGTGCAGGGCGCGATGGTGGTCATGGATCCCCATACCGGCCGTGTGCTGGCGCTTGCCGGCGGTTTCTCCTTCGCCCAGTCGCAGTTCAACCGGGCGACACAGGCTTACCGTCAGCCCGGATCATCGTTCAAGCCGTTCGTTTATGCGGCAGCGCTTGACAACGGCTATACGCCGTCCTCGGTGGTGCTCGATGCACCGATCAAGGTGGATCAGGGCTCTGCGCTCGGCATCTGGGAGCCAAAGAACTACGGCAAGGGTTATGCAGGTCCCTCGACCCTGCGGCTGGGCATCGAAAAGTCACGCAACCTGATGACGGTCCGGCTCGCCAAGGACATGGGCATGCCGCTTGTGGCCGAATATGCCGAGCGTTTCGGCATCTATGACGACATGCTGCCCGTGCTGGCGATGTCGCTGGGTTCGGGAGAGACGACCGTATTGCGCATGGTTTCGGCCTATTCGGTGCTTGCCAATGGCGGCCGGCAGGTCAAGCCGTCGACCATCGACCGCATCCAGGACCGTTACGGCAAGACGATCTTCAAATACGAGGACCGCATCTGCGAGACCTGCTCGGCCGATGCCTGGACCGGCCAGGAAGAGCCCGAACTGGTCGATACCCGCGAACAGGTGCTCGACCCGATGACGGCCTATCAGATCACCTCGATGATGGAAGGCGTGGTCCAGCGCGGCACCGCCCAGTCGGTGATGGCGCTGGAGCGCCCGGTGGCCGGCAAGACCGGCACCACCAATGACGAGAAGGATGCCTGGTTCGTCGGATATACGCCGGATCTGGTTGCCGGGGTGTATGTCGGCTACGACAATCCGCGGCCGATGGGGCGCGGCAATACGGGCGGCCATCTGGCAGCCCCCATCTTCACGGAGTTCATGGCCGACGCCAACAAGGGCAAACCGCCGATCGACTTCCGCGTTCCCAAGGGCATCAAGCTCATTCCGATCAATGCCAAGACCGGGCTTGAGGCAAGTGCAGGCGAACCGGGCGTCATTCTGGAAGCCTTCAAGCCGGGAACGGCGCCGCCGACCATCTTCACGGTCATCGGCTTCGAGGACATGGTGGGCAATGCCAACATCACCGTGTCGCCGGATGCAAACCGCGCGATCCTGTCGGGTACCGGCGGCCTCTACTGACAGGCTCCCTGCATTTTCCTGCTTCCGTTTGCCGCCGTGCTGCGGACGCTGACGGTGCGTGCGCCGTCCCCGCCTTGCAGGGACTGTGTAGCGGGGCGTCGCAATTGCCGCTTTCAGCGGTTTACAACGGCAAGTCACTCGCATATTGAGGCGCTCGAAAACACGGGACCGGAATTGAGATGCGTGCGGAAATTCAATCCACTGTCGATGAAATCAAGCAGTCGGTCGGGCTGCTGAGGAGGCATCTTTGACTGGGACAAGTCCCAGGCGCGCCTGAAGGAACTCAATGCCAAGGCCGAGGATCCGGAACTGTGGAACGATCCGGACGAGGCACAGAAGCTGATGCGTGAGCGCCAGCATCTGGAAAAGAGCATCAACACCATCCAGTCGATCCAGAACGAACTCGACGACCAGATCGGCCTGATCGAACTGGGTGAGGAAGAGGGCGATGAGGGCGTTGTCCGCGAGGCGGAAGCCGCTTTGCTGACGCTGCACAAGGATCTCGGCAAACGCCAGGTCGATGCCCTTCTGTCCGGCGAGATGGATGCGGCCAACGCCTTTGTCGAAATTCACGCCGGGGCAGGCGGCACGGAGAGCCAGGACTGGGCCTCGATGCTGCTGCGAATGTATACGCGCTGGGCGGAGCAGAACGGCTACAAGGTCGAGGTGCAGTACATCAACGATGGCGAGGAGGCCGGCATCAAGGGCGCTTCCATCCTGGTGCGCGGCGAGAACGCCTATGGCTGGCTGAAGACCGAGTCGGGTGTTCACCGCCTTGTGCGCATCTCGCCTTATGACAGCCAGGCGCGCCGCCATACCTCGTTTTCATCGGTCTGGATCTATCCGGAGATCGACGACAATGTCGATATCGAAATCCAGGACAAGGATATCCGCATCGATACATTCCGCTCGTCGGGTGCAGGCGGCCAGCACGTCAACACCACGGATTCGGCCGTGCGCATCACCCACATGCCGACGGGTATCGTGGTGACCTCCTCGGAGAAGTCGCAGCACCAGAACCGGGCCAACGCCATGAAGGCGCTTCGTGCAAGGCTGTACGACCTCGAGATGAAGAAGCGCCAGGAATCGATCCAGGAACAGCATGAGGCGAAGTCGGAAATCGGCTGGGGCCACCAGATCCGATCCTACGTCCTTCAGCCCTATCAGCTGGTCAAGGACTTGCGCACCGGGGTGGAGAACACCTCGCCCGACAGCGTGCTGGGCGGCGATCTCAACGAGTTCATGGAAGCTTCGCTCATCCACCAGGTGACTGGCGGAGAGGGCGAGGTCGCCGATATCGAGTAGCGCGGCCGGCGCCTTCAGAGCGCGGCGATTTCGCGGCCTGCCTGCAGGAACCTGACGGGGTTGCTCGCCTTGTCGTGTCGGCGGACTTCATAGTGCAGGTGCGGGCCGGTGCTGCGACCGGTGCTGCCGACCTTGCCGACGGTATCGCCGGCATTCACCCTGGCGCCCACCTCGACCAGAACGCGGCTCAGATGGGCGTAGCGCGTGGTAATGCCATTGCCGTGGTCGATCTCCACCATCAGGCCGTAACCGCCCTTGCGGCCGGCATGAACGATGCGGCCGCGGCCTGTTGCCTGTACCGGCGTGCCCCGTGCGGCGCGGAAGTCGATGCCGGCATGAAAGGCCGAACGGCGGTTGAAGGGATCGATGCGGCTGCCGAAATTGCTGGTGACGCCGGCGCCGGGAACCGGGTTTGCCACCGGCAGCTTCCCGGCCTGTTTCTTCAGGCTGGCGAACGCGTCGAGGGAAAGCGCAACGTTTTCGGCAAGATCCTCGAATTCCATGTCGCTTGAAGCGACGAAGGGGCCGCCGGTGTTGGCGGTCATGTCGTCGGGCAGGGCGATGTTGAGCTTTTCATAGACGGCAGCGAGCTTTTCCATGCGGTCGCGGGCGGCAAGCTGCAGCGCCATGAGGCTTGCGGCCTGATCCTGCTCGATCGTCGCAATCTGCTTGCGGACATCGTCGAACATACGCTGGCTCGCCAGCGCTGCCGCATGACCGGCAGGTGCCGGGCTCAGCGGGGTTTCGAAGGTTGCCAGTTCGCTGCTCAGGTCGATCTCGCCGCCGCTCTGGCCGGCGAAGGTCGAGCCGCGCAAGAAGGAACCGGCATCGGCCAGCGCCACGATGGTCGGCCTGCGGTCGGACGATGTGGAGCCGGTGGTAATGGTGTCGACGCCCGGGGTCTGCGGGGCATCGATTTCAGCCTTCTGTTCGGGCTTGCCGGCAGCAGGCACCTTGAGGCCGTTCTTGCGGGCCTTGTCGATCAGGCCGTCAATGGCACCGTTGCGGCCGCTCAGCATTTCCTGCTGGCGCATCAGGGCGGCAACCTTGGCCTCCACCGCCTGCTGGTCGAGCAACTGGCGGGAGGTGATACGGTCGACGCGCGAGCGCAGGGCGGCGATACGATCCTCGTATTCGTGTTGCATGCGGGCCTGACGGATGAGCGTGCCGGCAACGAGATCCTCGCGGAAGGCGAGATAGGCCGTCGCACCGACATAGCCTGTCATGAAGGTGCAGAACAGGACGGCGGAAAGGACCAGCAGGTTGGCGGAAATGCGGTATTCGCGAACCTTGCCGTTTGTGGTGATGGTGATCCGGTTTTCCCTGCGTCCGAACTGACGGGGCTCTCTTGCTGCATTCATTGAACGACACCCGATACTTTGCCAATGCAAACCCGGCCCGCGGAGCGGGAATCCGATGGGGCAAGTGTTGCCGAATATGGTTAACAAAGGCTTCCGATTGGGAAACCGCGAACGCTGAAACGGCGCTTTTGCCGGTTATCCCGCCTTTCAGTTACCCGACGGGGAAAGGGCGCGGTAAAAGCCCGGTGTAATGCCGCTTTTTGCCCGGGCAAGATCGTTGAAGGGCGGTTTCAGGGGACCGCGGAAGTGGCGCCGTACCAGCGCCTGGAATTCGGCGGCAGGCTCGATACCCCGTTTGTGGCAGAGAAAACGGAACCATTTGGCGCCGACGGCCACATGGCCTTTCTCATCCTCGTAGATGATGTGGAAAATCTCTGCGGTCTGCGTGTCGCCGGTCTCGCCGACCTGGCGGATCAGTGACGGGGTGATGTCGAGGCCGCGTGCCTCCAGTACCAGTGGTACCACGGCGAGGCGGGCCATCAGGTCGTGGCCGGTGCGTTGGGCAGCTTCCCACAGCCCGTCATGGGCGGGAAGATCGCCATAGGCGGCGCCAAAGTCGGCCAGCCGGTCGTTGAGCAGGCCGAAATGCCTAGCCTCCTCGCGCGCCACCATCACCCATCCATCGTAGAAGGAGCGCGGCATGGAGAGCCGGGCAAATCGGGCGATGATGTCGAGCGCCAGATCGATGGCGTTGAGTTCGATATGGGCAATGGCGTGCAGCAGGGCGATCATGCCCTTTTCGCTGCGGATCGAGCGGCGGGGCACGAGGTGAGGCGGCACGAGGTCGGGCTTTACCGGCCTGCCGGGGCGCTGCGGCGGCACCAGATGGCTGGCACGGCTCGAGATGAGCGAAAGTTGCCGCGCTTCCCAGCGGTCGGCCATCTGCTTCGTCAGTCGGCGCTTTTCATCGATCCCGGATGCGCAAAGCGCTGCGATCGCCGCACTGGCCAGACAGGCAGGCTGTCCTGCCGCCGCTATGTCCCGTTTGGGTTCCCCACCTTCCACCGCGGCTGATCCGGCTGTCAGGCCAGTTCCTTCGCCGCCGCCAGCACTTCCGCCACATGACCGGGAACCTTCACCTTGCGCCATGCCCTGACGATCCTGCCGTCGGCGCCGATGAGAAAGGTCGAGCGCTCCACGCCCATGTACTTTCGGCCGTACATGCTCTTTTCGACCCACACGCCGTAGGCCGAAAGCGCCTGCTTCTCCTCGTCGGCAACGAGAACCGTTTCGAGCCCGTGCTTTTGGCGGAACTTGTCGTGCTTCTTCACAGGATCCGGCGACATGCCAATCACCTCGACACCGAGCTTGCCGAATTCGGGCAGGGCGGCGGTGAAGTCGATCGCTTCCACCGTACAGCCGGAGGTGTCGTCCTTGGGATAGAAGAACAGCACCACAGGCTTCCCGGCAAAGGCGGAAAGCCTGATATTTTCAGCACCTGCCGCAGGAAGGTCAAAATCGGGTGCTTTGTCGCCGGTGCCGGGGCCTGTCGTCGTATCTGCCATGGAATTCTCCGCTTCGCCTGTGTTTTGGCAATGGATATAGGGTCGTGCCCCGGCAGGAAAAGGGCCAGCTGCGGCAAATACACAGTTTAACGGCGCATCAGCCTGGAAAGAGGCTCCAGCGGGCAAACCGACGGGCAGCTCTGGTGCCGGGATGCGCGTTCACGATTTCAATCGCTGTTTTGGCGAATTGGCGGGATATGGCATCCTGAAACGGATTTCGAAGCAGCGCTGCGTGATTCGTATCACGGTATTGCACATCTGCTGATCAGGGGCACTTCCCCCGGCCTTTCCACGGCAAGGCAAGCTGTTCGGGGCACAACGATGCGGCGCAAGCGGCAAGCGACAGAAAGCGATTTTTCGCCATCGCAGCCTGCCTACCGGCGGAGCCTCAGGCGTGTTCTGCTGTTTTTCCTGCTGCCTGTCGCACTGCTATTGCTGGGCGGTGGCGGTCTTGCCTATCTGTTTCAGGGCCAGCCGCTGAGCTTTGCCACCATTCATCAACGCGTCGAGACCACGCTGCAGGACATGGTGGGCGATGCCTATGCGGTTGAAATCTCCGACAGCGGGCTTTCTCCGGCGCTTTCCTCGGTTCTCGCACTCAGGGGCGACGGGATCCATGTCCGCCACCGCGACAGCGGCGAGGAAGTGCTGTTCATCGACCGGATCAATGTCGGCCTCAATCTGGTTTCGGCGCTGACCGGCAAGCCGCAATTCGACCGCGTCGTCCTGCAGGGCGGCAGGATTTCGCTGCAGGATGCCGGCAGTGCCGGCGCCGGCTTTTCACCCAGGGAAATGCTGCGCAGGGTAGGCGGATGGCTCGGCGCCACCGAAACGGCGTTTCGCGACGGCTCGATCAGGGCCATCGAGATGCGCGACATTGCCCTGCAACTGCCTGCCGTCGGGCGCATCCGCAACGCACCCGTCACCCTGAGCGAAGGCAAAATTGACTATGGCGGGCAGCGTCTGCTGCTGCAGATGCAGGCGCAGTCGGAAGCGCAGGCGTTTGCCATCAATGCCGAATGGCGCGGCGCGGCCGATGACGGCAGGCAGCTTTCCCTCGGCATTGGCGATCTTCCCACCGGCTGGTGGCTGCAGGGCGAAGGGGGTGAGGCGGCCGGCCGGCCCCTGATCAGCGCCAATCTGCGCTTCGATGCACGCTTTCCCTTCGACGCGGCGCTTGAGCCGCTCGATCCGTTTGTGAAGTTGCAGGCAAATTCCGGGACACTCGACCTCAACAACAGGCACTATGACATGCCGTCGGCAGTCGCCAGCCTTTCGGTTTCGCCGGATGCGGATTCTGCCATTGTGGAAAACAGCGAAATCTGGGTCGGCGGACAGGTCTTCCGGTTTTCCGGCCGGCTCGACAAGAGCGCGGAAAACCCGGCACAAACAGCCTTCGGTCCCTATGCGGTGACGCTTGCGCTGGAAGCCGAGAAGCGCGGCGGTGATACGCCGGCCGCACAGCAGAAGGTGAACGCCCGCCTTTCCGGCGGGCTGGATTTGTCGGCGCTTCGCATTGCCTTCGACGAGATTGCCATTGCCGGTGGAGGCGGACAGTTTTCGGGCAGTGCTGCCGCCGGTGCCAGCGAGGGCGTAGCCATTTCGCTGACGAGCCCAAAAACGGACATTGCGACAGTCATTCGCCTGTGGCCGGAATGGGCGGCGCCCCTGGCGCGCGACTGGGTTTCAAGTCATGTGCCCGGCGCGGCACTGTCCGATCTCGGCTTCGATCTTTCCCTGTCGCCAAAGCGGCTTGCTGCCCTGGGCGAAGGCGGGGCGCTGATAAAGGGCGACCTGTCGCTCAAGGCCGGTTTTTCCGGCCTTGGCGTCAATTATCACAACAGCCTGCCGCCGCTGAAGGCTGCCAGCGGCAGACTGTCGATTGACGGCGACCGGCTGGAAGTTGTCTCGGACAAGGCGGTGATCGAGCCACCGGGCGCAAAGCCTGTCGGCGTCAGCGAGCTTTCCTTCGTCATCGGGGAAATGAGCGCGGCGGCGGCTGAAGGAGCGTTGTCTGCCCGCCTTGCGGGCCCTGCGGCAGCGGTTGCCGCCCTTGCCGACAGCGATCCTGTCAACGCCATCCGGCCGCTCGGACTGAAACCGGCCGATCTTGCCGGCGAAGCGAAAGTGCGCATCAAGGCCGCAATACCGCTTAGCGAGGACAGCAAGGTCACCGACTGGCAGGTCGATGCCAGCCTGTCGGCGCTGGCAGCCAAGAAGCCGGTGCTCGGGCGCACGTTCAGCGACGGCGAAATGGAAATTCAGGCCAAACACCATCTGGTAACCGCCAAAGGCAAGGCCCGCGTTGACGGTTTTCCCGCCCAGTTCGACCTTGCCGAACCCATCAACGGTGCGAGCGGTGCCGGCCGCCACCGGGATATCCGGCTTTCCGTCTCCACCGACGATCTTGCCAGGCAGGACATCCGGCTGGCACCCGTGGTCAGCGGTCCGCTGCAGGTGCGAATCCATTCCAAGGGCGGTGCGCCGGAACGCTACGAGATCGATCTTGCGAAGGCGGATGTTTCGCTGCCCTGGGTCGGCTGGAACATCCGCCGCGGCACCACGGGGGCGGCGCTGGCGAGTTTCGAACTGGAGCAGGGCGGAGACGTTACCCGGCTGAAGGACTTTTCCTTCCGCATGGACGGCGGGCGCAGGGCACAGGGCACTCTCTCCTTTTCCAAAAGCGGGCTGATCAGCGCCGACATGAAGGGCATCACCCTCAACAAGGGCGATGATTTCGATGTGACGGTGGCGCGGAAAAAGGGCGGCTACGACATCAAGGCAAGCGGGCGGTACTACGACAGCCGACCGGTACTGCAGATGGTCATCCATGGCGACGGGCTTTCCTCATCCGGCGGTAGCGATGTTTCGCTGTCGGCCAATTTCGGTCGCATGGGAGGTTTCAACGGTCAGGTGATGGAATCCGTCGTCGTGCGCTACGATACCCGCGGCGGCAGGCTTTCCCTGCTCGACGTCAAGGGCGTCATCGGCGGTGAACTGTCGCAAATCTCGGCACAGGCCGAGGGCAATGCGACGACCTTCCGTTTCAAGGCCGACAATGCGGGCGGCTCGCTGGCGATGGTCAACCTCTACGACAAGATGCAGGGCGGCAAGTTGTCTGCCTCGCTGACACGCACCGGCAACGGGCCGTTCAGCGGCCGCGTCTCCATCAAGGATTTCGCCGTCATCGGCGAGGAGCGGCTAGCCTCGCTGACGGCAGCGCCCGCTTCTGAGGGGCTGCAGCGCGCCTCGGGGAAACTGCGCGAACTCGACCTGCGCCGGGTGAAGTTCGACGATCTGAAGGCCGGCATCATCAAGGCGCCGAGCCGTCTTGAGGTCGAAAAGGGCTGGCTGAGAAATACCCAGATCGGGCTGACTTTCGACGGCATCCTGTTCGATGAAGCTGACCGGATGAACCTGCGCGGCACCTTCATGCCGCTGTTTTCGATCAGCCGGGTTCTTGGCGAAATCCCGCTGATCGGCGATATCCTGTCCAACGGCAAGAACAGCGGGCTGATCGGGATCACCTACCGCCTGCGCGGCCCGTCGAACAATCCGGGCATCGCCGTCAATCCGCTGTCGATCGTCGCACCCGGCATTTTCCGGGAAATCTTCGAGTTCCGCAACTGAGTGCCGGGTATTCCGGCTTCAGCCGGCCTTTACCAGCACGTGCTTCTTCTTGCCGAGCGACAGCTTGATGACGCCGTCGCCGTCGCGCATGGCGCCGGTAACCGAAAGCCGCTCGTCGCCGACCTGCTCATCGTTGATCCTGACCGCGCCGCCCTTGATGTGGCGTCGCGCTTCGCCGTTGGAAGCGGCAAGATCGGCGCGCACCATCAGCACGAGAAGGCCGATGCCTTCGTCAAGTTCGGCAGCAGAAACGGTGACAGTCGGCAAGTCGCCCGAGGCAACGCCTTCCTCGAAGGTCTTGCGGGCGGTTTCGGCTGCCTGTTCGGCCTTCTCGCGGCCATGCACCATGGCGGTCGCCTCGGTTGCCAGCACCTTCTTGGCCTCGTTGAGTTCGGCGCCTTCGAGTGCCGCGTAGCGGGCGATCTCGTCGAGCGGCAAGGTGGTGAAGAGCTTCATGAAGCGTGCCACATCGCCATCCTCGGCATTGCGCCAGTACTGCCAGTAGTCATAGGCGGGCAGCATGTCGTCCTCGAGCCAGACCGCGCCGTCGGCGGTCTTGCCCATCTTGGCGCCGGAGGAGGTCGACAGCAGCGGTGTCGTCAGCGCGAACAGTTCCGGCGTGCCGGCGCGGCGGCCGAGATCGATGCCGGAGACGATATTGCCCCACTGGTCGGAGCCGCCCATCTGCAGACGGCAATCGTAGCGCTTGTTGAGTTCGACATAGTCATAGGCCTGGAGGATCATGTAATTGAATTCCAGGAAGGAAAGGTGCTGTTCGCGTTCCAGCCGCAGCTTCACGCTGTCGCGGGCAAGCATCTGGTTGACCGAGAAATGGCGGCCGTATTCGCGCAGGAAGTCGACATATTTCAGTTCCAGCAGCCATTCGGCATTGTCGGTCATGATCGCCTTGCCGCCGGTTTCCTCGAAATCGAGGAATTTCGAGAAGACGCGGCGGATACCGCGCTTGTTTTCCTCGATACGCTCGCCGGTCAGCAATTGCCGGCTTTCATCGCGGCCGGACGGGTCGCCGATGAGCGTCGTGCCGCCACCCATCAGGGCGATCGGCCGGTGGCCGGTCTGCTGGAACCAGTAAAGCAGCATGATCTGCACCAGGCTGCCGGCATGCAGCGAGGGCGCGGTGGCGTCGAAGCCGATATAGCAAGTCGTCGATTCCCTGGCGAGCTGGGCGTCCAGGCCGCTTTCATCGGAGATCTGATGAATGAAGCCGCGTTCGGAGAGGATTTGCAGAAAGTCGGACTTGAAGCCGGACATGGCAGTGTTTTCCGTCTAAGCTGAAGGTGAATCGCCGGGTGGAGTGTGGGCAATTGCCCAGTTGCACGCCCTCTTAGTCGGAATTGGATGAAATGCAAAGCCGCCGCCCCAAAAACGTGCCCGCGAAGGTCATGACGGCCATCGGGCTGATGAGCGGCACGTCCATGGACGGCATCGATTGTGCGCTGATCCGAAGCGACGGGGAGAACCTTGTGGAGCGGGCAGGCTTTGCCGAGTTTGCCTATGAGGCGGCGTTCAGGCGGCGCATCGAGGCCGCGCTCGGGGAGGCCAGGTCCCTCGACGGCGCCGATGCCCGCAACGAAACGCTCGCAGCGCTCGAAGCCGAGATCACCCGCCGCCATGGCGCGGCGGTTGCTGCCTTTCTGGCGCGGGAGGGGCTTTCGCCGGACGAAATCGATCTGATCGGCTTTCACGGCCAGACCGTGCTGCACCGGCCGGAAGCGGGCTTTACCGTGCAGTTGGGCGACGGGGCGAAACTGGCTGAAATGACCGGCATTGCCACCGTCTTCGATCTGAGGCGCAACGACATGGCCCATGGCGGGCAGGGGGCGCCGCTGGTGCCGGTCTATCACCGGGCGCTGGCGCAGAACCTTCCTCACAAAGTGAATCCGCAATTTCCCGTATGTTTCGTCAATATCGGCGGAATTTCGAACATCACCTGGGTCGATGCGGAAGGCGCAATGGCAGCCTTCGACAGCGGGCCGGGCAATGCGCTGATCGACCAGTGGGTCGAGGCGAAGGCCGGCATTGCGTTCGATCAGGGCGGGGCGATTGCTTCGGAAGGCGGCATCATCGCGCCGATCGCGGAACGCTATCTTTCCGCGCCCTATTTTAATCGCAACGTTCCCAAGTCGCTTGACCGGGCCGATTTCGCGCCGCTCGATCCGGGCGAGGCCGAGCTTGCCGACGGCGCGCGCACCCTTGCCCATGTCAGTGCGGCGGCGATCCTGAAAGCCTGCGATCATCTCCCCGAGCCGCCGAAACTTTGGATCGTCTGCGGCGGTGGACGCAAGAACGCGGCGATCATGGCCGACCTGAAAACGCTTGCCCGCGAGAAGAACGGCGGCGCAGTGATCGCCTGCGACGAAGCCGGTTTCGACGGCGATGCGATGGAGGCGGAAGCCTGGGCCTATCTTGCCATCCGCTCGCGCAAGGGCCTGCCGATCTCCTTTCCGGCGACGACGGGTTGCAGCCGACCCGTTTCCGGTGGCAGGCTGGCGCTGCCTACCAGCGATCTGCAACCGGCCAGAAAAACCATCCTTTGAACATCCGAAAGCACCCTGCCATGCACTATGTCCCGCTTGGAAAGTCCGGCCTGATGGTCTCCCGCCTCTGTCTCGGCTGCATGAGTTTCGGCGTGCCGGGGCGCGAGCCCCATCCCTGGGTGATAGACGAGAAGGCATCGCAGGCCGTCTTCAGGGTCGCGGCCGATGCCGGCATCACCTTCTGGGACACCGCCGACATGTATGGCGCGGGGGCTTCCGAGGAGATCACCGGCCGGGCGATGAAGGAATATTTCGCCAAACGCTCCGACGTGGTGCTGGCGACCAAGCTTGCCAATGCGATGGGCGAGGGCGCCAATGACAGGGGCCTTTCGCGCAAGCATATCGTGGAAGCCTGCGAAGCCTCGCTGAAGCGGCTCGGCACCGATTACATCGATCTCTACTATGTCCACCGGCTGGTGGGCGCTGCCCCCTTCGAGGAAATCTGCGCCGGGCTCGACCTGCTGCTTTCCCAGGGCAAGGTGCTCTATCTCGGCGCGTCCTCCATGTGGGCCTGGCAGTTCGCCAAGCTCAGGGCGATCCAGAGGGAAATCGGCTCGCAGCCCTTTGCGGCGATGCAGAATTTCTACAACCTCGTCTACCGCGAGGAGGAGCGCGAGATGATGCCCTATTGCGCCCATGAGGGCGTCGGCGTCGTGCCGTGGTCGCCGATCGCCCGCGGCTTTCTTGCCGGCAACCGGCCGAAGGAAGGGGCGCAATCCGACCGCGCGAAATCCGACAAGCACCATCAGGGCTATTTCGGCTCGAAGCAGGATTATGAAATCCTGCGCCGGGTCGAGAAGGTGGCGCGCGATACGGGCGCAAAGCCGGCCCAGATCGCCTATGCCTGGGTGCTGTCGAAACCCTTCGTCACCGCGCCGATCGCCGGTGCCACCAAGCCCTGGCAACTGGAAGAGGCTGTCGGCGCGCTGGAGATCTTGCTGACGGCTTCACAGATCAAATATCTCGAAGCTGCCTACAAGCCGCGCCCGGTAACCGGCCACAGCTAGGGTCCCGGATCGTTTCACGCTTCTCCGGAAACGGGACAAGGACATGCCCGTTGATCCTGTTTGCGCCTTCAGGTTTTTCGACCCCGTCAACCTGAATTTCTCCAGGGGCGATGAGGGGCGCAGGGCGCGCGCTCAGCCGGCCTTTTTGAACCGCTCTTCCGCTTCGGTGCCGGGTTGCGCTGCCATGCTGCCGGGCCTGCCAAGGGCAATCATGTCGGCGAATCGGTGGGCAAGGTGCTCCTCCTGCGGGTGCAGTTCGCCGTCGCAGATGGCGATCATCCAGATCGCGCGGAACAGGTCGAGCTTGACCGGCATCGGCAGGTGGCCGAAGCGCGCCAGCAGGGCCTCGGCATCGGCCTGGGCGGTTTCGGCTTCCAGACTAGCGAGGAACTGCGCCCTGGCCTCGTCGACCGTCATGTCCCTTGCCGTCATGCTGGCGACGAAACACTCGATCAGCGCCTCGGCATTCAGTTCCTCGATTTCCAGCACCTTGCCGTCGGCGGCCACCATTTCGGCCAGCAGGCGGGGAATGTGTCTTTCACCATCTTGCATCGGGGTCTCCTTGGGTAACGCCTCTGTCTAGCGGCCCCGGTTTAAGCTTTGGTGAATCTGAACGCTAAAGTTGTGGCCGAGGTTCCTTGCGGTTCACATTTCAACAAGCTGAAGAAGGCAGGGCTGGGCGCTTTGTCCCCGGCGGTTATCGCCGAATCCCTCCTTACTTCGTCATTGCGGGGCGCGGGAACCGCGAGCCCGGAATCCAGTCCCGTGAGCGCTCGGCTGTGGATTCCGGGCCCACGCTTGTCAGCGTGTCCCGGAATGACGGACGGATGGGCGCACTTCGCCGTTCACGCGCCGCATTTGCCGCCGTGTCATGAGAAAGAGCTTGCGGGGAACCTCCCCAGCGGTCGAAGAGACCGCCGGGCTTTCGCCCGCGCCCCCGCAGCCGCAGCAAAGCTGCTCGCGTGAGGGCATTTTAGTGGTTCAGTCTTTGCGCTTCTCGCCTTCGGCTCAACGTGCGATTTGAACTGGAAAGAACGCGCAAACCGCAGGGCGGCCTCGCCTTGTTCCGTGGGGCATGTGTGCAGCCCTAAGGCCGCCCTGCGCGGAGATTTGTTGTCTGGAGGGACTCTTCAGCACACCGTTCCGCCCCAGCATCGAGCTAGCCCATGGGCTGTTGAAACCGCTGCGCGATCCGAACCGGCCGTCATGAAAACCGGAACTGGATACTCCGATCGGGGCACTTGCTACTTTCCCTGATCGACGCAGCGCGCCTCGCACCACCGGCAAAAAGCGCTCCGCTGCTGCCACCCTCCGGAACCGACGGCGATATCAGACCGGCGTTTGCGCTGGATGGCAGTGGGTGAAGGATAGGGAAGGTTTTGGGTGTGTGGATATCTTTTCCGGCACTAGCATCACAAACCTAGTCATCCTCGGGCTTGTCCCGAGGACCCAGAGCAAAGTTATTCACTGGATCGTCGGGTCAAGCCCGACGATGACCAGGAAGGGAATTGAGCCTGTCGAAGGGTCGCAGGTTGTTTTGTGCTGCGCTCTCATGGGCTTCCCTCGTCCTTCGACAAGCTCAGGATGAGGGAAGGGGAGGCGCGTTATCCTCAGCAAGGCCCACACGCGCAGCGCGTCACCCCGGTTGCCGTGCACACCGGGGTCCATTGTGCTCATCCGCAGGCACAGACGGCCACGTTAAGCAAGATCGGGATACAAGTCCCGCCAATCAGGGTTCATCGCCTCAATCATCTGGATTTTCCATGCCCGGCGCCATTTCTTGATGCGCTTTTCATCGGCGATGGCATCAACCACATTTTCGTACCGTCGATACCATACGAGCATCGTGCAGTTGTACCTGGCAGTAAAGCCGCTAAGCACTTTGTCGCGATGTTCCCATGCGCGGCGTTTGAGGTCCGTCGTCACGCCGGTATACAGCGTGCCGTTCCTGCGCGAAGCCATGATGTAAACGAACGATCCCACACCCGAAGTCTGCCCGAGCAAGACCAAAGGTTCAATGGACCCCGGTTTGCATGGCAACCGGGGTGACGCGAGGGCGGGTATCGTGCAAATATGGTGGCAGCGTCAGGCGAGGCTCGGTCTCAGCCGCTCTGTTATCGCTTTGCTTGTTGCAGAAGTCCGCGACTTGATAACTTTATCCTTGATTCAAGAGCGGGTGGGCTTGCGTGATGGATATCAGTGGGCGCTATTTTTCTGCAATTTTTTTTAGATGTTTTTCGATCTGTTCAAGGTGCTCTAAAGGAGTTTTAACCGCCAAAGATGACATATAAGGATTCAAATCAATGATTTGTTTTTCGCAATAAATTACCTCTCCGAATTTGTATCTTGTAGATATTTCAAATTCCATCGGCGTCAATAATACTCCATCTTCACTCTTGTTTAGGTTAAAACCCTGCGAAAGGTCGAATGTCATTTTCTCACCGGCTGCCATCGAGGCAATAGGATTTTTGAAAGCGCTGAAATTTCGAAGGTTTTTCTCATTCCGATGCTCGGAAAATTGAAAGAAATCGCGGTCAATTTCAATCTCAATATCAGTAGCTATGGATTTTCCAGAGTTCTCTAGGATCAATGATAATATAGTGCCGTATCTCGTGGTTATCCGAAATCCAACAATTGGGCGTACTAGGGCTTCGGTTTGCTTGGCTACCTGATCGGTCATGATTTTGTTTGATTTGGCAATCGACCAAGTCAAACAAGCGTAGATGGCTGTAATGACAGACAATGCCGCTGTTAGCGCACCCTGTGTCCATGGCTCGCCCAACAGACTAATTAGCCCACCCATCAAGATTTCCTAGATTGCACCACCGCCCCCGGTTTCCCGGAGGCGGTTCATTAGTTTCAAGCAGCGCGGGCCGGGGGTTCGATCCCCCCAGTCCCCTCAACTACACCCGCTCGTAGCCCCGCAGGTGTCGCACTTTTCGCAGGTGCCGTTACGCACCATGGTGAAGTTGCCGCATTCGTCGCAGGAATTGCCGGTATAGCCCTGCATCAGCGCCTTCTGGCGCTGGGCGCCGGCATCGAGCGGGTTGGCACCCGTCTTCGCGCTGCCGGCCTCGTTTGCGGCTGCAGGAGCGGCGGATTGGGTGGAACCGGAAGAAGCCGCTGCGTCTGACCTCCCAACCCCACGGGCAGGGGAGGATACCGCCCGGGACTCAGATTGGCTGTCGGCGATGCGCTCGACCATGTCTGCGACGCTCTCCCTCGCGGGTTCCGCCGTTTCCGGCAGATCGCGGTGGAATGCGGTGGGCGCTTCTTCCAGTTCCAGCTTGGTGGCAGCCGCGGTCTTGCCGATGGCCGTCACGTTCGAAGTCTTCATCGTCGTCCCGCCCTTGGCCGAGCCCTTCGGCTCGCCGGATGCCGGGCGGATGACGGAGAGGTTGTGGCCGCGGGTCAGCCCCTTGGAGACCGGCTCGGCCTTGCCCTCGGCAACGCCGCGGCCGAGCGCGGTGTTGGAGAAGTCGGAAATGTCGACATGGGAAAGGTCGTTGCGGCCGAGATAGGAAACCGCCAGTTCGCGGAAGACATAGTCGAGGATCGAGGTGGCGTTCTTGATCGCATCGTTGCCGATGACCATGCCCGCCGGCTCGAACTTGGTGAAGATGAAGGCCTCGACATACTCTTCCAGCGGCACGCCGTATTGCAGGCCGAGGGAGACGGCGATGGCGAAGTTGTTCATCATCGCGCGGAAGGCGGCGCCCTCCTTGTGCATGTCGATGAAGATCTCGCCGAGGCGGCCGTCATTGTATTCGCCGGTCCTCAGATAGACCTTGTGGCCGCCGACATTGGCCTTCTGGGTATAGCCCTTGCGGCGGTCGGGCATCTTCTCGCGCTCGCGCACCGCCTTTTCGATGACGCGCTCGACGATCTTCTCGACGACCTTTTCCGTCACCTGGGTGGTGCGGGCTGCCAGCGGCGCCTCGATCAGATCCTCCAGCGCATCCTCGTCGTCCTCGTCCTCGATCAGCGAGGCATTGAGCGGCTGGGAGAGCTTGGAGCCGTCGCGGTAGAGCGCGTTGGCCTTCAGCGCCAGCTTCCAGGACAGCATGTAGGCGTCCTTGCAGTCCTCGACGCTGGCCGCGTTCGGCATGTTGATCGTCTTGGAAATCGCGCCCGAAATGAAGGGCTGGCTGGCTGCCATCATGCGGATGTGAGAGGAGACGGAAAGCGCGCGCTTGCCGATCTTGCCGCAGGGATTGGCGCAGTCGAAGACGGCAAGGTGCTTCTCGTCGACATGGGGTGCGCCTTCCAGCGTCATCGCGCCGCAAACATGGATGTTGGCGGCCTCGATGTCCTTCTTCGAAAAGCCGATCGCTGCCAGCAGGTCGAAGTTGAAATCGTTGAGCTGCTCGTCGCTGAGCTTGAGGGCTTCCTTGCAGAAATCCTCGCCCAGCGTCCACTTGTTGAAGGCGAACTTGATGTCGAAGGCAGATTTCAGCGCCGCGTTGACGGCCTCGATCTTCTCGTCGGTAAAGCCTTTGGCCTTCAGCGAGGAAGGATTGATCGCCGGTGCCTGGTTCATGTTGCCATGGCCGACGGCATAGGCCTCGATCTCGCCGATCTGGGCTTCCGAATAGCCGAGCGTGCGCAGGGCTTCCGGCACGGCGCGGTTGATGATCTTGAAATAGCCGCCGCCGGCGAGCTTCTTGAACTTGACCAGCGCGAAGTCGGGCTCGATGCCGGTGGTGTCGCAATCCATGACGAGGCCGATCGTGCCGGTCGGTGCGATGACGGTGGCCTGCGCATTGCGGTAGCCGTGCTGCTCGCCCTTTTCGAGCGCCCGGTCCCAGGCCGCCATGGCGCGGGAGACGAGGTCCTGCTGCGGGCAGGCGGCGTGGTCGAGCGGCACCGGATTGACGGCCAGCGCCTCGTAGCCGCCGGCTTCGCCATGGGCGGCGCGGCGGTGGTTGCGGATGACGCGCAGCATGTGCTTGGCGTTGCGCTCATAGTCGGGGAAGGCGCCCAGTTCGCCGGCCATCTCCGCCGAGGTCTCGTAGCAGATGCCGGTCATGATGGCGGTGATCGCACCGCAGATGGCGCGGCCTTCATCGGAGTCATAGGCAATGCCCGAGGTCATCAGCAGGCCGCCGATATTGGCAAAGCCCAGCCCGGTCGTGCGGTATTCGTAGGAAAGCCTTGCGATCTCCTTCGACGGGAACTGCGCCATCATGACGGAGATTTCCAGCACGATCATCCACAGCCGGCAGCCATGCTCGAAGCTGGCCGTGTCGAAAGCGAGCGGGCTTTCGGGCGAGAACCGGCAACGCTTGTCGCGGAAGGCGAGCAGGTTGAGCGAGGCGAGGTTGCAGGCGGTGTCGTCGAGGAACATGTATTCCGAGCACGGGTTGGAGGCGCGGATGCGGCCCGCCTCCGGGCAGGTGTGCCAGTCGTTCATCGTCGTGTTGTAGTGCAGGCCCGGGTCCGCCGACTGCCATGCGGCAGTCCCGATCTTCTCCCAAAGATCGCGGGCCTTCACTGTTTTCATCACCGCGCCATCCTTGCGGGCGGTGAGGTTCCACTCGCCGTCATCCTCAACGGCGCGCAGGAAGTCGTCGGTGAGCGACACCGAATTGTTCGAGTTCTGGCCGGAGACGGTCAGATAGGCTTCCGAATCCCAGTCGGTGTTGTAGATCGGGAATTCGATGTCCGTGTAGCCCTGGCGGGCAAGCTGGATGACGCGCTGGATGTAGTTTTCCGGCACGGAGGCCTTCTTGGCGGCGCGGATTTCGCGCTTCAACGCCGAGTTGATCGACGGGTCGAAGCAGTCGTCGGCGTTGCCCTGGCAGTTGATGCAGGCCTTCATGATCGCCTTCATGTGCTTCGAAACGGTTTTCGAACCCGTCACGATGGCGGCGACCTTCTGTTCCTCGCGTACCTTCCAGTCGATATAGCTTTCGATGTCGGGATGGTCGATGTCGACGACGACCATCTTGGCGGCGCGGCGCGTGGTGCCGCCCGACTTGATGGCGCCGGCTGCCCGGTCGCCGATCTTCAGAAAGCTCATCAGGCCGGAGGACTTGCCGCCGCCCGACAGTTTTTCGCCCTCGGCGCGCAGTTGCGAGAAGTTGGAGCCGGTGCCCGAGCCGTATTTGAACAGGCGCGCCTCGCGCGTCCACAGGTCCATGATGCCGCCCTCGTTGACCAGATCGTCGGCGACGGACTGGATGAAGCAGGCATGGGGCTGGGGGTGTTCGTAGGATGATTTCGACTTCACCAGCTTGCCGGTGAACGGGTCGACATAGTGGTGGCCCTGGGCCGGGCCGTCGATGCCATAGGCCCAGTGAAGGCCGGTGTTGAACCATTGCGGGCTGTTGGGCGCGACCTTCTGGGTCGCCAGCATGAAGCACAGTTCGTCATAGAAGCTGCGGGCGTCTTCCTCGGTGTCGAAATAGCCGCCCTTCCAGCCCCAATAGGTCCAGGTGCCGGCGAGCCGGTTGAAGACCTGGCGGGCATCCATTTCCGAAATGTAGCGCTCTTCGGCCGGCAGCTTCTTCAGCGCCTCGGTGTCGGCTTCAGACCGCCACAGCCAGGAAGGAACGGTTTCCTCCTCGATCCTTTTCAGGATGGCGGGCACGCCCGCCTTGCGGAAATACTTCTGCGCCAGGATATCGGACGCGACCTGGCTCCAGGCCGCCGGGACCTGGATGTTTTCGAGCCGGAAGACAATGGAGCCATCCGGATTCTTGATCTCGCTGGTTGCCTGGCGAAACTCGATGCCCTGATAGGGATCCTCGTGGTGAGTCTTGCCGCTTTCGGTGCCGTATATGCATTATGGGATTTCCCGTCCCTTCCGTCTGTTGTCTTCCGCCGCGCCTGATCCCGATTTCGGAGGCTCCCAGACACGCCAATACCGTTTCCGGCATCAAATACCGGAGACTGGTACTACTCCTTGATCGACGTCCCTGATGGCATCCGGGCCGGGTAACCGCCGGCGCCGGCCCGCTTCCGGTCTTTGCCGGATGGTCGGGTTCTTCGCCGCTAAAGCCTGTCATGTACCGATCTTCGAAGCCCTGGAATATCAGCTTCGCCGGCTGCTGGCAGACATCCTTGCAATTCCCGGCAAGGATACAAACACTGTACTATATCTTGTGGCAGGTTGGCAGGCAAACACTAAATATAGGTTAACCAGCCAATTGCCGATAAATCGGATTCCACCCCCGGCCGTGTCCGATTACCACCGGAAACGGGCCGGAAACCAAGGCAAATCCACCCATTCCCCAGGAACTTCATCCCGTGGTTGGTACTCTGCTTGCTACTGTTTGAAGGCCGGTAACCCGGCTCTCCGCTTGTAGCGATCTTGATTGAAGATCGCCCCCCAGTGGGACAGTGATGCCCCGTCGGTGTAACTAAAGTGACTCGGAAAAGCGCGTCAAGCACTAGCGTGAAAGAAATTGCCGAACACCACATATAGTGGGTTGTTGTGGAAACCGGGGATAATTTTTTTTCCGTTTGAATCAATGTTTTGGCGGTTTGGCATCGTTGCCGAAAAAAAACTTCTTGCAATGGGGCAAACAGCCAGGCCGCACCGATTCTCCCTGTTTTCCGCGCAATGTCAAAATCCTGACTTACCGGATACGGAAGCTTACCCACTGTAAGGTTTTGTCAAGACAGTTGCGGTTGAATGGGAGCTTGGTGTGTATGCCGGTGCAAATTGGGGGTAACCGTACATGTCCAGTCTCCGGGAGACGCAGCACAAGCGCGTGGTGATGCTTGCCGCATCCACGATCGTTTTTTGTCTTTTTTCCCTTTGGCAGCTTTCCTCGCGCATTTTCGAGGTTGGCTATACAGCGGGCTTTGAATTTACCAACCGCGAAATCTACCTGTTCAGTTCGTGTACGCTAATCTTCATGACGGTGATCGTGCTGCTGGTGCGTTCCTTTCAGGACAATGCAGCCATCCGCTATTTCGAGTATCACGACAAGCAGACGGGCCTGCCCAACCGCAACAACCTGATACAGATCCTCAACCGGCACATGCGCGAAGAGGGCGATAGCGGCCTGTTCATCATGATCGACCTGGGGCGGTTGAAGTCGATCAACAACTCCATGGGCGCCGAGGTGGGCGATCAGGTGCTGGCGGCCTATGGCAACCGGCTGAGCTTCTTCTTCGAGAACCCCAACATGGTCTTCAAGCTGCATGGCGGCACGTTCGGCATTTTCCTGCCGGAAGTCGGCTCCGAGAAGGTGGCCAGGGATTTGGGCATGGAACTGCAGAAGGCGGTGGCCATCCCCGTCGAGGTGGATGGCAGGGCACTGTTCCTGAGCCTTGATCTGGGCGGCTGTTTCCTGCGCGACTGCGACAACGGGGCAGGGCAGGTGCTGCAGCGGGCGGAACTGGCGCTGATCGATGCCAAGAAACGCGATTCGAAGGAACTCAACGTCTTTTCCAGGGAAATGGCAGCCAAGATCCGCCAGCAGAGCATGCTGGAAACCGATTTGCACGAGGTGCTGGAGCGCGAGGGCCTGGAGCCCTATTTCCAGCCGCTGGTCGCAGAGGACGGCAAGACCATGATCGGCGTGGAGGCGCTTGCGCGCTGGTTCCACCCCAGTCAGGGCTATATTCCGCCGGTCAGCTTCGTGCCGGTTGCAGAGGAACTCAACCTGACGGAAAAGCTCGGCCGCCAGATCATGCTGAAGGCGTGCCGGTGCATCAAGCCGCTGGGCAATCTGAAGGTCAGTGTCAACGTTTCGCCGAAAGACCTTCTGCGGCCGGGATTCGTTGCCGAAATCCAGTATGTGCTGTTTGAAACCGGCATGCCGCCAAGCCGGCTGGAGATCGAAATCACCGAGTCGATCTTCATCTCCGCGACCGACGAAATCGCCGAAACGATCCGCCGGATCCAGTCGCTCGGCGTTTCCGTGGCGCTGGACGATTTCGGCACCGGCTATTCGGGGCTGTCCTATCTCGACAAGTTCCGCGTCGACCGTATCAAGGTGGACTCCTCCTTCGTTGCCGAGATCGAGACCTCGCAAGGCGCTCGCTCGATGATCTCGACCATCATCAGCATGGCGCGCGAGCGCGGCTACAACATCACCGTCGAGGGTATCGAGAACGAGGCCCAATACGAGTTTCTGCGCAAGTTCCCCGGTCTTGTCTATCAGGGCTATTACTTCGGCCGGCCGCAACAGTTCCGACAATCCGATGCTCGCCGAAAGCGATATCGACGCCTTCCGCAAGGATAGCGAGGACGAGCAGGCGAAACTGCGCGAGGTTGCCTGAGGGCAGCCTGCGGGTCCCTGAAAGGGCGGCTTTCTAGCCGGCCTTTCCGCTGCGCCGCGATGCGCTGCCGATCCAGGCAGCGGCAAAGAGCAAGATGCCGCCGCCAAGGAAATAGGCGCCCGGAAAGGCGAAGGGCGCGCTTTCGGAAGTAAACCAGGCAAAGGTTCCCGTCGCGATGATCGGGCCGGCAATCGCCGCAAGACCTGTTATCGAGGTGAGCGCTCCTGCAGATAGCCTTGCTGGCTGGCGGCAACCTGCTGTGAAGCGGCAAGCGCCTGCAGGGCGGGCCCGGCAACCCCCCAGCCGATGACATGCGGCACGATGCCGATAAAGCCGACAAGCCCGCTCTCATTGACCGACAGCAGCAGGTACATCAGTGCCGAAAGCGAAAAGCCGGCGGCGATGGTGGCTGCCTCGCCGAGCCGTGCGACGATGCGCCTGACCAGAAATCCCTGTACGATGACGAAGGAAATGCCGACGACGGCGAGCGAAATGCCCGCCTCGCGTGCGCCCCAGCCATACTGGACGCCGGTAAACAGCACCCAGATCGATTCCAGCCCGCGCTGCATGGTGTTGGCGATCAAAAGGGCAATTGCCAGCGGCAGGATGACGGGGCTTGCGGCGAGCCAGTTGAAGCTGGCAATGAAATTCGTCTTGAACATCGGGGTTGCCGAGCGGCTGTCCTCCGGCAGGCTTTCGCGCAGGAAAAACCAGCCGAAGACCACGTTGAGAAAGGACAGTGCTGCTGCGGCAAAGGCCGGCAGGCGCAGGTCGATCTCGCCCAGCACTCCGCCAAGCAGCGGGCCGAGGATGAAGCCCAGCCCGAAGGCCGCGCCGACCAGGCCGAAGGCGGCGGCGCGGTCCTCGCTTTTCGAGATGTCGGCCATGTAGGCATTGGCGACGGAAAACGTGGCGCCGAAGATGCCGCCGAGCGCGCGGCCGGCAAAAACCCAGGCGATGCTGGGCGCCAGTGCCAGCAGAATGCTGTCGAACCCCATGCCGGCCAGCGCAACGAGGAGTACCGGGCGGCGGCCGAAGCGGTCGGAAAGCGCGCCCATCATCGGCGCGAAGATGAACTGCATCAGCGCGAAGACCACCGAAATGGCGCCGTAGAGCGCCGCGGTCTGCGAGACGGTGCCGCCGCCCAGTTCCTGCACCAGCATGGGCAGGATCGGCCAGAACAGGCCGACGCCCGTCATGTTGATGACGACGGTGGCAAGAACGATCAGGGTGGAGGGTGTGAGCACGGGGCGCGGCGGAAGGCAGCGTCAGCCGTCGCGCCTTCCAGATCGGCTCCACATAGGACATTTCCATGTCCCAGGGGAAATAGATCCAGGTGTCCTGGGAGACTTCGGTAACGAAAGTGTCTGCCAGCGGCACGCCCTTGGGCTTGGCATAGACGGTGGCGATATGGGCCTTGGGCAGCATGTCGCGCACTTTCTGGGCAGTCTTGCCGGTGTCGGTAAGATCGTCGATGACCAGAACGCCGGTTCCGTCGCCGCCGGCTTCCTCGATCGAACGTTTCGAAATGTCCTTGATGACGACGAGATCGCCCTGGTCCTTGTATTCGTGATAGGAGGCGATGCAGACCGTCTCGATGTTGCGGATGCCCAGTTCGCGGGCGATGATGGCGGCAGGCACCAGGCCGCCGCGGGTGATCGAGACGATCGCCTTCCAGCCGCCAAGCGCATCGCCAACGCCCGCCAGCCGCCAGGCGAGCGCCTTGCAGTCGCGGTGGAACTGGTCCCAGGTAACGGGAAACGCTTTCGGCTGGCTGGACATGGAAAGGCCTTTCGATAGGATCGCTTTGACGATGCTGTAGCGTCGCGGCGGAGCCGAATCAAGACGGGCGGCGCGGCACCTGTGAGTTGTGAGGAAGGGAATTGAGCGGCAAGCGGCAAGCCTCCACCCTGAGAGTGGTGAGGGCGGAAATCCTCGACTTTCTGACGGTGTTTCTGATCGGGCGTTACCTGATTGGCGCCGCAGCCGGCCTGTTTGGCAGCGGCGAGGCGGCGTTTTCGTTCGCCGACTGGCAGGGGCTGGCACTGGTGTTCCTGATTGTCGCCTATTTCTATTTACTTTCGCGGACCGGGGGCGGTACGCTCTGGCAACGGATTTTGAAGGCAAAGCGTCACTGAGCTGAGCGGACCGGCATTGGCCGGGCTTGCCTGAAAATGGAAATTGGGCAGGTCAGGTCATGCAAGCGCGATCAAGCGTTGCCGCCAACACGGGCATAGTCGCCGTTTTGTGCGCTGCGGGTGCGGCAATCAGCTTCTCCCTCAACGATGTGGGTGTGAAGTTTCTTTCGGGCGACTACGCACTGCATCAAATCGTGCTCGGGCGCTCGATCATCGGCGTCATCTTCACGCTGTTCGTCTTCGTGCCGTTTGCCGGCGGTCTTGCCACCCTGAAGACGCGCCGCCCGATGCTGCATCTGGCGCGCGGGCTGGCGGTGGTCTGCGCCAATCTCATCTTCTTTGCCGGCCTTGCCACGCTGCCGCTTGCCGATGCGGTTGCGGTGTTCTTCGTTTCGCCGCTGATCATCACCGGCCTTTCGGTGATCATGCTGGGGGAGAAGGTGGGTCCGAGACGCTGGGCGGCGGTTTTCGTCGGCCTTGCCGGCGTGGTGGTGGTGATGCGGCCGGGTACCTCCGCCTTTACCCCGGCGGCGGTGTTTCCGCTGCTGTCGGCAGTGTTCTACGCCTTGCTGCACATGGCGACGCGGCGTCTCGGCAGGACCGATTCGGCTGCCGCCATGGCATTCTACGTGCAGATGACGTTCATGCTGGTCAGTATCGCGACCGGGCTTACATCGGCGACGGCAAGCTTTCGGGCGGCGGCGATCCGACGGTCGAGTTCCTGACCCGAGCCTGGATATGGCCGCATCCCAACGACCTGCTGCTCATCCTCGGCATCGGCCTTGCCAGTGCGTTCGGCGGCTTCCTTATCGGCATGGCCTACAAGCTGGCGGAGGCGGCAACCGTGGCGCCGTTCGAATATGTCGCCATGCCATGCTCCATCCTGTGGGGCGTGCTGGTGTTCGGCGACTGGCCGGATCCGGTAGCCTGGCTTGGCATCGTGATGATCATCGGCTCGGGCATTTTCGTCATCTTCCGCGAACACCAGACCGGTCAGGAAATTGCCGCCGAACGGCCTATGCCGCGAAATCGCTAGTGCCCCGAAACCGTTAAGCCCGCTACAACCGTGGCGGCAGCGTGCAGCCTTTATGTTGCCCGGTTTTATGATATGCTACGAAAGTATGAACCAGGGCCATAACCTCAATTGGTATCTGCTGCGCTTCGCCTATCATGCGGTCAATGTGGCGCTGCACTTCCTGTTGATGATCGGCGGCATTCTGGCGGGCTATTTCGCCTGGCTGCATTTCGGCCAGCCGGGACTGATCGGCGTGATCCTGCTGGCGGCTTATCTGAGGCTTCATCATGACATCCAGGCGATCCGGCGCGGCGAGGTGGACCTGCCGCCGGAATATCAGCGGCCCCTCGAGGAAGACCGGCAGGAAACGAAGAACCCGTTCGGCAAGTCGGGCAGGTGAGGGTGGCAGCCCTCTGAAAGCTGTCAGCCTGCCACGGACGCCACGGGATCGAGGAAGCCGGTCTGCTGCAGCCACAGCTTGCGCAGGGTGGCGCCTTCGCCGGTAAAATACTCCTCCAGCGGTTCGCAGGCCCAGATGCGGTCGGTGCGGAAGTGGCGGAAGCCGCCGCGCAATTCGCACCAGGCGGCCAGCATGACGCATTCGAGGTGGTAGACCACGCCGACAGGGCGCACCTTGCGCACGGTTTCACGGTCCTGCGGGTCGCGATAGGTCAGTTCGAGCTTGCGTTCGGCGGTGATCGCCTCGCGAAGCATGGCCTTCGACACACATCCCTTTGCCGGGTCATCGAGGGCGGCACCCCAGGGGGCGACCTGCAGCCAGTCGGCCTCCTCATGCAGGTCGTCGATCTTGTGGCAGATGCGTTCGGCTGCACGCTGCAGGGCGGCATCGCCGGTGCGCGCCAGCATGGAAAGGCCGACGCGCAGCGCCACCACCTCCTCGGCATCGAAATTGAGCGGCGGCAGGTCGTAACCCTGGCGCATGATGTAGCCGATGCCCGACTCGCCCTCGATCGGCGTGCGCATGGCCTGAAGCGTGGCGATGTCGCGGTAGATGGTGCGTGCCGCCACCTCCAGATCCGTGGCCAGTTGCTCGGCCGTCACCGGCTTTTTCGCCGCGCGCAGTATCTGGATGATTTCGAACAGCCGGCTGGTCTTGCGCATGCTTGGGCTCCGTTTGCGTGCGTGCGGCGGGTTTTGCTCCTGACAGTTTAGCATGCCCCCCTGACAACGGGGTGTCAGGGGCGTTGGCCTATCACCCTGGCGAAGGAGATCGCCATGAACTACCTACAACGACGCCGTGATGATGGCATACCGGCTGGGCATCTGGGAGCGCATGTCCGGGAGGAGCCGCACGCAATTGCACGCAAGGCTGCGCCAAAGCGGGCCGTTCCGTTTTCGCGCCGCGAACAAGCCCTTCACCCGAAATGACCTTACCGAGAAGGTGAAGGCGGCATTGGCCGCCTGAGGTTTCAACTCCACCCGCGCGCCTTTCCTTGCTGGGTAAGGTCCGCTGCCATCGCGCGCACCGCATCGAATGCCTGTTCCAGCGCATCAGAATCGCGTGAGCGCAAAACCAGATTGGTGGCAAAGCCATCGGCGGCCTGGAAGGGATATGAACCGATCACCACAGCAGGAAACCGCTTCTGGATCTCGCCCAGCGGTTTGGCGCAATCGCCCTCCCCGCCGCGGAATTCGATCTGGCGCATGACCATTGGAATGCCCCGGGTCAGGCGCTTGGCAACATCGTCCATCATCGCGTTCATGATCTTCGGCACACCCGCCATGACGAAGACGTTGCCCATCTGAAAGCCCGGCGCCCGCGATACCGGGTTGTCGATCAGTGATGCGCCCTTGGGGATGCGTGCCATGCGCATACGCGCCTCGTTGGGCTCCCGGCCGATCTCCTGGAAGTAGGTCAGCAGGATATCGACGGCCTTCGGATCGTGGTCGATTTCGACCTCAAATGCCGCGGCCACGGCATCGGCTGTGATGTCGTCATGGGTGGGCCCGATGCCGCCGGAGGTGAACACATAGGTGTAGCGTTCGCGCAGGGCATTGAGCGCTTCCACAATCGCCGCCTCGTCATCGGCAACGATGCGCACTTCCTTCAGGTCGATGCCCTTGAGCGTCAGGAAATCCGCCAGATAGCCGATGTTCCGGTCCTTGGTGCGGCCGGACAGCAGTTCGTCGCCAATGGCGAGCATCGCGGCGGTAACGGTTTTCGGCATGGTTCTTTCCGCTTCGTTCCGGCAGGACAACGCGCTGGTGCGGGCACCGGGACTCGAACCCGGACGGCCAGGGCCGAGGGATTTTAAGTCCCTTGCGTCTACCAGTTCCGCCATGCCCGCATTGCAGTTCCACTACGCAGGTGCAAGCAGCTTGTAAAGCAGGCTGAAGGCGGGATGCGGTCCTTCCTGCCGGATCAACTCGCGTAGCTGGAGCCTTCCTCGTCGAGGATTGCCTTCAGTTCCGCCAGATGGCGGTCGGCCTGACCCGGATAGTCCTCGATCTCGCTTGCCGTCTTTTCGGCGATCTCGTCGGAAAGCAAACGCAACTTCTGCCCGGTCTGCAGGGCCCGGATATAAGTCTCGGCGGCGCGCTCGAAATAATACATCCGGTTGAAGGTTTCGGCGACCGTTTCGCCGATGACCATGATGCCGTGATTGCCCATCACCATGACCTTCTTGGACGGGTCGGCGAAAAGGGCGGCGCAGCGTTCGCCTTCCTCCTCGAAGGCGAGGCCGCCATAGGAATCGTCCACCACCACACGGTTGAAGAAGATCGCCGTGTTCTGGTCGATCGGCGGCAGGGTTGAATCGGCAAGGCTTGCCAGCACGGTGGCGAAGATCGAATGCACATGCATGGCACAGCGGGCGTGGGAGCAGTGGCGGTGAATGGCGCCATGAAGGCCCCAGGCTGTGGGATCGGGCGCGTCCGGCCCTTCCAGGGTCGCGGGATCGTTGGCATCGAGCAGCAGCAGGTCCGAGGCGCGGATGCGCGAGAAATGCACCTGGTTGGGATTCATCAGGAACTGAGTGCCGTCATCATTGACCGACAGTGAGAAGTGATTGGCAACCGCCTCGTGCAGGTTGAGGCGCGCCGTCCAGCGGAAACTAGCCGCCAGATCGACCCGTTCCTGCCAGTGGGACATGTTGTGATCGATCGGTGCCTTCACCACGTTTTGCGCGACAGCCATTGCCCATTTTCTCCTTTGCGGTGCCGGGGTTTCTTCCCAGCCTACATCAGGCTGGCGAAAATCCCCAGCGGCCAGATGCGACGCCGCCTGCCGCAGGGTGCATATGGCCGGGGGCCGATGCCTCAGCCCGGCTGCGTCCTGTTGCGGCCGGTTCTCCTGGCAGTCGCCTGCTTGCCGGCGGCCGGCTTGCGGCCGGCGGGCTTGCGCGGCTTGTTGGGGCCCTCGGTTTCGGCGGTTTCGGCCAGCGCCCTGGCAAGGTCAGAGCCGTTTGGATTGCCGCCTTCGATGCGCAGGTTGAGATTGCGCTGCGGGAAGGGGATTTCGATACCGGCTTCCTCGAAGCGTTCGAGGATGGCGAAACGCACCTCCGATTCGACCGTCACCAGGTTGTTGATGTCGTAGAGGAACATGCGCAGGCGGAAATCGAGCGAGAAATCGCCGAAGCCGACGAACCAGACGCTGGGTTCGGGTTTCTTGGAAACCATGGCGTGGTGATGGGCGATTTCGTAGAGGATCTTCTCGGCCAGACGCACGTCCGAACCATAGGCAATGCCGACGGGGATATCGACGCGGCCCGATTTCGACTTGAAGGTCCAGTTGCCGACCTGGGAGTTGATGAGTTCGGAATTCGGCACGATGATCGACTGGCGCTGGAAGGTCTCGATCTCGGTAGCCCTGACGCTGATGCGCCTGACCGTGCCTTCGGCTGCTCCGACGACAATCCAGTCGCCAACCTTGATCGGCCGCTCGACCAGCAGGATGAGGCCGGAGACGAAGTTGTTGACGATGTTCTGCAGGCCGAAACCGATACCGAGAGACAGCGCGCCGGCTACGATCGCCAGGCTTGAGAGATCGAAGCCTGCGGAGGTGACGGCAAGCAGGGCGGCAATGGCAAAGCCGGTATAGCCGATGCCGGCCGAGATCGAGTCGCGAACACCGGGATCGATCTTGGAACGGGTAAAGACGCTGCGCGTCAGCCAGCGCTGGAAGAAGCGCGTCGCCAGCAGGATCAGGGAGAAGATTGCAAGGCCGATCAGGATTCCCGACAGCGAGATGCGGATATTGCCGATGTCGATGCCGGTGAACAGCCTCGTGCCGAAGGCGGTAATCTCCTCATACCGGGTGCCCCACTGCATGAGGATCGCCGGGATGCCGATGATCAGGATGAGCGCCATCAGGGAGATGCCGGAAACCAGGCTCAACTGCTCGATGCGGTAGCCCTCCATGCCGCGCTGGTGCATCAGGCGGCCGAAACGGGTTCTGGCCAGCACACCCTCGCGGGAAAGTTCGCGGGCGGCCTGGATGCCGATCAGCATGGCAGCAAGGATGGCGCCGGAAACCACAAGCTGCTGGGCGGTGAAGCGGGCAAAGCCGATATAGCCGAGCAGGGCGGAGGCGATGATGACGGCTGCCGACAGAAACAGCAGGAAGCGGATCAGCTTGAAGATGCGGGTGCCGCGAAACAGCGGTGCGAGGGCTGATTTCAGCACCGAGGAAGGTTCCGTTTCCGCTGCCGCTTTTTGGGCAGGTTCCTCTTCTTCGGCTTTGGCAGAGGGTTGAATGGCCAGCCCCATCAGCGCCAGCGTCAGCCCGATGGTGAGTGCGGCCAGAAGCCCCTGCAGGGCGGTAAGCGTCACGGGCCCCGACATGGCGGCGTTGAATTCGGTAAAGACGGAATCGAACGCATGGATGGCGAAGAGCACCAGCGTCAGCAGGAACATCCGCCTTGCGGAACTGTCGGTCAGGGCGACCAGCCGCCATGCGGCATCGCCCGGGGCGTAGACGGCGCGGCACAGGTGGAAGGCAAAGACCAGGCCGGCACAGGCGATGATCAGCGCCAGCACAATGCTGGCGATGTTGCCCGGCAGAACGCCGAAATAGCGGAAAAGCGCATAGGCGGCGGCAAGAAACACCGCCGTTGCAAGGCTTGGCAGAACGGTTGCCCAAAAGGCGGTGAAGACGCGGGTGAAGTAGTCGGGATGGGCGGAGCGGTGCAGCAGGTTGCTGCCGAAAACCTGGTTGAAGCTGACCGAAAGGAAGAGGGCGAAGGCAAGCGAGATGAAAGCCGAGCCGATGGCCTGCCAGAGCTTTTCGCCGGTAACGAAGCTGAACCAGTTGGCGAACTGGCTTTTGGCCGAGGCGGTGACGCTCCTGATACCGTCGAAGGCTTCGGCAATGGTCTGCGAGGTGATGGCGGTGTGCTTGGAAATAGCCTCGGTAAAGGCCTCCTGCCGGGTCTGGGTGATCTTGGCAACGGAATCCTGGGCGGAGTGCACCAGGTTTTCCAGATTGGTCTTCATCACCGCCAGCTCGGCCTTTTCCTTGTTGAGCTGGGCGCGGGTCTCGATGACCGTCGAAGGCTCGACCACGCTGTCGTCTTCAGGCGGCGGGCCGATCTCGGTCAGCCGGTCGGCGATCGTCTTGCTCTGGTCGTCGATGCGTCGGACGAGTTCGTTGGCCTCGCTGATCAGGTTCTGGTACTTCACCCGCGCGCCGACCAGCGATTCATCGTCCTTTCCGGCTGCGGAGGAAAGGCGGTCGAGGATTTTCGCGGTGGCGTTGATTTCCCTCGATGTCTGGTTGATCGCGTCGATGGCGTTTGCCTGCGCAGCGGCAGGACCTGCCGGCGCCAGTGCGGCGGGAAGGGCCATCGCCGCGATCAGGAGCAGCAGCCGGAAAAGCGCCAAAAGCGAACTGGAATACGGCAACGAAAAATGCATGCGGAAGCAAATCAATCTGTGGCACGGCCCGAGGCCGCGCCGTGAATCGTTTCAGGGCAAAGCCCTGCATACAGGATTGATACCGCTTTGTCGCGCCTCGGCCGGATGGTTGGCGCAGGCCGCTGCGGCAGTTCAGCCCTAAATGAAGGAAATCCGGCCGCATGGTGGGGCCGGATCGCGAAAGGCGTGGGGGAGAAAATGTCCGGCGAAGCGCCGGCGCCAATACCTTGCAGGGCCTTTCAGGACCTTACAGGCTGGCGGCGGTAATCATGTCGCGGGCCTTGTTGAGATCGGCCTCGGCGCCACCAAGATCGCCGGAATCGCATTTGCCGGCTGCCGTAACCAGAACGGCGTCGATCTCGTCGAGTGCGGAGTTGGCGACATTGGCCTTCAGAAGCGCGCGGGTCGTCTCGGCGACAGCGCTGCGGCACTCGGCGGCGTCGTTGAAGGCGTAAGCGGGCAGGGCGGCGGAAACGGCGATCGCGGCGCCAAGCAGGCCGCCGGCCAGAATGTTCCTGACAGGGGTTTTGGACATGTTCTGCGGGAAGATCATTGGAATTCTTCCTTTCACTCGTTGGGGGCACGCAAGGTTGGGAGTGCGGGCCCGTTCATCGTTGGCGTGTATATAGCGCCCGCATGCTGAATGGAAGCTGAATGCGCCGTTCAGCCGGCCGGCAGGGCAAAATGGCGGCTCAACCGGCCAATCCGCCGTTTCGGCGCGGAATTCGGCCCGGTTTGCGGTTGCCTACCGTCAAAACAGGGCGTATGGCCCTAGCCTTTGCGCCTTTTGTCTCCTTTTCGTCCGGATTTTGCCGCCATGGCCGGTATCGTCGTCTTGCTGTTTTCCTATGTCTTGAGCCAGTTCTACCGCTCGTTTCTGGCGGTGTTGGCGCCGAAACTCGGCAGCGATCTCGATGCCAGCGCCACAGCGCTGTCCAATGCGGCGGCGGCCTGGTTCATCGTCTTCGCGCTGATGCAGTTCCCGATCGGGGCCTGGCTCGACAAGGCGGGGCCGCGGCGTACGGCTGGCTTCCTGTTTCTTGCCGGCTCCGGCGGCGGCATCCTGCTGTTTGCGCTCGCCCAGTCGCCTGTCATGCTGATTGTCGCCATGGGGCTGATCGGCATGGGCTGCGCGCCCGTGCTGATGGCGACCTTCTATTTCTTTGCCCGCACCTATTCTGAAGCAAGTTTCGCGACGCTGGCGGCCGTCTTCGTCGGTCTCGGCACGCTGGGCAATGTGGCGGGTACCGAGCCGCTGGCAGCCGCCGTCGAGGCATTCGGCTGGCGCCAGGTGGCGTTCGGGCTGGCCGCGTTCACGTTTGCCGTCGGCATCGGCATTCTCGCCTTCGTCAAGGATCCGCCGAAAGCCGAAAGCGGGGGAGAGGATGCAACCCTGTTCGGCGGGCTCGCCGATCTGTTCCGGATTCGCGAGTTGTGGTTCATCTTTCCCATGGTCGCCATGGGCTACGGGGTTGCGGCAAGCAATCGCGGGCTATGGGCCGGTCCCTATCTCAACGACATGTACGGGCTTTCAACGGCAGAGATCGGCCGGGTGACGCTCTACATGGCGCTGGCGCTGGCAGCCGGATCGCTCGCCTACGGTCCGCTCGACCGGCTGTTCAACACCCGCAAATGGGTGGTGCTGATCGGCAATCTGTTCGTGCTGGCGGCTATTGCCTTCATGATCACGGCCGATCTGCCGCCGGTATGGCTGGTGACGGTGATGTTCGTGGCGATCGGATTTTTCGGCGCCGGTTATGCAACCCAGATGGCCCATGGCAAGGCCTTCGTGCCGGCGCATCTGACCGGACGCGGCGTGACCCTGCTCAATTTCTTTTCCATTGGCGGGGTTGGCGTGATGCAGGCGGCGAGCGGCTATGTGGTCGATATTTCGACCAGCGCCGGCGGCAAGGAAGCGGGCTACGAATCGCTGTTTGTCTTCTACGGCGTCATGCTGGTGGCGGCACTGGCGATCTATGCCTTCTCGAAAGATGGCAGGCCGCAAGCGTGACAGGCGGCCCGGCAGGCTGCTGTTTCACAAATCTGTAACGGGCAAAATTTAGGCGTCGCTGCAAGCAATTTGCGCGTTCTGCGCCGGGGCGTACTGAATTATGGGCAAGTGTCAAAAAATCTTCGTGAGGCTTTTAGAAAGCTGCTTGCCCGTTTTTTTTCAGGGGTCTATAAGCCCCCGCAACGCAGGAGGAATTGATGGGCAAGATTGATCGCTCTTCCAAGCCTTACAAGCCTTCCACCAAAGAGCCGTTCATGAATGAGCGGCAAAAGGAATATTTCCGTCAGAAGCTCAACGACTGGAAACAGGAAATCCTGCGTGAATCAAAAGAGACGCTCGATCACCTGCAGGACGAATCCGGCAAGCTTGCCGACATGGCCGACCGCGCCTCGTCGGAAACCGACCGTTCGATCGAACTGCGTGCCCGCGACCGCCAGCGCAAGCTGATCTCCAAGATCGATTCTGCGCTGCGCCGCATCGATGACGGTTCCTACGGCTATTGCGAGGAAACCGGCGAGCCGATCAGCCTGAAACGGCTGGAAGCGCGGCCCATCGCAACGCTCTCCATCGAGGCGCAGGAGCGTCACGAACGGCGCGAAAAAGTCTACCGCGACGACTGAGGGCGTTACGCCCCGCCCTGTGGATCATTCCGAGAGCTGACCGCAAAATCGGCCGCTTCCTTCATTTCGGCTGAGATCTGGCGCATGGCGTTGGCGAGTACTTCCGGCGGCTGGGCGCCGGGAACGCCGTATTTGCCGGCAAAGACGAAGAAGGGAACGCCGGTGACGCCCATTTGCTGAGCCTGGGCGATTTCGTCGGTTACCGATTCCCGGTCATCGTCGCGTGCCAAGAGGTCGCGCACGATCGCCGCATCCATGCCGGCTTCACCGGCTGCTGCCGCCAGCACATTATGGTCGGCAATGTTGGCGCCTTCGGTAAAGTAGAGTTCGAACAGACGGCGCACGAGGCGGTCCTGGGTCTTAGGCGAAACGCCGCCCGCCCAGCGGATCAGGCGGTGGGCATCGAGCGTGTTGGGGGAAACGGCGATGCGCTCGAACTGAAAGTCGATGCCGCTTGCCTTGCCCGCTTCCTCGACCCGGCTGTAAATCTCGCGGGCGCGTTCGCCGCCGCCGAACTTCTCTTCCAGATACTGTTTCCGGTCCTTGCCCCCGGGCGGCAGGGTCGGGTCTAGCTGATAGGGCCGCCAGCGGATTTCGACTGGCACTTCGGGGGCGAGTTTCCTCGCTGCCTCGAGGTTCTTTTGGCCGATGAAGCACCACGGGCACATGACATCGGAGACGATGTCGATGGTGAGACCGGGCGCGTCTTTTGCGGGGGCTTCGGGGGAGGGCATGGGTTTCTCCCTTGGTTGGGCAATCTTAACCGGACGGTTCGTTTCATTATGGGGGCGCGCACCACGCGCCGCAATGGCGGGGTGCCGTGCAGCCATTCAACAAACCGTCAACCGAGGCGCACCGGGCAGCGAACCGGGATTACTGGTGCCACCACACTGGATACTGGTTGCCATAGAGCGCGGTTTTTTCGGGATAGGCGAGATAGGCGCGGTGGGCGTATCGCTCGCCCGGCAGATGATAGAGCGGGATCGCGTAATGGCCCGACAGCAAAAGGCGGTCGAGCGCGCGGACAGCAGCAGTGAAATCCTCCCGCGAGCGCAGGCCGACCATGGTTTCGATCAGCCTGTCGATGGCAGGATCGGCAATGCCGGCATAGTTGAAGCTGCCCTCTGCATCGCGCGCCTCGGAGCCCCAGCGCCACAGCTGCTCGATGCCGGGTGACAGCGAAGCCGAATAGGCGCCGACGATCATGTCGTAGTCGAAGGTCTGCAGGCGCTTCTGGTACTGAGCGTCATCGACGGTGCGCACCTCCAGCGTGATGCCGAGGCGGGCGAGCGTATCCTTGAAGGAAAGCGCCAGTTTTTCCTCCGAAACGTCACGGGTCATCACCTCGAAGGCGACGGGTTCGCCATCGGGCGTTACCAGCAGGGAACCGTCGCGCTTGTAGCCGGCCTTCTTCAGTTGCGAGAAGACCTTGCGCAGCACGGCCCGGTCGCTGCCGGAACCGTCGGTGACGGCCGGCTGCCAGGTGCCGGCGAGAATTTCCGGCTGGATGCTGCCTGCGGCATCGCCCAGCAGTTCCCTTTCCCTGGCGCTTGCCGGCCTGCCGGTGGAGGCCAGTTCGGAACCTTCCCAGAAACTGGTGGTGCGCTTGTAGGCATTGAAGAACAGGTTGCGGTTGATCTTCTCGAAGTCGAAGGCATTCGAAAGCGCCTCGCGCAATTCACGGTCGGCAAACAGCTTGCGGCGGGTGTTGAAGATGAAGGCCAGCATGTTGGCGGGGTCGCCGGCGAAGAATTCCTTCTTCACCACTTCGCCATCGGTGACGGCGGGAAAATCGTAGGCACGCTCCCAGTGGGCGGGATCGCCATCCTTGTAGATGTCGACGATACCCTTCTTGAAGGCCTCGAAGCGGGAACCGGCCTGGGTGAAATACTCGATTGCGACCTCGTCGAAATTGAAGAAGCCCCGGTGCACCGGCAGGTCCTTGCCCCAGTAGCCGGGGTCCTTGCGATAGACGACCTTCTTGCCGGGATCGATTTCCGCCAGCTTGTAAGGCCCGCTGCCGAGCATCGGTTCGAGCGTCGAGGCGTCGAAGGTTCCGGGATCGATGGCATGCTTCGGCAGGACCGGGGTGAAGGCTGCGACGATCAGCGGAAATTCGCGGTCGGACTGGTCGTTGAAGGTGAACCTGACGCTGTGCTCGCCGGTCTTTTCGATCTTCTCGATGCGACGCGTGCGCGAGGAAAAGGGCGGGCGGCCCTTTTCGGTCAGAAGCTCATAGGTGAAGATGACATCTTCGGGCGTTACCGGCATGCCGTCATGCCAGCGTGCCTTCGGGTTCAGATGAAAGGTGATCCAGCTTCGGTCATCCGGCATCTGCACGCTTTCGGCCAGCAGACCGTAAAGGGTGAAAGGTTCGTCGTAGCTGCGGACCATCAGGCTTTCGAAAACCATGTTGGAGCCGAGTTCGGGATCCCACATGCCGCGGGCGGTGGTGCGCATGCTCTTCAGGATGAACGGGTTGAGCGAGTCGAAGGTGCCGATGACGCCATGGCTGATGCGCCCGCCCTGCGGCGCATCGGGATTGGCATAGGAGAGATGGGTATAGTCTGCCGGCTCGGCGGGCTCGCCATACATGGCGATGGCATGCAGGCGGGGAAGCTCTTCCACAGGCTGTGCCGCTTTCGTTTCCTGTGCGCCCGCAGAAAGGGCGGCAGCGCAAAGAACCGCCGCTCCTGTGAGCAGAACCCCTGCAAGCAGGATTACCGGGCAGGGCGCAGTCAGGCGCCGACCAGTGCCGGTCAGGCGGAACAGGGTGGCAAGGGACATCCGTTTCTCCGGTGTTGCGGATGGGCAAAGGGCTGATTCTCGCAGGCAAGGTAGCAGAAAGGGCAGAGGGCTTGCAGTTTCGGCTGCCTTTTGCAGCACCTTGTCTGCCGAAAAGGCCGATATTGCGTTCCTCGGGCCACAAAAGGTTGCCGGCGGCACCAAGTGCAGGGGCTTTCGCCTCTTTTCAGCCAGAATTTTGCAGTGGAAGCGGGCGGCAGGCATAAACCATTTGCCCCGATGCGGGCTTGCACTGACGCGGATAAGGCATTAATCGAACGCCGCGAGGCCACCGGCCAGGAACACATGACCCGAAAAAGCATCCGGCCGGGCTTCCGCGATGCGGGCACAACAGAAACCGCTGCCCGCCGGGCGCGGCCACGGAAACACAAAAAGGATTCTCCATGAAATCCGCCCTGACGCATGTATTGAGCAAAACCACCGTTCTTGCGGGTGCTGCGGCAATCGCCGCCGGACTTTCCGCCACCTCCGCCAGCGCCCAGGCCCAGCGTCCGGATGGCTGGTTCAAGGTCTGCGCCAAGCAGGACAACAACGACATCTGCAACACCCAGTTCCAGTCTGTCGCCAGCACCGGGCAGGTGGTGACGGCCATCTCCCTGATCGATGTCAAGGGCGAGGTGGAGCGCCGGGTATTCCAGATCACGGTTCCTACCGGGCGGCTCATTCCGGCCGGCATCAAGTTGCGCATCGACGACAAGCGCGAAACGACGCTGCCTTACCTGTTCTGCTTCCCGCAGAGCTGCATTGCAGAGGTCAAGCTCGATGACGAACTGGTCAATGTTCTCAAGAATGGCGGCAAGATGACGGTGACTTCCACCAACGTCCAGCAGAAGGAAAACCCGATCGATATCACGCTCGAAGGGTTCACCTCTGCCTATGACGGTCCGCCGCTGAAGCAGGAGGAATTCGCCAACCGCCAGCGCGAACTGCAGGACGAATTGCGCAAGAAGGCCGAGGAAGCCCGCAAGAAGCTGCAGGAAGCCCAGGAAAAGGCCAAAAGCGAAAGCGGCGGCTGATCTGCCCGCCGTATTGCCAGAATACCAAACGCCGGCGTAATGCCGGCGTTTTCGTTTTAACCCGTCAAAGGCAGGTAGTGTCAGTGCACCAGCCGCTCTCGGGTGCGGTAATTGCCGTCGGGGGTGCGCTCGAAAACCTCACTGACCTGCGGATGACGAACCGGCTCGCGGTTTTCGTCGTTCAGCAGGTTCTGTTCGGAAACATAGGCGATGTATTCGGTTTCCTCGTTTTCGGCGAACAGGTGGTAGAAGGGCTGGTCCTTGCGCGGGCGGATTTCGTCGGGAATGGATTCATACCATTCGTCCGAGTTGGCGAACTCCGGGTCGACATCGAAAATCACGCCACGGAACGGAAAGACCCGGTGACGCACAAGATCGCCGATCGAAAACTTCGCCTTGTTGATCAGTTTGCCGTTTGTCATCACAATACCCGGTCGTTTCCCGGTTCCGATGCCTGACGCCGGATGTGGTTGTTTCCGTCTTTCAGGCCTAAGGTCTTGACTTGAGCCAAATTATCAGGCTCCCCAAGGGTAATTCAAGGGGGTTGGTTGAAGAGCCCAGATCCATGGGCTCGATTTGAACAGGCCTCGGGGATGCTGTGGCGACCGGCTTCAGACACCCCCGTCGAGGCTGCGGATTTGTTTTCTTGCCATGTTTGCCGTTATCGAATTGGTTTTGCCGCTGTTCGGCCTGATTTTTCTCGGATTTGCCGCGGGAAGGATCATGCGCATCCCCTATGAGGGGCTGGCATGGATGAACTTCTTCATCGTCTATGTGGCGCTGCCGCCCCTGTTCTACCGTCTGCTTTCAACGACGCCGGTCGAACAGTTCGCCAATGTCGGCTTCATCGCGATCTCGATTTTTGCCACGCTGGTGGTGTTCGTCTGCATTTTCGTCCTGTCGGGCCTGCTCAACGGCGGCAATGTGGCGGAATCGACGGTCCAGGGCCTTGCCGCTGCCTATGGCAATATCGGCTATATGGGCCCGCCTCTGGCGCTCGCCGCTCTCGGCCCGCAGGCAGGCGTTCCCGTGGCGCTGATCTTCTGTTTCGAAAACGCCATGCACTTCATTCTGGCTCCGTTGCTGATGAGCCTGCATGGCGAGGAAAGGCGGCCTGCCGGCCAACTGGCGCGGGATATCGTCGTGAAGATATTCACCCATCCCTTCATCATCGCCACCATCGTCGGGGTGATGGCGGCCATCTTCAAGGTGCAACTGCCATCCTCGGTCAATTCGCTGATGACCTTTCTGTCCGGTGCGGCTGCCCCCTGCGCGCTGTTTGCCATGGGCGTGACGGCGGCTCTCAGGCCGTTGAAACGGGTTCCCGCGGAGCTTGGCTATATCGTTCCCGTCAAGCTGATCGTCCATCCGCTGCTGGTCTATCTGCTAATGGAAACGCTGCTGCCGGGCTTTGACCGCACATGGGTGTTTGCCGCCGTGCTGCTGGCGGCCCTGCCGACGGCAACCAATGTGTTCGTCATCGCCCAGCAATACCAGGTCTGGCAGGAGCGTGCTTCGAGCGCCGTGGTGATTTCCACCCTTGCGGCGACGGCCACCGTAACCGGGCTGCTCTATCTCATGCTGAACGTGACCTGACGGGTGGTTTGAAGCCGGAGCGCAGCTTCTGCGACAGGTTTTCGAATCCCATGCCGGGAAGCACGCCCTCGCGCATCATCATCCGGCGCAGCGGGCCTGCATTGGCGAGCAGGTAGAGGCCGGCGGCGCGCAGCGCCTGTACCGGCAGGAAGGCCGACAGCAGCGAACGGTTGAGCAGATCGACAGAAGCCGTGCGCGAGGCAACGTCCGAAGCGCGCTCACGGTGATAGCGCTCGCCGATGGTCTGTGCGCTTTCGTGTCCGGAGGCGGCTGCAAGCGATACCGCAGCGCGAATGTCGCGAATGCCGAGGTTTAGCCCCTGGGCACCGATGGGCGGGAAGGCGTGGCCTGCCTCGCCGATCAACATGACATCGTCCTTGCCGAAGCGGTTGGCGAGGGCGCCTGACAGGGGAAACCGGCCGACCGGCGAGACGATCTCAAGCTTGCCCAGAACCGAGTGCATGCGGTGTTCGAGTTCCCGCGCCAGGGCCGTTTCATCGAGCGCGGCGAGGGTGTCTGCGCCCGCCTCGTCCAGTACAATCACCAGGCTCGAGCGTTTTTCGCCCAGCGGCACAAGGGTCAGCGGCCCGGTCTCGGTGTGAAATTCGGTGCTGGTGTCGTGATGATCGAGCGTGTGCCCCAGATTCATGACCAGCGCGATCTGCGGATAGCGCCACTGGCGGCTGGTAATGCCGAGTGCCTGACGCATCATCGAATGGCGTCCGTCGGCAGCGACATAGGCGGCTGCCTCGATTGTCCTGCCGTCTTCAAGCATCACGGCATGCCTGCCGGGCGCAGTTTCCTTGAGCGCGGCGGCGGGCTTTTCGAAGACGGCGATGGCCGTGGCGGCGGCAATTCGCTCGCGCAACAGGGCGGCCAGCACCTTGTTTTCCAGATTGTAGCCAAAGGCATCAAGCCCGATTTCAGATGCCCTGAAATCGGCCTGCGGCGCCCGGATCAGGCGATTGGTGCCGTCGAGGATGCGCATGGTGCACAAGGCATGGGCGATGGGCTTAATCCCTTCCCAAAGGCCGATCTCCTCGAGGAAGGCGATGGAATCGGCAAGCAGGGCGGTGGTGCGGCCGTCGGGCTCGGCAACCGGCGGAGCGACCAGCGCCGTTTGCAGCCCCTTGTCTGCCGCCGCCAGTGCGGCGATCAGGCCGGATAATCCACCGCCGACAATGGCGATATCGAAGGCCTTGTGCTGTTTCATCTCGAACCGTCTTTTCAGTCTGTTTGCCGCAGACCCTAGGCCGAAAGCCGGATATGCTCAATGTGGCAAACGGTCAGCGCCGCTGTCTGCCGCCGGAAATTCCGGCTAGTCCGGTTGTCGACAGGATTGCTTGTTTTGGCTCGCGCTGCGTGGCAAAACACGGAACCCGGAATGGCTGACATGCCGGGTGAGGGGCCAGGTGAGGGGCCAGGTGAGGGGACGTGGCGCCATTGGATCGGCTGCCGGGAAATGCACCGGCAAGTCCGCACCTCAAGGGCGCACTGCCTTTGCGGCAGAGGAAGGATAGTTGTGTTTGGGATTTCCAAGGACGCGCTCTGGGCTTTCGGCGTTCACATCCTGACGGCGTCCGGCGCCTTTCTCGCCTTTCTTTCGATCGTGGCTACCGCAGAAAACCGTTTCACCGCTGCCTTCTTCTGGCTCGGCATGGCGCTTCTGGTCGACGGGGTGGACGGGCCGCTTGCCCGCAAGCTGGAAGTCAAGAAGTGGTGGCCGCACTGGTCGGGCGACATGCTCGACTCGGTGATCGACTATGTCACCTATGTCATCATCCCGGCCTTCATTCTCTATCAGAGCGGGCTGATGGGGACCTATCTGTCATTCCTGTCGGCAGCGATGATCGTGGTAACGAGCGCGATCTATTATGCCGATACCCGCATGAAGACCGTCGATAACGGCTTCAAGGGGTTTCCGGTGTGCTGGAACATGGTGGTTTTCACCCTGTTCATCGTTTCGCCGTCGGAACTCCTGTCGTTTGCCGTGGTCGTGGTCACGGCAATCCTGACCTTCGTTCCGGTGATCTTCGTTCATCCGGTGCGGGTCAAGATCATGCGCATCCCGACGCTGGCGATCTTTGCCCTTTGGGCGCTGGGAGGGCTGCTTGCGCTCTACTACAATCTCGATGCGCCGGCCTGGATCGATGCGATCATTCTTGCCTCAAGCGCCTATCTGTTCTGCATCGGCGCGGTGCTGCAGGCGCTCGGCAGGATCCACTGACAACCGGCAGGGCAATACGCTTCTCTTTCCGGTATCGATGCGGAGATGCCGCTTGACGCTGTGTGTCATCGCGCACAGTGCGCGAAGCCGGAATTGCGCATGATGGGTTTCATGGGGCTCAACCTTACCGGCCAAAGGCCGGCAAGCAAGGAGCAGAAAAATGAAACTTGCAACGCTTACCGCTTCCGCCCTCATCCTTTCGGCAACGCTGATTTCCGGCACCGCATCCGCCCAGACCGGCAATCTCGTGATGATGCCCGGAGCCAAGACATGCTGGATCAATGGCCAGCAACTCTTCAACTGCCAGTACATCATTCATCGGCACTACAAGAGAGTCCCGCCGACCTACGATCCCAACAATGCCAAGGAGTTCAACAACAACGGCGGCGACAGGGAAAAAGGTGGCCGTGGCGGCCGTGGCGGCAATTCCTACAACTAGACCCTGATTGCCGGCGCCAACGACATCGGCAACCAAAACAAGCAAGCCCGGCCTGGAGCCGGGCTTGCTTTATTACACGACCGAAAGGCGGCCGGATTCGACTTAGATCGTTTCACCGTTAGGTGTAAACGGATAGCTTCAGCGAGCTACCGGGTTCATTTACGCATTTCGATTTTTTCCGATTACGTCAAAATCGAAATTGCTCTAGCTGCAGGATTTCTGGCAGGCCATGGCTTCCTGGCCGCAAGCCGTCGAGCCCTGGAAGTTGGTCTTGATCTGCATCAGCGCCTCGGCAGGCACGCTGGTCATCTGGTTGGCGGCCTTCACGCACTGCAGATACTGGGTGTTGCAGGCAGCAGAGCACTGCATTTTTTCCATCATCATGCTGGCAGCAGCGGCAGTACCTGCGGAAGCAAGCAGCCCGCAAACGGCAGCGGCGGCAAATAGTTTTTTCATGACGGATTTCTCCCTGTGGTCATTGGAATCTTGGAATGGGTATGTCTCGAAGCTGTGAAACCCGGTCACCCTCTGTCCGGACTCATGCCGAGAGAACCTGAAAAAGATAGCAGGCGTTTGGCAGGGTGCAAACGGAATTTTCAAGGAATGCCGGTAGATAGGGGTTTTTGCTGCGACAGCCGGCGGCCTGGAGGGCAGAAGCATCGCCGTGTGATTGAAAATGCGTGGGCTGTGCGACCACAAAATTGACGCTAAGCTCGGGCAGGGATATTCGGCACCGGGTCCGACGGGCCGGGATGCATACGCGCCGGCAGTGCCGGCAAAGAGGGGCATTTTGCATGAGGTTTGACCGGCAAATCGCGGCCGTGCGGACGGTTCCGGCAGCACTGCTTGTCGGGCTCCTGGTTTTCGCCGGCTCGGGCTGTGTCTCCTCTACGCTCGATTCCCGTGATTTCCGACCGGTTGGCGGCCAAACCGCAACCAGCCATTCAGCAACCGGGCAGCGCGTGCCGGCAGCGCAGAACGTGCAGTCGCAGGCGTTGCCGGTTGCGCCACAGGACCTTGCCCAGACACAATCACAAGTCCCGTCGCAAGTCCCGCCGCAGGCTTCGGTTTCCGAAGATACGGCGACCGGCAGTGTCGGCGATCCGGCAAAGCGTCAGCAGGCGGTCGATGAAATTCGCGCAAAGGCTGCCGTTTCGTCGGGGCAGAAAACCCAGATTGGCGCCGTGCCGGGTGCCGCCACCGAACAGATGGACACCCGGGAGCAGGCCGACATAGCGTCGAAACTGGATGAGAGCCGAAAGGCTGTGGGTTCGGAACTGTCCGACGCGGAGATCGAGGCGCGCCAGGAGGCAATCCGCCGCCTGCAGAAAAAGGGCAAGACCCACTACGAGCAGGCGGTCGATGCCATCGAAAACTGAGCCTGCATGTTCCTGACATGCCGCCGGCGCCACCTTCTGGCACCGCAGGCCGGCGCGTTTCGTGGCGATGCCTCAAGTTTCACGCTTGAAGTTTTCCGTGCGCCTTCCTAAACAGTGCCGGTTTGCGGCCCGTGGCGCCCAGCGCATGCGGCGGGTAAGGCGACACAGCATAAAACAGAAGAAGCAAGGGTAAGGCGGCGTGGCTCAATCGGCATTGCGGATCGGTGTTGCAGGGTTAGGAACCGTGGGTTCTGCCCTGGTTCGGATACTGGATAAGAAGGCAGCGGCGCTTGCCGAGCGCTGCGGCCGGGCGATGACGGTGACCGGGGTCAGCGCCCGCGACCGCAGCCGCGACCGGGACTGCGATCTTTCGAAGGTGACCTGGTTCGATACGCCGGCGGCTCTTGCCGCCAGCGACGATATCGACGTTTTCGTCGAACTGATCGGCGGGGAGGGCGATCCGGCTTATTCGGCAGTCAAGCAGGCGCTTGAAGCAGGCAAGCATGTGGTAACCGCCAACAAGGCGCTGCTTGCCCGTCACGGCGTCGAACTCGCACAAATGGCGGAGGAAAGGGGCCTGATCCTCAATTTCGAGGCAGCGGTCGCAGGCGGCATTCCGATCATCAAGACCATGCGCGAGGCACTGACGTCGAACGATGTCTTCCGCGTCTATGGCATTCTCAACGGCACCTGCAACTACATCCTGACACGGATGGAGGACGAGGGGCTTTCCTATGACGCATGCCTCGCCCAGGCCCAGGCGCTGGGTTATGCCGAGGCCGACCCGACCTTCGATGTCGAGGGATACGACACCGCCCACAAGCTCTCGATCCTGACGAGCCTTGCCTTCGGCAGCGTGATTTCCGCCGATGACATCTATGTCGAGGGGATATCCAACATCACGGCAGAAGACATCGAGGCGGCCCGCGACATGGGCTATCGCATCAAGCTGCTGGGCGTGGCGCAGAAAACGGCCAGCGGCATCGAGCAGCGGGTGCATCCGACCATGGTGCCGGTACGAGCGCCGATCGCCCAGATTGCGGGCGTCACCAATGCCGTGGCAATCGAGGCCGATATCGTCGGGCGTCTGGTGCTTTCAGGCCCTGGTGCCGGGGGGGATGCCACTGCATCCGCGGTTTCAGGTGATCTCTGCGACATTGCCAAGAGCCGGCCGGGACATCAGATCGCGCCTGCGCTCGGCAAGCCTGCGGCATTGCTGGCCCCCTACAAGCGGGCGGCCATGCGCGCCCATGCAGGCGGCTATTTCATCCGCCTGACCGTGCACGATCAGACCGGCGTTTTCGCCTCCATCGCCAGCCGCATGGCCGAACAGGGCATTTCGCTCGCCTCCATCGTGCAGCGCAGGAAGAACGGCGCAGCGGAGAACGCCGACGGCCCGCAGACGATCATCCTGATCACCCACGAGACGACGGAACAGGCGATCCGCGATGCGCTTGAGAAAATCGAGCAGGACGGCCACCTTGCGGCCCCCTCGCAGATGATCCGCCTGGAGCACTGATTTTCGCTGCGAAAGGTGCCGCGTTAAGCCTCTCTGTGAAAAACCGGGGTTCCGAAAAAATCATATCGATTTAAATCCGCTGGCGGCATTGTGTTTCGCTGCTGGCTGGTGGATATGCGCTGCACGCGACACAAGAATGATGCTGCCGGAGCAGAAAAGAATGGCGAAAGACAACGACAAAAAAACTGGTTCGGAGGAGCGGCTCGACCGCATTCTGACGCTGGAACTGGCACGCGTTACGGAGGCAGCCGCCGTGGCTGCCGCCCGGCTGCGCGGGCATGGCGATGAAAAACAGGCCGACCAGGCAGCCGTTGATGCCATGCGCACCGAACTCAACAACCTGCCGATCGACGGCAAGGTGGTGATCGGCGAGGGCGAGCGTGACGAAGCGCCGATGCTGTATATCGGCGAGGAAGTGGGTACCAGAAAAGGGCCTGCAGTCGACATCGCGCTCGATCCTTTGGAAGGCACGACGATCTGCGCCAAGAACCTGCCCAATTCGCTTGCCGTCATCGCCATGGCCGAGCGCGGGAACTTGCTCTATGCGCCGGATGTCTACATGGACAAGATCGCCATCGGGCCGGGCTACAAGCCGGGGCTGATCGACATCGACGCACCGGTAAACGACAACCTTGCGGCCCTTGCCAGGGCCAAGGGCGTGAAGGTTTCCGAACTGACGGCCTGCATCATGGACCGGCCGCGCCATGCAAGGCTGATCGAGGAAGTGCGCGCTGCGGGCGTCGCCATCCGCCTGATCGGCGACGGTGATGTTGCCGGCGTGATCCACACCACCGATCCCGACCAGACGGGCATCGACATCTATATCGGCATTGGCGGTGCGCCCGAGGGCGTGCTGGCTGCCGCTGCACTGCGCTGCATTGGCGGTCAGATGCAGGGCAGGCTGATCCTCGACACGCCGGAGAAGGTCGCCCGGGCAAGGAAGATGGGGGTCGAAGACCCCAACCGAGCCTATACCATGGAGGAGATGGCCAAGGGCGACGTGATCTTCTCGGCAACGGGCGTTACCGACGGCAATATGCTCGACGGCGTGCGCTTTGGCCGCGAAAGCATCTCCACCCATACGGTTGTGATGCGCTCTGCCTCCAAGACCGTGCGCGAGATCAAGGCGATCCACCACGATCTTGAAAAATTCGGGTGATTTCTGCTGCCGCTGGCTGTCAGTATTGCTGCTTGATGGCGATGCAATCGCGCGGCATGCTTGAAGAATGAGCATGGCGGACCCCGATCAGCGCGCTTTTCTGGACGTGGAACAGTCCCTGTCGGGCAATCGATGGGCCGACCGGCTGGATCTGCGCGGCCGCAACGAGGCGCTGGCAATCAGCCAGACGAGCGATATTCCCGAAATCGTGGCACGGGTGCTCGCCGGACGCGGCGTTACGGCCGATGAGGCGGAAGGTTTTCTGGCGCCAACCCTGCGCGACCTGATGCCCGATCCCTCGACGCTGACGGCGATGGACGAGGCCGCCGGTCGGATTGCCGCTGCCATAAGCGCCGGGGAGCGCGTTGCGATCTTCGGCGACTACGATGTCGACGGGGCGGTTTCCGCCGCATTGCTGGCGCGTTTTCTTTCGGCGTTCGGCATCTCCCACGAAATCTACATTCCCGACCGCATCTTCGAGGGCTATGGCCCCAATCCCGAGGCCATCCGGCAGTTGATCGACAACGGCGCGAAGCTGATCGTCACCGTCGATTGCGGCTCCACGTCCTTCGAGGCGCTTGAGGCGGCGAAGGAAACGGGCGTCGATGTGGTCGTGCTCGACCATCACCAACTCGGCAGCGAGCTTCCTTCGGCCAAAGCACTGGTCAACCCGAACCGCCAGGACGATCTTTCCGGTCTCGGCTATCTGTGCGCTGCCGGTGTTGTGTTCATGACGCTGGTTGCCGTTCAGCGCGAATTGCGAAACCGGGGGCAGGCCACGGGCCCCAACCTGATGGCAATGCTCGATCTCGTGGCGCTGGCAACGGTTTGCGATGTGGTGCCGCTGACGGGGCTCAACCGGGCCTTCGTTGTGCGCGGGCTCGATGTCCTGCGCGGCAGCGCACAGAGGGGCGGCAATGCCGGGCTCGAGGCGCTTGGGAGGGCGGCGAGGCTCGACGGGCCCGCCAGCACCTACCATCTCGCCTTCCTGTTGGGGCCGAGGATCAATGCTGGCGGGCGGATCGGCGATGCGGCGCTCGGCAGCCGGCTGCTTTCGACCGACGACCGCGAACAGGCAGAACAGATCGCATCCGAACTCGAGCGGCTCAATGCCGAGCGCCAGCGGGCTGAAGCTGCCATGCTGGAAGAAGCGATGGCCGAAGGCGAGGCGGAGACCGCCAGGGGCGAGGGGCCGGTGGTGCTGGTTACCGCGCGAGAGGGCTGGCATCCGGGCATTGTCGGCCTGCTTGCGGCGCGGTTGAAGGAACGGTTTTCACGGCCGGCGATTGCCATCGCGCTCGATCGCAACGGCAGGGGAACGGGTTCCGGCCGCTCGATCAGCGGGGTCGATCTCGGCGCCGCGGTGCGTGCGGCCGTGGCGGCTGGCGTGCTGGAAAAGGGTGGCGGGCATGCCATGGCGGCCGGGCTGACGGTAGCGCGCAACCGGCTCGGCGATTTGCGCGCCCATATGGAAGAAGCGCTTTCGGACGCCGTTGCGCGTGCGCGTGCAGCACACATGCTGAAGATCGATGCCGCGCTTTCGGCCAGAGCGGCGACGCTGGAACTGGTCGATCTGCTGGAACAGGCAGGCCCCTACGGGGCGGGCCATCCCCAGCCCATGCTGGCCTTTCCCGGCCATACGGTAACGGGTGCCAGAGTGGTCGGCCGCGACCATGTGAGCTTTTCCCTGCGCGGCAGCGATGGCGCACAGCTTCGGGCAATCGCCTTCAGAAAGGCAAACGAGCCGATGGGCGAGGCGCTGCTTTCGGGAAGAGCCAGCCGGTTTCATGTTGCAGGGGTCCTGGGCGCCGACCACTGGCAGGGCAGCCGCCGTGTGCAGTTGCGGGTGACGGATGCAGCGATTGCGGGCTGATGCCGGTAACGACTGAAGGAGCAATCAAGCGAAGGGCGGCTCTGAGGTCCGCTGCGACGGATGGGCGTATCCATAATATCGCAAGCTTGCGCCTGAACCGAGAAGTGTGGGCAATCCAGGTGCCGTGCCGCCCTTCGCATTGAAAGTTATGACGGTGCGCAGTTAAGGGGAAGTTAGCGGCCGGTCGTATTTGCGAAAAATATCGCGTTTTGGTTGTGTATCTGACACGCGGGTAAAGAATTCCGCCTCAAGCAGTATTGTCGAGCGAGGTTTCGACGGCTTGCAGGAAGGAATGCGCGGAAGAGCGCGCTGAAAGCAGCAGATAGCGGTCTGCTTCCTCGCGGATCAGCAGGACGCCGAGATGTTCCATCACCGTGCGGGCTGCTGCATCGACGGCGAAACTGCCGGGGTGCAGGTCGAGCGGGCAGATACGCTCCAGCGCATCGCGGGCGCGGGGGCCTTGCAGCCGCAACATCGCATGGCTGTCCGACTGGTCGGTGAGCCAGGCCGTACCGGAAACCGCCTTCATGACCGGCGAAAGAGGATCGCCTTGCGGCTCAACCATCAGCAGATGATACTGGCCCGGCGCGGTCCAGATCAGCCGGATATCGCCTGCGGTGGCTGACATGCCGGGTGGCGGTACTTCTATCTTCCAGGCTTTCCTGATGGCAGCGGCAAAGGCCTTCTCGCTGCCGGCCGAAACGGCAAGGGAGACGAGCGCCAGGCCGGTGACCTCGGCAAGGGTGGTGCCGTCATGGCCGGAGGTGTGCCCGCCCAGGGGCGAAACCGCGGCAAGCGGTGAAACGGGGGTGAGTTGTTCAGCCACGCAGCCGTTCTCCCTGCTGGTCGATGAAATGGGGCGAGACGATTTCCACCTCGCAGGTGCTGCCGCGCAGCGGATCGGCTGCGATGACGGTTTCGCCGATGCGCTCGTTGCCGCGCCGGATGAAACCGAGGCCGATCATGGTTTCGAGATGCGGCGAATAACAGACCGAGGTCATCCAGCCCTGATCGTTTTCCGTCACGGCCGCATCGCCCCTGGCGATGAAATGGGCACCTGAAACCAGACTGTCCTGCGGGTTTACGGGCCTGAAGCCGACGAGCCTGACGGCATCATCGTCGATGAGCGCCTCGCGGCCTGCCATCACCCTGCCGATACAATCCTTCTTCTTTGAGACCATCTTCTCGAGGCCGAGATTGAGCGCCGTGGTCTGGCCATTCAATTCGTTTGCCGTGGCGTGGCCCTTTTCGATGCGCAGCACGTTGAGCGCTTCGGTGCCGTAGGGCGTTACATCGAACTCTCTGCCTGCTTCCATCAGCCGGCGGACGAGGGCATCGCCATAGCGGGCGGGAACGGCAATCTCATAGGCCAGTTCGCCGGAAAAGGAGATACGGAAGAGGCGCGCCCGTGTGCCGCCGCAGACGGTTACCTCGCCGCAGGCCATGAAGGGAAAGCCCTCATTGGAAATGTCGTGCTCCCTGCCGACGACCCTTTCCAGCAGCTTGCGCGAATTGGGCCCGGCAACGGCGAACTGTGCCCATTGCTCGGTTGCCGAGATCAGATGCACGTCCATCTCCGGGAACAGGCACTGGCGGGCAAATTCCATGCGGCGGAAGACCAGAACCGCATTGGCGGTGGTGGTGGTCATGACGAAATGGTTTTCGCCGAACCGCGCCGTGGTGCCGTCGTCGTAGACCATGCCGTCCTCGCGCAGCATCAGCCCGTAGCGCACCTTGCCGACGGGAAGCGTCGAAAAGGTATTGGTATAGAGCGCGTCGAGGAAACGGGCGGCGTCCTTGCCCTGAACGTCGATCTTGCCGAGCGTCGTGACATCGCAGATGCCGACGGAGCGGCGCACGGCCAGCGCCTCGCGATCGACGCTCTCCCGCCAGTGGGTTTCGCCGACTTTGGGATACCATTGCGCGCGCAGCCACATGCCGGCTTCGACGAAGATCGCCCCGTGTTCCTTCGCCCATTGATGGGATGTCGTCAGCCGTGTGGGGCGGAACTCGCTGCCGCGTGAGCGGCCGGCCAGCGCACCGATGGCAACCGGCGTATACGGTGGGCGGAAGATCGTCGTGCCGGTTTCGGGAATGGACTTGCCGGAGGCTTCGGCCATGATTGCCAAGCCCAGAATGTTGGCAGTCTTGCCCTGGTCGGTCGCCATGCCCATCGTCGTGTAGCGCTTGAGGTGTTCGACGGAACGAAAGCCCTCGCGGTGGGAGAGCTTGATGTCCTTGGTGGTGACATCGTTCTGCAGATCGACCCAGGCTCGTTTCTTGCTGTTGCCAACATGCCAGAAGGCGGAATTGGCGCTTGCCTCGTCCGAGGCGGGGGCGGGACGGCTGCGGGAGGGCGTGAAGCCAAGCGCCTTTGCGGCCTCGGAGGCTGCCTTGTGGCCTTGTGCAAGGCAGGCGGCGAGTGTCAGCGCGCCGCTGGCGCTGCCGGCAACGCGCATGCCCACCGGCAGTTCACCGCCCGGCACGAAGGCGTTGATCGCCGCGTTCCACTGCGGGCGACCACGCTGATGACAGGTCAGGTGGACGTTTGGGTTCCAGCCGCCGGAAACCGCAAGACAGTCGGTCTCGATTGTCTGGCCGTTTGAAAGCGTGACGGATTTCAGCGCCAGCCTGCCGCCTGTATCGGAAATAGCGCCACCCATGACGATGGCAGCGCCCGCCGGGGCAACAAGGGGCGCAATCTCCCGGTTGTCGATAATGGCGGCAATCTGCGCACCGGCATCCACCATGTCGGTTGCGGTTCGCCAGCCGTCATCGTTGTTGGTGAAGATTGTGACGCGTTTTCCGGCCAGTGCCGCAAAGCGGTTGGCATAGGTGCGTGTGCTACCTGCCAGCATGATGCCCGGCCGGTCGTTGTTGGCAAAGGCAATGGGGCGCTCGGTCGCGCCTGCGCAGAGAATGGCCTGTTTCGAATAGATGCGCCAAAGCACCTGACGCGGCTTGCCGTCTGCCGAGGCAAGATGATCGGTCTTTTTCTCCAGCGCACCGTAAACGCCATGGTCATAGGCGCCATAGACGGTGGTGCGGGTCATCAGCCGCACGGTTTCCATCGAACGGAGTTCGGCGATCGTTTCCGCCGCCCATCGATAGCCCGGCATGCCGGAAACCTCATAGGTTTCTGCATTGAGCCTGCCGCCGGGCAGGAAGTCCTCATCGGCAAGGATGACTCGCGCGCCGGAGCGCGCCGCCTGCAATGCAGCGGAAAGCCCGGCGGGGCCTGCGCCGATCACCAGAATATCGCAATGCAGGAAGCCCTTGTCATAGCTGTCCGGGTCTTCTGCGCCCGAAAGCCGGCCGAGACCGGCGGCAGAGCGGATCACCGGCTCGTAGAGCTTTTCCCAGAAGCTCTTCGGCCACATGAAGGTCTTGTAGTAGAAGCCTGCCGTCAGGAAGGGCGAGAGCAGGTCGTTGACCGCCAGCAGGTCGAAATGGAGCGGTCCGCGATGGTTCTGGCTTCTGGCAACCAGCCCGTCAAAGAGTTCGGCAACGGTCGCCCGCGTATTGGGTTCCGAATGCGCACCCGCGCGCAGGGTGACGAGCGCGTTGGGCTCTTCCGAACCGGCGGTGAAGATGCCGCGCGGGCGGTGATACTTGAACGAGCGGCCGACCAGCTTGACGCCGTTGGCAATCAGCGCCGAAGCGAGCGTATCGCCGGCGTGACCGGTCATCTGCCTGCCGTTGAAGGAAAAGGCGAGGGAGGTATCGCGGTCGATCAGACCGGTTTTGATGCTTGCGGGAGAACGGAAGCTCATGCGGAGCCTCCCTTGCGCGTCCTGGCTCTCTTGCCGGTGCGTTTGGCCAGTGCCACGTCGCGGGCAAGTTCCACCCCGACGACTTCATGGGTCAGGGTGTTGCGGGTGACGACGAGCCAGGAACGGTCGCCCTGTTCGTGATACCACAGTTCGCGATGCAGCCCGGCGGGGTTGTCGCGCAGATAGACATAATCGTAAAAGCGGTCTTCGGCATCTGCCGACTGCGGATCGGGCCGCTCGATGAGCGAAGCGTCGCCCAGGACGGTGAATTCCGCCGCATCGCGCGGGCCGAGCAGGGGATGGTGGATGATCATGTGTTTGTCCCCTAATGCAGGTTCGGCTGGGCGCCGGCGCCCTTTTCGTCGATCATGCGGCCGGTTTTGAAGCGGTCGAGGCGCAATTCGGTGGCGACGGGATGGGGGTGGTCCCGGGCGATGAGATGGGCATAGCAATAACCGGAAGCTGGTGTTGCCTTGAAGCCGCCGTAACACCAACCGCCGTTGAAATAGAGGCCATCGATATGGGTCCTGTCGATGAACGGGGAGCCGTCCATCGACATGTCCATGACGCCGCCCCACATGCGCAGCAGGCGTGCCCGGCCTATCATCGGCATGATTGCCATGCCGCCTTCGCAGACATCCTCGACCACCGGCAGATTGCCGCGCTGGGCATAGGTGTTGTAGCCGTCGATGTCGCCGCCGAAGACGAGGCCGCCCTTGTCGGACTGGGAGATGTAGAAGTGGCCGGCGCCGAAGGTGATGACACCGGGAATGACCGGCTTCAAGCCTTCGGAGACAAAAGCCTGGAGCACATGGCTTTCGATCGGCAGGCGCATGCCGGCTGCCGCCATCACCCTGCTCGACGAACCGGCGACGCAGACGGCGACCTTGTTTGCGGCGATCTTTCCTCTGGAGGTGACAACGCCCTTGCAGACGCCGTTGGCGATGTCGAAGCCGGTCACCTCGCAATTCTGGATCAGGTCGACGCCCCGACTGTCGGCACCTCTTGCATAGCCCCAGGCAACGGCATCGTGGCGCGCGGTGCCGCCGCGCTTCTGCTGCAGTCCGCCGCGGATCGGAAAGCGCGCATTGTCGAAATCGAGGAACGGGCAGAGGCGGCGGACGCCTTCGGTATCAAGCAGTTCGGCATCGGCGCCTGCCATCAGCATGGCGTTGCCGCGCCGGACATAGGCGTCGCGCTGGGAATCGGAATGGAACAGGTTGATGATGCCACGCTGGGAAACCATGGCGTTGTAGTTGAAATCCTGTTCCAGCCCCTCCCACAGTTTCATCGACAGCTCGTAGAACGGCTCGTTGCCCGGCAGCAGATAGTTGGAGCGGATGATGGTGGTGTTGCGGCCGATATTGCCGGAGCCGAGCCAGCCCTTTTCCAGCACGGCGACATTGGTGATGCCGAATTCCTTCGCCAGATAATAGGCGGTCGAAAGCCCGTGGCCGCCACCGCCGATAATGACGACGTCATAACGGGCCTTCGGTTCCGGCTCGCGCCAGACCGGCTTCCAGCCCTTGTTGCCGCCAAGGGCTTCGGTGAAGATCCTGAGCGCTGAATATTTCATGGCCTGAGACTTTCTGCGGGCTGTTCCGGCCGCTACCGGGCTGCATCATTCCAACAGCACGGGCTGAAGCCTGATATTTGGCCTTTCTCTGGACTTTTCCAAAAAAGACAGTTTATTGCGCCGCATGGTCAGCTATCACCGGGACGAGCGCCCGTTCAAAATCGGATTTCTGCTGCTGGAAGGCTTTGCGCTGATGTCCTACGCATCGGCGGCGGAGCCGTTTCGCGCCATCAACCATATCGCCGGGCGGCAGCTTTACGATGTCTCCAACATCTCGCTGTATGGCAGTTCGGTGCAGTCCTCGGCAGCCGGCGTGGTGCGCACGAAAACGCAGCTCGGCGAGCATACCGATTTCGATCTGGTCATCGTGGTTGCCGGCGGCGATCCGACGCTGTTCCGCGACAAGCGGGTTTTCCAGTGGCTGCGCCATCTGTCGCGGCGCGGCGTGGCGCTGGGCGGGGTTTCCGGCGGGCCGGTGATCCTGGCCTCTGCCGGGCTGATGTCGGGCTACCGCATGACGGTGCACTGGGAGCACGCCTCGGCACTGGTCGAAATCGCGCCCGATCTCATCCTGGAGCGCTCGATCTATGTCATCGACCGCGACCGCTATACCTGTGCCGGCGGGATCGCAGCTCTCGACATGATGCATCACCTGATCGCCTCCCATCACGGCGAGGGACTTGCAACCCAGGTCAGCGACTGGTTTCTGCACACCAATGTGCGTGCACCCGGCCAGCCGCAGCGGGCCGGTTTCGTGGCGCGTTACGGCACCAATTCGGCGCCTGTCATCCGCGCCATCGAGGCGATGGAAAACCATCTCGACGATCCGCTGGAACTTGCCCAGGTGGCAACGCTGTCAGGCGTCGGCCCGAGACAGCTCAACCGGCTGTTTTCCGACAAGCTCGGCATCGGCACGATGGCCTTCTATCGCGACATGCGGCTCGAGCGGGCAAAGAACCTGCTGTCGCAGTCCTCGCTGTCGATCACCGAGATCGCGCTGGCGACGGGCTTCTGCTCGTCAGCGCATTTCGCCAAGACCTTCCGGCAGAAGTTCGGCTCGCCGCCGTCATCGTTCAGGCGCTGAACAGGGTGTTGGCGGCGCGGCGCACACGCTGCGCCCGGCAAATTTACCATCGCTGAAAAATCCCCTGAAGGCGGCTTGTCAGGGTCCGATTTGTCATATTTCTTACTATGTCAGATTTCTGATAAACCGTAACCGGCCCGGACATGGCCGCGGCGCGAGGAATTTCATGGGCCAGGTGCAGGCAATCACCTCCGGCAGTCTGCTCAAATCGAGGGCGCGCGACGAGATTTTCGACTTCGTGCTGCAGAACTGCCTTGCGCACCGTCTCGGCGGCGAACGCCCCGCAGGTTACGGCCCCGCCTTCAACCCGATAGGCTTTCTCGGCAAGATGGCACAGCCCGGCGATCTGATCGTGCTGTCGGCAACGCGGAAGAAGGAGTGGTCGCTGTGCTGGCTGCACCGCATCGCCAGCGACGAGCCGGAGAACCGCTATCTGTGCGAGAGCGTCGAGACCGGCGAGATGAGCTGGTGGTCCAATGTGGGGATCGAGTATCTCGACCGCGATGTGGTCGAGCGCCATCCGCAGTGGCGGTGGACCGATCAGCAGTACGCTTTCAACGACCGGTGGCAGGGCGTTTGCGGCGACCCCGCCGAGTGGGGCGGGCTGAAACCGCTTGCTCCGGCGTTCGCGGCGGATCATTCGGTAACGCTGGCCCTGAAGGCTGCCGATGGCTGGCGTGAGGAAAAGCAGGAGCGCCGGTTCGACGACTACCGCAAGGTGAGCAGGACGGACATGCGCACCTTCTTCATGCAGTGCCTGCCGGAAGCTGCGAGGGCCTGAATCGGCAGCCGCACAGCGAAGGACAAACACACTTCGCCCGTCTGCAATCTCAACCGCGAAAATCGCAAAACTTGCGGTCTCAAACGCTGCCAGAGGAAGCCAGCGGCTTGTTAAAGCGGATATGAAAATGGGATTTGAGTGGTACGCCCTAGGGGAATCGAACCCCTGTTTCCGCCGTGAAAGGGCGGCGTCCTAACCGCTAGACGAAGGGCGCACGGTTGAAGCGGTTGCTTCGTGCCGCGCTTATAGAGATGAACGCGCGGCGCTTCAACCGGAAAAACACCGATGCCGTGGAAAATTCTGCGTCTTTTCGGGGGCAGGTTGCAACAGCCGACGGAAGGCGAAGGCAGCCCTCTCAGGCTTTCTTTTTCTTGCTGCGGGAGCCGGAGCGGCGGCAGGGATGATGCCAGTCACGCTGGCTGCCGACATCGATATGGACGGAGTTGGTACGGCAATAGGTGCCAACGCCGCCGCGGCCGTCGATGGAGCGCAGATATTTCGCCAGATCCCACTTGCTGATGCCCTCGACCTGGATGTCGGCGGCCTTGCAGTAGATATGGGTGGAATTGGAAACCCCGCCGGCGCGACGGTTGCGCTGCGGGCTGCGGTAGCCGGAAGTCACCATCACCTTCTTGCCGTAGCGGCGCTCGACCTTCTTCAGGATGGCGAGCAGGTCCGGCTTGAAACAGCCGACCTCGACCTTGTCGGTCTGCAGGATGAGGCCCGAGGGCGAGATCAGGCGGCCAATGCCGCCGACGGAAGCGACCTGGATGTTCTGTTCGGCGGCAATGCCGGGCTCTTCGTCATTTTCCTCGGAACCCGCAATGCCGAAAATGGCGCCCTTGCGCTGGACGCCGGGAAGGCCGCCGCTCGAGGAATAGCCGGAGGCAGAGGCCATGGCGGGCTGTTTCGGCTCGACGATCTTCTTCGGTTTCGTCTGGCGGCTGGCCATGAACAGGCCAAACAGGCCGCCGGCCTTCTTGGGTTGCTGCACCTTGGGCTGGCGCAGCGGTTCGGCGCTGGCGACTTCCTGGGCCGGCGTTGCGGAACCGGCAACCGTTTCGGTGCTTTCGTTCTCGCCGGCGGCCGCGGCCGGCTGATCGGCTGTGCCGCCGGTTGCAAGCGCCGCCGTCTCAAGATCGCCCTGGGCGGCAGGCGCTGCTGCGGGGTTGATCACGGGTGCTGTCTCTTCGGAGAGCAGTGCCAGTTCGCCACCACTTTGGGCGGAAGGTGAACGGGTCGGCACCGGCACGGTGGCCAGCACGCTGGCAAAAGGCGTGTCGCCCAGGCTGGTGCCGTCGGCAAGCAGGGCGGTTTCGCCGGTTTCCACCGCCGTGTCGGGAGAGGTCAGCGCCGCGCTTTCCAGCGTATCGGAAACAGGAGCTGCAACACAGCCGCCAAGCGCCAGGGCTGCAACGGCCGGCAGGACGGCGGCGCGGAACCGCTGCCAGACGGCCTTGTTCGGCAAATCGCGCCGGGTCGAATTGTGGGGCGTCGAATGGTGGGGCGTCGAATGGGGGTGAAAACGGGGAAGGGTGCCTGCTGGCGCATCATGCGCAGGCATTGCAAGGCCAGTAACTGCAAGGTCAGTCACTGCAAGGCATTGTGCGGTCTTTGATTCAACCGGCTTTGCCACCCGCGTTCCCCTCTTGGGCCCCTTGTAGGCCCCTCTTGGCCGGCCTAGCAAGGCCGGTTCCAACTCCAGTTCCATTTACCGTCCAGGCAACGTTCGGGCGCTGTCCCGGCAAATGGCCCCTTAAAATCGCTGGAGACTTTTCCCGGTCTGGAACGTCTCCCGTATCCCGCTGCTCCGGCTAGCAGACACAGCCCCTGTTCACAAGGTCTGCAGCCTTCATCCGCTGTTCCGGTACAGTTCCCCGGCCGCCGTATCAATCTGGTCCAAACAGCGTTAACGAAGGGTTTCGCCTTCGCCTGCACGGCTCCGGGAGACGGCTCCCAAGCGCCTTGCGTTCAAATCATCGCCCCGTAATCGTTGCCCCGTAGCCATGGCCCCGAACATTGCCAAAGAGCCTTGCGCGGGGCTGGTTCTTCAACCGGGTTTGCCGGGCCGGGTATCGATCTGCGGTCATCCGGTTGCGCGAAAAACCGCCCGCAACGGCCCTGCGGTCCCGATTTCAAGTCTGCGCTAGGGTGAAAATGGGGCAAGACTATGGTCACGGGTGCTGGTTGTGGAAGTTTTTCGCCGCATGTGGCAGGCCGCGGATACCACCCGAAAGCCGTTGATTTTCATACGGAAAGACAAGGGATGTGTGTGAGAAGGTCGCGGACAGGGGCGGATTCTGCGTCCCGGTGACAGGGTTCGGGCAAAAAAGCTGCAATAAAGGGCTTGCTGACCTACCGAAACAGGGTGCTAGTATTGTAGAGAATCAGTTGAGGACTGCACGGAGGGTGGGCAGTTCAGGGTTGAGGGTCCAAGCGGCATGGGGGCCAAGCCACCGTATAGCGGCAAAAACCGCGCTTCCCTTGGGGAAGCTGAAGGGCTTTCTGCGTCCACAGCCACGCAGCCGGCAGCCGATACGCTTGAGCGTACGGGCGGGGCTGTACACTCCGAAGTGGTTGAACTGGCCGGCGCCATCAAGTGGTTCGATGTTTCCAAGGGATTCGGCTTCGTCGTTCCCGACGAGGACCTGCCGGATGTGCTGCTGCATGTGACATGCCTGCGCAAGGACGGTTTCAACACCGTTTTGCCCGGCGCGCGCATCGTCATCGAGGCAGTTCAGCGCGACAAGGGCTGGCAGGCGCTCAGGGTGCTTTCCATGGATGAGAGCACGGCAACGCCGCCGCAGGAGAGCGAGGCGAGCCGCACCCATGTCACCGTCCAGGCGGAGAGCCCGCTGGAACGGGTGCAGGTCAAGTGGTTCAACCGCACCAAGGGCTATGGCTTTGTCGTCAAGGGAACGGAAGACATTTTCGTTCACATGGAGACGCTGCGCAAATTCGGCATCGCCGAATTGCGGCCCGGACAATATGTGCTGGTGCGCTTCGGTCAGGGACCGAAAGGGCTGATGGCGGCGGAAATCTTCCCGGATGACGGGCGGGTACAGCTCAAGCAAAACTGAAACAAAACAGTTTTCTACGGCGGTTTCCTAAAGCATAATATGCGTTTGGGTGTGCCGCCTGCGGACGGTTTTGGATGCCCTCTCGGCTGCGATCTGTGCGGCCCGGACCGGCGGGTTTTGTGAGATTCCGCTACCTTGCGGCACGGCGTGGACCTGCAGCTTCCCCATCGCCATGGTTGACAGGGCGCGCAAAACAGGCCGTATGCGGCGCTGGCAGAGCAGTTGGAGTAACGTGTTTTGACGGACAGGGACGGCAACAGGCAGGCGCGCGGCAGGGCCGCGCCGGCGCTGTCGGCTTCGTTGCCGGGCCGGACGCGGGTTGGTGTCACAATCGCCTCGAGCCTGTCGTTTCACCATGTCAGCCACAGTTATGGCGAAAGCGAAATCCTGCGGGATGTGAACCTTGCCATCGGCGCCAGCGAGGTGCTGTCGCTTCTGGGGCCCTCGGGTTCGGGCAAGACGACGCTGCTTAGGCTTGCGGCGGGGCTGGTAAAGCCGGCTGCCGGAGAAATCCTGATCAACCAGCAGGTGGTTTCGTGCCCGGGGGGCATGGTGCCGCCGGAAAAGCGCGGCGTCGGGCTGGTCTTCCAGGATTATGCGCTGTTTCCCCATCTGAGCGTCCGCAGGAACGTCGCCTTCGGCCTGACGCAGCTTGAGCCTGCCGAGCGCGACAGCCATGTGATGCACCTTCTTGCGACGGTCGGGCTGGAAAACCGGGCCGACGATTTTCCGCATAACCTGTCGGGCGGCGAGCAGCAACGGGTGGCGCTGGCCCGCGCGCTGGGCCCCAAACCCGGCATTCTGCTGATGGACGAGCCGTTTTCTGGGCTTGACGGGCGGCTGCGCGAAAGCGTGCGCAACGAAACGCTGGCGATCCTGCGCGAGACGCGCTCGACCGTGGTGGTGGTCACCCACGACCCGGAAGAGGCGATGCAGATCAGCGACCGCATCGCGCTGCTGGAAAAGGGGCGGATTGTCCAGTCGGGCAGTTGCGAGGAGTTGTACCAGTCGCCGGCAAGCCTGTTTGCCGCCCGTTTCTTCTCCGAACTCAACACCTTTGCCGGCACGGTGGAAAGCGGCGTGCTGAAGACGCCGCTGGGAGACCACCCGCTCAAGGGCGCGCGCCGCGGCGACGGGCCGGTTACCGTCTGCGTGCGGCCGTCGGATGTTCTCGTTCTGCCTGCTTCCGCCGTGAAAGGGCGGCGCAGGCAGGATGCGGTCGCCGGGACGGTGCAAGCCTATGTGACGGCGCGCCACTTCCTGGGCGAAAGCGAACTGGTCGACCTCTACCTTCCCGCAGGCGAACTCACGCTCAAGGCCAAGCTGCCTTTCGGTGCGCTTGATGCGGCCCGGCCGGGCGGGCAGGTTCCCGTGCGCGTCGCCATCGATGCCGACAAGGCGCTGCTCTTCGACGAACAGGTTTCCGGCGCCTGACAATCGGCCGCATCCGGTTGCGGGCGATTGGCAGGTGACATCGCCCCGCAGCCTACCTATATGAGGCGCGGAAGGGCCGGTGAATTGACCATATTCCGATGATTTCGCCATCTGCCGTTCTGACTGCTTGCGGGAATGCCCGCCGCCACGCTAGAGTGGCCCAAACGTGAACGATCCCGGGGGACCGGGAAAGCGATGGAGAGGAATTCATGGGACAGATCGGCATTTGGCAGATCGTGATCATCGCCGTGGTGGTGGTGCTGCTGTTCGGCAGGGGCAAGATCTCCGAACTGATGGGTGATGTCGCCAAGGGCATCAACTCCTTCAAGAAAGGCTTGAAGGACGAGGAGACGGAAACCGCCAAGACCATCGACCAGAAGGTCAACGAAACGGTTGCCGACATCAAGGAAAAGACGGAAAGCTGAGCTGCTTCCGCCGTTTTGTGACCGCAGCCGCTTCCTGCGCGCTGCCTGAATCCGGATTGCGCCGTTGTTCGACATTGGCTGGACAGAAATGCTCGTGGTCGCCGTCGTGGCGATCATCGTGGTCGGTCCCAAGGACCTGCCGAAGATGCTGCGCTCGTTCGGCAAGGTGATGGGCAACATGCGCCGCATGGCGGGCGACTTCCAGAAACAGTTCGACGATGCGGTACGCGAGGCCGAACTCGACGAGGTGAAGAACATCGCCTCCGGCAAGGGGTTTGCGCCGCTCGACGACGTCAAGAAGGCGGCCGACAAGTACAATCGCGATTTCAAGCAGAGCATTGCGGATGCCGGCAAGGGCGTGAACGACGCGCTTGACGACAAGCCGGCAACCGGCATGGCGAGCGCGGGAGACGATCCCGGAGCCATTGCCGACAGCCTGCCGGAACCGGCAAAACCGGCTGCTGCTGCTCCTGCCAAGGCTGCCTCCAGCACAAAGGCTGCCGCGAAGACAACTGCCAGTGCGGCGGCTGGCGAGAAGGCGAAGAAACCGGCACCCGCAAAGGCGGCTGCCAGGAAGCCGGCCGCCAAGAAACCGGCCAAGACGTCATGAGCGACGAGGACGATATCGACGCCTCAAGCGCGCCGCTGATCGAGCACCTGATCGAGCTGCGCCAGCGGCTGATGAAATCGGTGATCGCCATCGCGATCTTTTTCGTCATCTGTTTCATCTTCGCCGACAAGATCTTCAACATCCTGATCATTCCCTATCAGTGGGGGGCGGGGACGACCGATGTGCGCTTCATCTACACGGCGCTTGAGGAATATTTCTTCACCCAGTTGAAGATCGCGCTGTTCGGCTCGCTGTTCATCTCCTTTCCGGTGATCGCGACCCAGCTTTACGGCTTTGTCGCGCCGGGGCTGTACAAGAACGAGCGCCGGGCCTTCCTGCCGTTTCTGGTCGCAACGCCGGTACTGTTCCTGATCGGCTCGTGCCTGGTCTATTTCCTGATCATGCCGCTGGCGACGCAGTTCTTCCTGTCGCAGCAGCAGGTTGGCGGCGACGGCCAGGCGACGATCGAGAACCTGCAGGCGGTTTCGACCTATCTCGGCCTGATCATGACGCTGATCTTCGCCT